>ONBN01000008.1 GCA_900316115.1 uncultured Eubacteriales bacterium
AAAGTGAGAGATTTCGCTTAAAAATCTCTCACTAAATCAGCAAAATTTAAACCATGGTGGAATTTACTTTTTCACTGGAATTTAAATTTTCAAGTTAGCTATGCATTTTCTCCCCAAAATGCAAGGTGATTTTACCTAATCGAATACTCTTTTTAAAACTTCAATAATATCATGATTCTTAAGTCCATAATTTTTCAATGAATTAGCATCAAATGGTTCACCCTCCAGCGATTCGATAAAAGCATCTATATCTGCTTTAACTGTATCAGGAAGACTTGTTGCTTTCTCAAGCATAAGTTCTGCTGAAATTCTCAATACATCCTTTTTATGTTTTTTTATATTATTAGAATCTACAGCTTCTCCACTTGCTTTTCTCTGCTTTAAATCAAGGTACGCTTTTGCCTTAAACAAAATCAAATATTCCGATCATTTCTCGCAATTCAAAATCACTTCTGCAAAACAGTTCTATCATTTTAGGAAATGATTCATTCTCTGGTTTATCAAATCTAAAAAACTGTGGTTTTCCTTCATTAGAAGCTTTGTTTCTATATTTTCCAGCCTGAATGAATTCCCAGAATTTCTCTCCAAACTCAGGGGGCAATGCCTCTACAATTAGAACTATATCAAGATCCCTTGTAGCTCTAAACATTGTATCATTGTTTTCAAATACAATATCGCATGCCGCACCGCCAATAAGAACATACTGATTCTCATAGTCTTTAAAATATTTTCTAAACATATCTAACCCTTTTACCATACATACTCCTTTAACATGCTGTCTACAGAAATATGAACCCGTTCATCTTGTTTTTCCGCCTCTGTAAGAGATAATGCGACACTGAGTGGATCTTCTAAAGCCTTATTCTCAAAATCAATAAAATATCCCACTTCCAAAACAACACATCCTATTTCTTCTCCTGGATGCACCTGTTTCATGTTTTTAATTCCTGAACCGGTTATTTCCTTTTTGGTAATAGCGTAAGTTGGATATTTATTATCTGAGAGCAATGAATATTCACACAGTGCACTAATCCCGGCTTTTTTCTCTAACCCGATATCATATTTAAGTTCATACCTTGCAGTAACTGGATTTCTCCAAACGGCTTGCATATCATCCCATAGTTTTCTGATATCTGCCGGAACAATAATCACCCTCGACTTTCTCTTCATGCCCAAAATATCTATGTTCAGATATTCAATTTCGTCAAAACATCTGCTGGCCGATGTTTTTGTGACTCCCATTCTTGCTGCCGCCTCAGATACAGTTACATTCTCCCATTTTTCATATATTGCAACAAAGATCATTCTCTGTGTCAGGTAAGAAATCAAATGCACCGGAGCAATTTCTCTCTCGTTTTTGTTTGATAACAAATATCCAATAAACGGTAAATATATCTGCTTTCCTTTGATTACAAATGGAATACCTTCTTCCATCAATTTCTCTTTAATATAAAATGTTGTTTTCTCAAAAAAGACAGCGCAATTGAGGCTCGATGCTTTTTCAATTCTGGCATGATCCTTCCTAAGCATTACCAGCCCCACTTCACTTTTGGGTTGAATTCCTATCCAAGATGAGCCATTGGTTTTGACTTTGTAAAAAATATATCTTCCACGAAAAGCTAACGGCAACTTATCATTTAAATCTTCTGTTTCATTTATACTAACATTTTGACGCAATGTTTTTTCTAAATAATTTTTCATACAATCACCAATTTTAAAAATGTAACTTTTTTTATGTAACATTTTTAAAATAGCACATCTTAGTTATAATTTCAATATAGGATGATCCATTAGTAACTTTTGCCGGCTACAGATTTTCTTTACCTCACCGATTTCCCACACGCCCGGACTACCTCCTGGGTCCAGCGCTCTGCATCCAGCAGCAGTTCTTCATGCTGCAGGTTATATTCGCAGATATCCGGGTCTGCAAAATATTTCAGATAGCGTTTCCGGTACTTTTCCCCCATTTTCAGAGCATAGAAAACATGGATCGTTGTTCCCGGTACCTGAATCTGCTCGCCTACCTTCGTATACAGATCCGTGCAAAACTGATTTCTCATAGCATGATCAATATGGATATTTTGGCGGCTTACCAGAAGGGAAACAACAGAGCCTCCCAGGGAGCATCCATATGCAGCAAACAGTTTTCCATTCAAATGCTCTTTTATGTAGGCTTCGATTTTTTCTACTTCATCAAGTTCTGAAATAAACGTAGTATTTTCTGTTTCATCAAATCCACTGTAACTTACGATCATTGAATAAAAATGCTGCTGTAATCCTTCCAGCACATGTCCGAAGTTCGTCTTCCAATAACAGCAGGTTCCCGGAAATAACATAATCGATGGCTTATTACTGTCTCCAAATCCATATACTTTCATTTATATTGTTCCTCCAGTTCTAATATCATAACTCAGGTTTTCTGTTTCTAACATCATAACATAAAAACAGGTGTAATGTATAATTTTTCACTTTTATACATTACACCTGTGCTTTTTTACGTTTTACTTTGCAAGCATTAGAATCTGACCTTTATTTCACAGTCACTTTGATCTTGCAGGATTTGCTTCCTGATTTTACAGTGATCACTGCAGCACCTGCCTTCTTACCTGTGATCACTCCATTTTTTGCCACCTGGGCAACCTTCTTGTTGGAGGAAGTATATGTTGCCTTCTGAAGACTTGTTACAGGCGCAACTGCAGTCTGCAGCTTCAGCTTTTTATTTTTGCCAAGCTTTACGCTCTTTGCAACTTTTTTGCCTGTAGCAGCATCTGTAACTGTCAAAGCAGTGGTCTTTACGGCGGCTTTCTGTACCTTTACCTTGAACCATACAGAATATCCGCTTTTCAGTTTCACTGTGATCACGGCTGTACCTGCTGCCTTACCTGTGATCTTTACTTTATTGTTTACTGATGCAACCTTTGGTTTGCTGCTCACAAAGCTGTCAATGCTGTCACCTTTTGCAAGATCGCTTACTTTCACAGTGTAAGACTGTTTTACCTTCAGAGGAACCGTTTTCTTTGCACCAACAGACATGGTAAGTGTTGCAGGCAGTGCAGAAATTTCCTGTACGTTCAGTTCTTTCTGGCCTACCGTACATTTCTGTACCTTCTTTCCTGCCACAAGAGCAGTTGCCTCCTGAACCACTGTCCATTCTCCTTGGCTTTATGGTGATGGGACGGATCCCCTCTGTCACTGTAACATCCGGTCTTCCCTTCCCACGGATATCTTTGCCTGTAAGAACCAGGTCATATGTACCTGCATCCAGCATACCACTCACCGGCTGACCGTATTTTTCATAAGTATAGGTCCACTGATATCCCTTATCATTATCTTCAACTGTAGAGCTGTACTGGTTAAATGTAAGCGCATTTGTAAAACCATCCCCGTAAGTAATATGCAGAACTGCGCCTACGATCCTGCATGGATCCGTAAGATATTCATAAAATTCTGTCTGTGCATTAAGCATATCTACAGACACAGATGCTACCTGGTCAGCATCCACCTGACTGTCAGTCAGAGCCTGATCTGTCCCCTGGACCGTGGCTCCATCTGAAAAATCAGACAGCTGATCAGCCTCTGATGCCTCTGTCTCCGGCTCCTCTGTCACATCCTCCACATCTTCACTTTCCGGCTCCTGTACATCCTCTGCTTCCGGTTCTGCAAAGTCGTTTTCTGTTTCCACATCTGTGAAAACGCTCTCTTCTCCTATGCTTTCTGCAAATACAGATGCAGGTGCAGAAGTCACCAGCATTGCAGCAGTTAAAAGCACGGAACATACTCGTGATATCAAACGATTTTTCATGTTCCTCTCCCTCTTTGTGGTTATTATATATGAAAGTCAGCAGTTCCTCGACTGCTGGACTTTCATAATAATTGTACGAAAGATGTAAATATATGCCAATGAAATTTGCCCTAAACGCTCATATAATCCACACATAAATTCATAGCAAAGCCACACAAAGCTTCAAGAATCCACATAATTAAATCTGCTTACAGATTTTTTATAAATTCCACGATCCAGAAAGCATATTCCGGCTGCATTTCTTCTTTTTGCATTTCTTCTTTTTGCATTTCTTCTTTTTGCATCTTTTCTTTTTGCGTTTTATCTTTCTGTACCCCTTCCTTCTCCAGTTCCTCTTCCGCTATCTTCCTGCAGAAATCAGGATACAAAAGCCCCCACCATGCCACTGTACTGCGGGGCTTTTGTGTATTTTCCATATCCGCTGTATTTCCCCAAAATCCCACTGCCAGAAGACCTGCCAGAAGGGAAAGATACAGCCTGGTGCCTTTTTGCCTTAACCACCTTATCACCTTTCGTACCTCCTGTTTCTTTCCCTTAAGTATTCCCTGTTTTTTCCTGTTTATTCTGCCCCGGGAAATCCACCCGGATCTGCTCTCCTTCCATCCGGATCACAGGCAGGCTCTGCAATTCTTCTCCTGTATAAAAATCATAATACATATCCCGCAAAGTAATCCCGTCAGAATTTCTGTCCCACTGGGCATTTTCCATGATCCCCTGTACCCACTCTCCCAGGGAACTGTCTGTATCTGATCTCCAGCTTACTGCCTTCTGCCCGCTTTCTGCCTGAAATACATAAATATTTTCCCCTACATAAAGCTCCTGCCTCAGATAATCTGCCAGCTGCCGCCAGTTTTCCCTTTCCAGCATGGAATTTCCAAGTACCAGGATCTGCAGATGCCCCAGATCCAGATATTTGCCCTGGGATCTGCGATATGCCTGTTCAATTTCATCAAAACTGCTGTCAGAGACAGTCAGGCTGCTGATTCCTTCCTCTCCTGCCTTATCCTGCCCGGTAGCCAGTATCATGTCCGGCATCCCATATGTGAAAACAAAATTCTTTTTTTCATCCATATCTACGCCTAAAGCCAGAGGATAAATCCTTTTTTCAGGCTCCACGCCTCCACATCCCCCTGCAAACAGGCACATACACAAAGCCATTCCCATGACTGCCAGACTCTTTTTCTTCCATTTCCCTCTGTTTCGTACCATGAGAAAAATCTGCAGGATCAAAAGTCCCGGAAGAAAAACATATTCCAGATAGGGTTCAAAAATCTCTCCGATACCAAGCCCCTTTACTCTCGCCAGAGAAACAGCATATGCAGCACCTGCCATCCAGTATCTTCCGGTTCCAAGCCTGGCATTTTTCAGGATCTGATCCCCATAATGAAGAAGGCTTCCTATAGAAAATAAAAGCCCATACACCAGGATCCCCATCCAGATCACATCAAATCTTGCCAGCACATTTCCCGGCAGATCCGCACCTGCAAGAAGGGGTAAGACCGGATATTCCTCCTGCAAAACCCTGTTCCACCCAAAAACGGAAGGCAATAGCAGTTCCATTCCCACAAGGATCCCGCCCAGGGTCAATATCCCACAGGCAAGGGTTTTCCCACTGCTGCCCTGTTTCTCCACACAAGGCAGGGAAAAAGGGAGAAGCCCGATCCCGGAAAAAGCACACAATTGGATATAAAAGCCGTCCCGGATCTCCAATCCTGCTGCAGCAGAATCCTTTACCATCTGCGCAAGATAGCTTTTCCTTCCCTGAAAAGCAGTCAGCACCATAAGAAGGAGAACTGCTGCAAGATACAGGCCTCCACTTGCTCCTGCCATGCGCCCCCGCCTTTGCATCCCTTTATGAGTGCCCATAGCGCAGACCAGCACAGCAAGCAGGCCGATCCATTTTCCACTGATCTCCGTTGTCAGGCTCTCCGGTACGATCACAGCAAGAATATGCAACAGATATCCACTGGTCAGTATCACATATACAGATAAAAACAAAGCGATCACAATACAGCCGCCTGTGCCTGCGTATTTTTTCAGGTTTGTGCAAAAAGGAGCCAAACGGATGAGAAACACCAGGTAAAGAAAAAGCAGTATCACCACTGCAACAGTCCCCAGGATCCCCCATATCCCGGCAGGCCTTCCTTTTCCGAAAATCCCCAGAAGAAAAGGAGAGGTAAATGTAAGTACGATCTGGTAGTAAAGCTGTCTGTGGGAAATCCTGTTATTTTCTTCCATTGTCATTACTGTTTTCTCCTTTTCAGCCGGATCCTTTCTTTTTTGCTGGCAAACACAGGCCTGTATCTACGAAGCCGGAAGGGTATCCGAAAAATGCCATCCCCTACTCCCTGGGCTTTATTTTTCCTGGTAAATGCCCCAAGATAGGGGAATCCAAAGCTTAAAAGTCCTGCCAGATGAGAGATCACCAGGTAAATTCCCAGCACAATCCCATAAATTCCCAGGTACCCACCAAGGAACAGAAAAAAATATTTTAAAAGCCGGAAGGCAGAGGTAAATTCTTCATTTGGGATTGCCAGAGAGCCAAGGGCTGTAAGGGCTACGATCATCACCACGATAGGGCTTACCAAATTGGCCTCTACTGCTGCTGATCCTATGATCAGGCCTCCTACGATTCCCATAGCATTCCCCAAAGTTCCGGGTATATGCACCCCTGCTTCCCGGATCAGTTCAAATCCCAGTTCCAGAAACAAAAGCTCTGCCACACTGGAAAATGGTACTCCCTCTCTTGCCTGTGCAAAGGACAGGATCAGATTTGTGGGCAGGACCTGGGTATGAAACCGGATCACAGCCAGATAAAGCCCTGGAAGCAGTGTTGCTGCCAGCATCGCCAGATACCGCAAGATCCGCAAAAAAGACGCCATCTCAAACCGGTTATACCAGTCCTCGCTGCTTTCCATAAAGCCAGCAAAGGTTCCGGGAAAAATCAGGGCAAAGGGCGAATTATCACAAAGAAGTACTACCTTTCCGTTTAAAATCTCCTGAGCAGCCCGGTCAGGACGCTCTGTGGTCTGATACTGGGGAAATGGTGAAATCCAGGAATCCTCTGTCAGCTGCTCCAGCATGCCACTGTCCAGGATCCCGTCCACCTGAAAGGCTTCCATCCGCTCCCGGACCTCATCCAGAAACTCTTCTTTTACCAGATCTTCCATAAAAAGCATATGGATCAGGGTATGGGAACGAACACCCATATAATGCTCCTCCACCTTCATCCTGGTGTCCCGCAGCCTTTTTCTTACCAGTGCAGAGTTTACCTTTACACTGTCAGAAAATCCTTCTTTTGAGCCTCTTAACACTTTTTCCGTTTCTGTTTCAGATACGCCCATACCAGGATAACCGCTGCTTGCGATCTTCATTGCCTGGTCAAATCCATCCAGGAAAAATACTGCATTTCCTGCAAGCAGCGCTTCAAACACCTCTCCCATTGTGGAAAGCTTCCCTGCATCTGCAATGCCAAGACTGTTATGCTTTACAAATTCCTGAATCTGCTCTGGAGAGATTTCCCAGAAGTGGTTGATCATTTTTCCAAGTGCTGAATCCTCAAGCATCATATTGGATGTTGCTGCCTCCAGATAAACCATCAGGCAATCCACTTTCCGCTCTTTTCCCAGCCGCATGGGGCGTATCACAATATCTCCGCAGTTTTCACATCTTTTCCGTACATAGGTCTCATTTTCCCTCAGGCTTGCCGAAACCCTTTTCTCCTCTTCCTTATCGCTGCTGTTTTTTTCCACTGTTATTCCTCCATACCTGCAGTTCATTACATAACATATACGAAAGTCAGCTGCTTTGTGCCTTTGGGACTTTCATAAAAAAAAGAGAGACTTTTACATCTCTCTTAGAATTTCCTGATATTTGATTTTTATGCAGAAACAGTAACGATTCCCCGGTAATCCAATCACTCCTCAGTCTGAATGGTAGAAATGATCCCCTTGCGCTGATTCTCCAGATGCTGATAGGAAAGCTCCCTTGCCTGTCCTACATTACGCTCCCGGATAGCCTGGGTGATCTCCTCATGCTCTTTCACAAGAAGATTCCTTGTCTCTTCTTCTTTCAGATACTCTACTCTGTATCGGTAGATCTGCTCCCGGAGATTATTCAGAACCTGGATCAGCCTCTTATTATCAGAAGCCTGATAAATGATCTCATGAAAAGCCACATCAGCCTCTGCCATCTTCACCAGATTGCCCTCTGCAGTGGTCTTCTCAAAGGCTTTTGCTGCTGCCCACAGCTTCTCAATATCCTCCTCAGTCATACGGTCGCATGCCTTCTCAATCGCCATATTCTCAAGGACCATACGAACTTCCAGCACATCGTTCAGATCTTTCTCTGTAATGTTGGCAACCTGTGCCCCTCTCCTGGGAATCATCACTACAAGGCCTTCAAGCTCCAGCTTACGCATAGCCTCCCTGATCGGTGTCCGGCTGACTCCCAGCCGTTCTGCCAGTGCGATCTCCATCAGTCTCTCACCCGGCTTCAATTCTCCTTTCAGGATCGCCTGCCTGAGGGTATTAAAAACAACCTCCCTCAGAGGAAGGTACTCATTCATATCTGTTGAAAAATCACTTGTCATTTGTATTTCCTCCATTTCGGTTGTATATTTCTGTAGCAAATACTACTTTTGCCAGATGGCTGTCCCGCAAAGCTGCTGCAGCTCGTTCCATCTGATCCCCATCCTTAAAAATACCAAAAACAGTAGGACCGCTGCCGCTCATCATGGCTTTCATGGCTCCATGTTCTTCCATCAGCCTGCTGATATCTCCGATCACAGGATGCCGTTTCTGGATGCCTGGCTCAAACACATTCCCCATCCTGGATACTACCCCATCCAGATCTCCTGCCTGAATATCCCGGATCATCCCATCAATATCCGGATGTACCGGAACTGCTGCCAGATCAAGGCTCTCATAAGCTGTCTTGGTGGATACACTTACGGATGGCTTGCCGATAAGAACACAGCACTTAGGAAGTGCCGGTAATGGGGTCAGACGCTCTCCGATCCCTTCTGCAAGGGCTGTTCCCCGCAGGATACAATAGGGCACATCCGCACCGATCTGCACACTTCTCTCCATCAGCTCCTGGTCTGTAAGCCCCAGTTGAAACAGCCGGTTCACGCCCACCATGACTGCCGCTGCATCAGAACTGCCCCCTGCCATCCCCGCAGCCACAGGAATAAACTTCTCCAGCTTTATGGAAAGTCCTTCCTGAACCTTAAACTCATCCATCAGCAGCTTTGCTGCTTTATATGCAAGATTCCGCTCATCGGCAGGAACATAGGGTACATTGGAGATAAGACCTATGCCTGGTATTTTCTTTTTCTTTATTTCCAGAAGATCATACATCTGGATCGTCTGCATGATCATTTTTACTTCATGATATCCGTCGGGCCGCTTCCCAAGAATATCTAATCCAAGATTGATTTTCGCATATGCACGTAGCCGCATAAAATCCTCCGCCTCTTTTGTACTTTGTATACAATTTATTCTAATGGAGTTTTGTATTTATTTCAATACATATTTTTATGGGGAATTATACTTTTTTTACCAATAAATCTGATTGCAGGGAGCGTTCCATATAAATCACAGAATTTGCATCAGCTTTGAATATTTTTCACTAACAGAAGTGGCTGCCCCGGCGTTACCAGATCATCTTCCAGCTCATTCATCCTGATAATTTCCCCTTTTGTGGTATAAAATCTTTTTGCAATATCCCACATGCTTTCTCCTGGTTTTACCATATATACGGTGATTCCGGCCATGCTTTGTATTTTTTCCATATCAAGAGGTTTTTCCTCAATCTGTTCAATGATCTGCTCTTCCATGGGCTGCTGCACAAGAACATTTAAGCCAAGAACTGCCCGGATCTCCAATTCGTTGCTGTCTGCCATCATTGTGGAAAGCTGCTCCAGCTCCGCCTGCAGATAATAGGAACATCCCTCCTGGATTCCCTGTGCTTCGATCACATGGGTAAAGGGGAGCATCCCTTCCATAGAATATAACGGCATATCATCATTTCCCACCACATAAAGCACCTTCAAAAGCAGGATTCCTTCTGCCTGAATACCATTTTCCACGATCTTTGTTTTGTCGATCTTCACAGTACCCTGGCTGCTGCACAACTGCAGGATCTTTCCCTGGGTTTCCTTTACCTGTATCCGATCCGTTACCCTGCATTTGGAAAAATTACGTACCAGAAGTCCCTCCAGAGTTTCTGTCTTCCCCTTAGGCACACATTCTTTAAGAGGAGAATACACATCCTGTACCAGATCGTGATCCTCTTCCCTGTAAAGCTTCATGTCCAGTTCCAGCACCACATCTGCTGTAAGGATCCGTTCTTCTCCATCTGCATCCGGCTTTACTTCCAACGACTGATGCATTACCGAAGTCTGGATGTTTGGGATCATCTCTTCCTCACATCCGCTGCATTCCACTTCCCTTTCAAAAGGAAGGGCATACTCTACCCATTGCAGGGTATTTCCCTCATCGTCCCCTGTGTACAGGGCAAACACCGCCAGTTCTCCTCTTGCCCGAAGGAGCTGGTTTTCCGGCCGCAGATCCAGACCTCTGACTGAAATGGTATACCACAAAAGAGTTCCTATATTCGGCTTATTGGAAGGAATGGTCATTTCATCCTTTATCCGCAAAGTATCTTTCTTATGTACCATCAGGCTCATCAGATGGACCTTTTTCTTTTTCACGGAAACATTCTCTTCACACACTTCCACAGGAAGCAGGATCCCTTTCATTTCATCCACAACTGCCCGGAACGTAACAATGGCTTTTATGTTCAGCTTCCGGGAATGGATCACATGCACACTCAGATCCTCAATCTCCCACTTCAGGCATATTTTGTCCCCACTGGCGATCCCTTCCAGGTTCAAAGTCTCCTCAAAAGGCAGTTTTGCTGTCAGACTGTACACTTTTCCGGCCTCTTCCCCCACATACAGCATATCTGCCACAAGGTTCCCTTTTATAAATGCTTTGCCCTCGCCCAGACGCACTTCATCCATAGAAACCTCGCCTTTGCTTTGGATCATCCTTCCAATATCCGGTTTTGCATCTGGCACATTATAGTCCACATCAAATGTCACCTGGCTGGTAGCCTTGCTTTTGATCCGCAGCACCTGAACACTTTCTTTTCTTAATTCCACTTTTCCCTCTCCTTCCCGCTTTCCTTTACTGAAATCTCCCTACATTTCTACAGAAATTCTACATCTCTACAAAGCCTCTTTGCATCTCTGCAAAATCTCTTTACAAAACTTCTGAATCGTTACAAAAATTCCACCGGATCCTTTCTACTTTGCATCTTTACCACAATGTAAGGACAGGATGGCACTCCTGCCGCCTTTTCCAGATCCTCAGGTCCCAGCAGCCTGGTTTTGAAAAACACCCCATTGGAAGAACAGCTCAGTTCTTCCACCTGAATGCTGTACCCACCGCTAAGCTGCTGTCCGTAACCTTTTACCAGATACAGTTCTTTGCCTCTTTGGTAAGTCATCTGCATTTTTCCGCTTTTTCGCTCACGGATAATCGCTGCCAGTTCCTGGGGAATCTGATCCTGGCTGACGATTTCATATTCCAGAGGCTGCCTTTCTTCTTCCCGGATCCTGACAAATCTGCATCCTGAAAGCAGGATCAGCATAAACAAAAGCAGACTGATCAGCAGTTTTCTCCTTCCCATGGCATACCTCCACTGGTCTTTCACTATTCATTTTATGCAGCGCTCTGCCGTTTATGAACACAGTATTGACTTTCCATTTTTCCCTTGCTAGAATGAAATTCAGGAAAACTAAGGAGCCAAAATTATGATTCGTTTTATACTTTGTGTAACATATGTGGTGGTATTTCTCATCCTTTCCATTCCCCTTCTTATCGTAGAATGGATCATTGGGAAATTCTCCCCTGCAGCCAAGGATATCAGTTCCCTTCGGATCATTCAGACTGTATTCAAGGGTGTTCTGTGGATCTCCGGGGTTAAGATTACAGTGATCGGCGAAGAAAATGTTCCTAAGGACGCACCTGTCCTTTACATTGGCAATCACCGCAGCTTTTTTGACATTCCCCTTACATACCCCAGATGTCCTATCCTTACCGGCTATGTAGCCAAAAAAGAGCTTGAAAAGGTACCTCTTCTTTCCAGCTGGATGAAGTATCTGCACTGTCTTTTCCTTGACCGTACAGATATCAAGCAGGGCCTGAAGACCATCCTTGCAGCTATTGAGAAGGTAAAATCCGGAATTTCCATCTGTATTTTCCCGGAGGGCACACGGAATAAGAATGAAAAAGAGACCGATCTTCTTCCATTCCATGAGGGCAGTTTCAAGATTGCCACCCGCACCAAATGCCCGATTATCCCAATGGCTATTTCCGGTTCTGTGAATCTGTGGGAGGCGCACTTTCCAAAGATAAAGCCTTGTCATGTAATCATTGAGTATGGCAAGCCTATCTATGTGGATCAGCTGGACAGAGAGACACAGAAGCATATCGGAGCCTACACCCAGAATATCCTTCTGGAAATGCTTAAGAAAAATGAACATCTGATTTAACCGTCACATATCCGGTTATATGAAAAGGAGCACATTCCCATACCTTTTACAGTATGAGATGTGCTCCTTTTTATGACCAATGAGATTGATAGCTTATTTACATTGGCTTTGTTTTTATACTCAATCAAGCTTCAGGATCAGCTCAAGGATTCGCCTTGCACAATGCTCCAGATCCTTCCGATCCAATTCTCCCAGCTCCATGGCACGCTTCACTCTTTCCGGGAAACCATTTGCCATTTTCAAGTCATTTCCGGCTTTGATCTCTTTGTAATGCTCTCCTCTGGTCCACCAGTCTGTAGTAACCATTCCTTTAAAGCCCCATTCGCCTCGCAGAATGTCTTCCAACAGTTCCCTGCACTCAGAAGCCCTGTGGCCATTGATAATATTATAGGAAGACATGATCGCCCATGGATCTGCCTCTTCCACAATGATCTGGAAAGCTTTCAGATAGATCTCACGGAGTGCACGCTCAGACAACCGGGAATCACTGTGTTTTCTGTTTGTTTCTTTATTATTGGCAGCAAAATGCTTTACTGTAGCTGCAATATGCATGGACTGGATCCCCCGTACCATGGCTGCACCCATTTTACCTGCTACCAGTGGATCCTCTGAATAATATTCAAAATTCCTGCCACAAAGAGGATTTCTGTGAATATTTACTGCCGGAGTAAGCCATACCCCAATGTTGTTTTCTTTTACCTCTTTGGCTCCGGCCTCTCCTACTTTTTCCACCAGATCTGTGTTCCAGGTACATGCCAGAAGAGTGGCACAGGGCCATGCAGTAGTGCAGATTCCACATTCCGGTGCAATCCTAAGGCCGGCCGGTCCATCTGCAGTCATAATATTCGGCACTCCATATCCTGGAAGATTGCCAAATCCAAAAGTATTCGCCACTCCTGTATTAGGCTGCCCGCCCAGAAGCTCCAGCAGGTCTTCTTCTGTAAGCTGGCTCATAAACTCATCCAGGGTCATTGTTCCTTCTGCCACCTGTATGAACTGTTTTGGCTCCTCTTTTGTCGCACCCCAAAGCTTTCTTCGTCCCCATGCACGGATAACCGGTGTAAGTCCTTCTTCACTTCCTGGATGCATTTTTTCAATAACGCATGCATTTGGATCATTCGCTTCCATTAACGGTAACTCTTCATAAGTACCGTCTGACAGCATTCTTTTTTTCAGGCTGGAAGGTACCAGCTTTGCACAAAGCTGTTTTGTTACCTTGTCCTCTTTCTGTTCCCATGTGTACGCTGTTTTTTCTGTATCTCTCACAGAAGTTCCCACATAAAACTCATAGGTTCCTTTCTCCAGAACCCAGGCAGATTTGCTGATCTTTCCCAGATCATCATAAGAAGCCATTTCATCTACTGCAAAGGAAAGCTTCAAAAGCTGGCTTTCTCCTGCCTGTAAAAGTCTTGTCTTCCCGAAAGCGATTAACTGACGGGACGGTTTTTTAAGAAGTCCCTGTGGTGCCTTGAAATAAACCTGTACCACTTCTTTTCCAGCCCGCTTCCCTGTGTTTGTTACTTTCACGGAAATATAAATCTTACCTTCTTTTTCTACCGTCTGTTCTGTTTTTACTTCAAAATCTGTGTAGGAAAGACCATATCCAAAAGGATATACCACCTTTGCAGCTGCACCGGGAATGGTTTCAAAGTACCTGTATCCTACATAAATATCTTCTGTATAGTCTACATAGTAGAACGACTCATGGAAAGTTTCCATAGATGGATAGTCTTCTGCTTTTTCTGCAAAGGTATCCGTCAGCTTTCCGGAAGGATTTGCCTTTCCGCAAAGGATCTCTGCCATGGCAAGGCCGCCTTCCATACCGCCCTGCCAGCCAAGAAGTGCACTGCTGATCCGGTCATTTTCTTTGATCCAGGTAGTGTCCATGATACCGCCAATGTTTAAAACCACTGCGATTTTGTCAAATGCTGTCTCTACCTGGCGGATCATTTTTTTCTCATTTTCCGTAAGATAAAAGTCCCCGTCTGGAAATACCTGCTGGGAAATCCGTGGCATGGTCAGTTCGCCCTGAGGCAGTTCATCGTCTTCATCATTGCATTCTATACTGGAGCGGTCCCAGCCTTCCCCTGAGAAGCGGCTGAGCACGATCACCGCAGTGTCTGCAAAGGCTTTCGCGCCTTTTAACAGATCTTCCGGAAGAGGCGGCTCCACTGTCATCCCGGGAACGGTTCCCTGCTCATATTGATGATTCACATTTGCCCTGTAGTATTCTGCCAGGGGTTCATAAATATCTACTGTGTCTGACTGCATTTTCAGGCCTTCATACAGATTGCGGATGTAGGAAACGGTTACGTCACCACTGCCGCCTCCACCTTTCACATAATCAAAGGTGCCTTTTCCGAAAAGCGCCAGTCTGGTTCCTTTTGCCAGCGGAAGCAAGTTTCCTTCATTCTTCAGAAGTACCATTCCTTCTGTTGCCGCTTCTTTTGATAACTGGATATGTTCTTCGCATGCTGTTACCCGATGATTTTCTTCCAGTGGAAGATTGGGCTGATACAGCGCCCGCGCCCATTTTTTCACTTGTGTTCCTCCTTTTCATTAAGCGTTTTCTATTGCCAGAGTTGAAATCCGGCTATAATATCTCTGAATTATTCCGAGCTTTGTGCTCTCACAACCCCTGGTCTGGGGTCATGATATGGAATTATTATACCAGTGAATGTTTTATACCTCAATAGGGTTGTGCAATGCTGCTGCATTCCTTGGCAAATCCATTAGTGTTTTTTTTATTTTTAGTGTATTGTAATGAGAATTTACATCTTCCCGGCGATACATACCGCCGCCCAGATCCCGGCAATGGTAGCAGTGAGCGCACCTGCCAGCGTATAGCGGGTCTTGCGTATCTTTACGGATCCATAGTATACACTCATACAGTAGAAAACACTTTCTGTGGAACTGAGGATCAATGCCGCCATAAGTCCATTTTTTGAATCAGGCCCATATTTTTTAAAAATATCCAGCAGAAGTCCAGTCGCAGCACTGGAGGAAAAAAGCCGGATCGTTGTCAGTGGCACCAGTTCTGCCGGGAAATTCACCAGTGCCGTAACTTTTTCCAGAACTTTCACCAGAAAATCCAGCAATCCAGAAGCCCGCAGCACCCCTACTGCAGTCATAAGCCCGATCAGCGAAGGACAAATCCCTAAAACGGTTTTCAGACCGTCCTTTGCTCCTTCCAGAAAATCCCCGTAAATATCACGTTTATTCAACAGTCCATATCCAACAATGCATACCATCAAAAAAGGTATCATAAGATTGGACAGATATGTAATTATTTTCATCTTAACACCTGTCTGTTTTCTTATGATACCTTATGGATTCTTTCGTTTGTTTATGACTTTACAATGCCTGCAGATAAAGTCTGGTTTACCTCAGGCACAATAATATTTCTTGTTCTTTTTGTTATATTTATAAGCTGTCTATGATCTCACTGACCTGAAGTGCACAGTCCCCTAGTGGAATCCATGCCTTTGATAATCGGATCAGACATGCTTCATCCGGTGTCTCTCCCGGATGCGCCAGAAAATCCTGGGCAAGCTTGAATATCTCCCGTTCGTCTGCAGTTGCTGGACGACTGTCTCTGGCTCCCTGCAGACGGTTCGCCTCCATTGCCTCTTCGTCAATCAGCTTCTGAAAAATCCCGGCCATCTCATCTGTGGACGGTCTTTGCCATGCAGCAAGAAAGATACATTTCACAATCTCCTTCGTAAGGAATGGCTCATATTGTACCATCTCAAATAATTCAATAAACCGTTTTCTGTGTAATGCCGAAAAAAAGCAGCGATGTTTTGATATTTCATCTACACAGGAATCTCTCCAATCCATTTTCTATTCCTCCTTCGTAGCTCTGATCTGCCGAAATTCTCCGGCAGTAATCTTCACTTCTGCATTCTCCCCGCCTGCCTTAAAGGCTCTTTGAATAAACAGCATAATACCATAGAAAATGGATTTTTGCATTTACAAATTTCTATATAAAAGCCAAACTTTTTTGGATGTTTTTTCCGAATTTCACTCTTTATTTTTGTACAAATAGATCAATTTTAGTACTTTAATTTCTTTACTTCCCTTTGTTCATCTCCTGTTTAACATTTTTGCAGGCATTTCAAACCGTTGAACGGTAATGTAAATCCACAGTTGTATTTTTATTTCTATTTTTCGGACAACGGTTTTTCCATGCCTCGCTATTCAGTTTTTCATCGTCGTATTGTATGTACACTGTGCAATTGGGTTGGGTTATTGTTGTTGCAAGCGAATAATACATATTGGATGAATTTGTTTTGTCAAGAAGGTTATTTCTTTTACAATCGATCTGGGTATGTTTATTTCTTATTCATTACCTTCAGCTTCGGCGCCACCCTCAGCCAATCCAGTACCATACCATTAACAAGAAGCCTCTTCGTTCTGTTAAGCTGCCGTCCCATGTACAGCTGTCCAGAAAGGATAGCCCTGTCCTATTTCACGAGGATTCCCTGTGTTAATGTTGTCACGGACTCTTTAGAGCCATTCTTCGCAGCATGGTATCCACGGAGGCGGTAATAATAGCCGCTTGGTACACGCACATCCATGCTCTTGCCCAAGTACGTTGCATTGCTTTTGGTATAATCCCATAATTTATAAGTGGAATATACACCGTTTACTTTGCGTTCAAGATACATAGATAGGTATACCGTACTGCATGTACGATGACACTGAGTAAGCCCACTAAGAGCCACTTCATTACTGGAAAGCTTTACGATTTTAACATTTCCATAATTAAGATTAACGCCTCTCAGTTTGCTGTACTCGGTATCTTCTGCACTGTCCTCATCTGTTTCTTCGTCTGTACGTTCTTCGATTTCAGATGAAGCGTAAACAGGATATGTACTCACTGATGCTACGGCAAGTGCCATTGTCAACATTCCAGCTTTCCACAACTTCCTTAATCTCATTGAGATCACCTCCGTTTTCCCTGTGGAATTTACACTACATCTTTAATACGTATGAAATTCTTAAAAATCACTCTAAAATTGCAAATTTTTTATTATTTTTTCAAATTCTGTTTTATCTATCTTTCCGCTTAATTGGTATCCCCAATTATTCAACTGCCATATTGCGGTATAAGAATCAAATCCATCCACATCGTCTGTCCTATATATGGTTGCAGTAACTTCATTATCGCCCATTTTCATTTCATCTATCCTATTTCCATGAATTACTTCGTTTTCACTTCCACTATCATGATTTTCACTATAAATATATAATGCCACAATATAATTATCACATTGATATTCTATCGTTGCGGTCTTTGTGTTTTCATATACGTAATAATCTAAATACTTAAATCCTTCTGGTCGATACAAAATTATCGGCACCTGTACTCCCAATTTTTCTTCAATATCTGTTCTTGCCTTATCTTCGCTCTGATCTGGGTTCTCATTTGTATCGTCATTATATACAATCACCTGCTTATCTGTTCCTGATAAATATTTTATGGTCTTAGTGACATAATTCCTGTTTGCTTCGCTTGTCATACTTGCAGCTAACACGCCAAGAAAGCATACGATCACAAAGCCTGCTGCCTTTGCAATACGATGCCGTTTGACCATTGATCCATACCTGTTCTTTCCAGGATCTGGGATTTCCTGTGACTCATCCTCATCTTCACGGTATACCCCTTCTGCTTTCAGCCGCTCTACCAGCTTCCCATAAGAGGCATGGATTTCCTCATCTGTATATAATTTCTGATCTGATAAGTCATCCTCGGAGAGAAGGATATCTTTCAGTTCATCAACTTCATTCAAATACTCTTCTTTTAGCAGCCGGTCAAGCTCCTCATCCTCTAATCGTCTACTCATTTTTTTCTCCCGGATGTTCATCTGTCCTTGACAATTCTTCCACAGGGGTTCATATTTATCTTAATATATTTGCCAGCCGATTATTTACTCCGGCTGGACTTTTTAAGAATTTTCAGGAGGCCCCTATGAAACATATTGTACTTACCGGCGGCGGAACCGCCGGCCATGTAACTCCAAATATCGCTCTTATTCCCAAGCTCCAGGAAAAAGGATACAAAATTTCCTATATTGGTTCCTATAATGGTATCGAAAAAAGCCTGATCCAGGAACTTGGGATTCCTTATTATGGAATTTCTTCAGGAAAATTAAGGCGATATTTTGACATCAAAAATTTCTCTGATCCTTTCCGCGTACTGAAAGGATATAGTCAGGCTAAAAAACTGATGAAACAGTTAAAACCTGATGTAGTATTCTCAAAAGGTGGTTTCGTTACAGTCCCTGTAGTTCTTGCAGCCAAGAAACGGAAGATACCTGCGATCATCCATGAATCCGACATGACTCCAGGACTGGCAAATAAATTATGTCTTTCTTCAGCAACAAAAATCTGCTGTAATTTTCCGGAAACAGTTTCCACACTGCCAGCAGATAAGGCAGTCCTTACAGGAACACCTATCCGCCAGGAGCTTCTTCATGGTGACAAAGAAGCTGCCCGTAAATTCTGTGGTTTTTTCTCTGACAAACCGGTTCTTCTGGTCATTGGCGGCAGCCTTGGTGCAGCCTCTGTAAATGAGAATGTACGTAAGATCCTTCCTGAGCTTCTGAAAGAATTTCAGGTGATCCATCTTTGCGGCAAAGGCAAAACTGACAGTTCCCTTGAGCATACCGCTGGATATGTACAATATGAATATATAAAAGAAGAACTTCCTGATCTGTTTGCTTTAGCCGATATTGTAATCTCCAGAGCCGGAGCAAACGCTATCTGTGAACTTAATGCCCTGGCTAAGCCAAATCTTCTGATCCCTCTGTCTGCTAATGCAAGCCGGGGCGACCAGATCCTTAATGCCCGTTCTTTTGAACGTCAGGGCTACAGTATGGTTCTTGAAGAAGAGGAAATCACAGAATCCGTATTAATGGATTCTATCCGCAAACTGTATGAGAACCGTAATTCCTATATTGAAGCCATGCGAAGCAGCAAACAGCTGGATTCTATCAATCAGATTGTCTCCATCATCGAAAGCTGTATTGCCTGATCAGCCGGAACTATCATAAATCCTGGCATATTCTTCCAATAACCATTGTTTTGTCCTGTAGATACGGTTATTTACATTATTCTTCGATATCTTGTATTTCAGGGCAATCCTTTCCGGAGGAATATCCAGGATTTTTACTGCAATATAAATCTCATAATTCATTTTGTTTTTCTTTCTGAGGTTTTCCAGAATTATCCTCAGATACTTTTGTTTCTCTACACCAAGAAGATGAGCTTCCGCAGACTCCAGGCACTTCTCCTCTCCAACCCGTTCCATCTGGATAATTTCCTGTTTCGTAGAGTTTTTCCTCAAATAATCTCTTGCTTTATTCACGGTAGCCTTAGCAACCAGCCCCTGCAGTCCTCGTTCATTACTGCTATCCAGCTCATCCTTGATCTTGTATAAATTAAAAAATGTTTCCTGGCTGATGTCTTCCGCAACAACACGGCTCTTTACGACTTTATTTGCTATCCTTATTGAGAATTCATAGTATTTTTCATAAAATTCCTCGAATTCCGCATTATTCATGTTATATTTGTCCTGTTCTGATCAGCCACCCCACAGACACGCTCCATCAGCCTTTAATCTTTGTAAGTATTTCTTCTTTTACTTCATCAGTCAATGTTCCCGGCGTCCATGTGACTCCAGCATGATCATCTTTATATCTTGGAATCAGATGCATGTGGAAATGGAAAACAGTCTGTCCTGCAGCTTCCCCATTGTTCTGTACAATATTAAATCCATCACAGTCAAGAGCATCTGTCAGCTTGCCTGCCATTTTTTTTGCCAGAAGCATTGCCTTTGCAGCCAGTTCATCCGGTATCTCATAAATATTAGCCACATGACTTTTGGGAATGATCAGAGAATGTCCTTTACTTGCAGGTCCAAGGTCCAGGATAACGCGAAAATCCTCATCCTCATACAGAGTTGCAGCCGGTATCTCGCCATTGGCGATCTTACAAAAAATACACTTTTCCATCTTTCATTCCTCCTGTTGTTTTATTTATAAATGAAATGCATTCCCGACTATTTTATACAGTCTGCATGCATACATTGTCGGATTATCTCGATATTTTTACTACGATATTGCTTGCTGTCAGAGTATTCCCGTGATACACTTCCAATTGAGGTGATAATATGACAAATACCACTACGGAACAGCTAAAAAACAATTTTCGGCTTACACTGTCAAAATTTTCTCACGAAATACGAAATCCCATTTCCCTGATCAACAGCGAACTGCTTCTGATGGTATCCACCCATCCGGAACTGGCAGATTATCAGGAATGGGAAGAGATCATGGAAAATATGGAGTATATAAGAGAACTTCTGAATGATCTGTCCAGCTACAGTAATGCAGGACGTATCCGACTGGAACTTACAGATCTGAACTCTTATCTGTCTTCCATTATTTCCTCAGTAAAACCTACTTTTGATTATCTTGGCATTACCTTCATAACGGATTGTCCTGACAGACTTCCCAAACTTCCGGTTGACCGGATCAAACTCAGACAGGCAATCCTGAATCTTCTGCGTAATGCACAGGAGGCAGTCCCTTCCTCGGGCGGCAGGATTACATTCCGCGTCCATGTCAATACAGAATCTGTCTGTATTTCCATCATGGATAATGGATGTGGCATCCCTCCTGAAGTACAAAAAGATATCTTTTCACCGTTCATCACCTTCAAGCCCACAGGCAACGGACTTGGACTTGCTGTTACAAAGGAAATCGTTGAAGCCCACGGTGGCCGGATCGAGCTTGAAAGTGCTCCTGATCAGGGCTCGGTATTCCGTATCATCCTTGCTATCCCTTTCCCTGGATGATACAGCAGGAATGCTGCCAGAAAACCGCAAAGCATACCGCCCACATGAGCAGCATTGTCCACGCCTGTACTTGTAAAGCCGAAATATAAAGAAAAAGCAGCCATGATCAGCATCTTTTTAACGGAAAGATCAGCCACCCTTCCCTTATTACGCAGAATTACATAAATCATGGCTCCCATCACTCCGAATACAGCTCCTGAAGCCCCAGCAGAGACCGCATAATTACTGCTTTTCATTTCCAATCCCAAAGAAATCCAATTACCCCCAAAACCAGACAGGAGATAGATGAGCAGATACCTTACTCCTCCAACTGCCGGCTCCAGGCGCTGTCCAAGGACAAACAAAACCAACATATTATTAGCCAGATGTGCAATACCAAAATGCAGAAACATCGAAGTAAATAATCGATACCATTCCCCGGCTTCTGTTATCAATGGTCCATACCCAGCTCCGCAGGCGATCATGTGAACAGTGTTCTCGGTACCGCCTGTAAAATCTACGATCAGAAAAACAATCAGATTCGCCAGCATCAGACACGCTGTTACAGGCATTTTTTTCAATTCATCTTTCAGTTCTTCCAAAAATTAACCTCTTTTCAGCCCATTCTCAATTTATGCATCGTTTCTTTATTGTTTTGCTATTGTTTATCTTTTATCCAATTTTCTTTTCAAACATTATAACATATCCACAGGCCTGCGGATACAAAAAAATCACCGCATCGCCCATAAGATGCAAAAAAATTATCGGCAAATCGAATCAGCAGCATTGGTTGTATTGCTGAAAAGCTTTTCAGGAAAGAAGCTCCCTTACCATATCCCCATCAAAGGTCACGGACTTCACATGATCCACCTCGATCTGATACAGTGCATTTGCAGCAATATGCTCTGCAGCCTGCTCAAGATCACGGATACCGGTTGTATCTGCATACTTTTCAACAACTGCGTCCAGTCCATCCTCACGGATCACACATTCCTGTTCTTTCAGTCCCATACGTTTCAGCACTTTCGGAAGTGCAAACTTTGAAAAGATCACTTTCTTTTCTTCCGGGGTATAATCTGGAAGCTCGATCACCGCAAATCTGGACATCAACGGCGCACTGATCTGATCCTTATCATTTGCAGTTGCAATCGGATAAACACCTACTGTAGGAACCATACACTCCATATAATTGTCTGTAAAGCCCAGATTATCAAGCAAAGTTAAAAGTACATCTGCCGGATTGCCATTGCCTTTCCCGGCAGAAGCCTTGTCCAGCTCATTGATGATAAATACAAGATTAGACTCTCCTGCTGCCGAAAAAGCCTCCATAATGATTCCCGGCTTTGCATTTGCATAAATACGGGAACTTCCTGTAAGCTGCTCCGGGTCATTGATAGAACTCATGTCTAAAGTTGTCCAGGGAAGTTTTAAAATACGTGCTACAGCATATGCGATCTGAGATTTACCGGTTCCTGCAGGTCCTACCAGTAAAAGTCCATATGCCGGAAGTGTATGGGTCCGGTTGATCTGTATGATCGTCTCAATGATCCTCTGCTTTACCCTTTCCATACCATACAATTCTTCATCCAGAATTTTTCTCGCCTCTTCAGGATCAATGGGTGCAAAATAATTACTCTTCCACTGGATATTCATCATAATAGACAATGCTCTCTGTGCATGTCTGCGTTCCTCCTGAGACACTTCATGGGAACGTGCCACTGCCAGATTTCTTCTTGCCCACAAACGGATATTATCAGGCAGAGTTTTCCCTGCACAGTTCATAAAATCCGTAATGCTCTGAATACTGGTGAGTTTCATCTCATCTCCGTCTTCATCTGCATCCTCATCTTCCTGCTCCTGTGCAGGCGCATTGCTGGCCAGCAGTCTGCCGATCATAAACTGAAGGAACCCATCCTCTGCTGAAAGCTTTGTTCCACCGCCAAAAGCAATCTCACGGATCCGGTAAACTGCGTATCCGTCTTCCTGGTTCTTTCCGGATAGCCGTACATTAATATGATTTTCTCCCAGCCACTTCAAAAGACTTACAAATCTTGCATCTATTTTCAGGATATCTGCACAGAAAACACCCTCGTCCTCTTTAAATTCAAAAGAAGTCCGTTTTCCCGGATTTGTAAAATATCCACAGGAATGATGCTTCCACTGTCTCTCTTTATTATCTAAAACCAGCATAGGCTTTTCAGGTGTAGCCTCTGTCTCATCTGAATAAAAAACCGTATACGTACACTCACTTTGAACCGTCTCAGTCTGTCCAGACGTACTATTAAAATCAAAAACCGGCATGGTGATCCTCCTTTGTTTTTCCCCACCACCCAAGGTGATCTGGTATTCATCATTTCTGTTCTGCAGCAAATGCCGAACAGTTATAATACATGAATTATATCCATGTTTCTCTGCTGCGTCAAATAGCACTTTAATTTTTATCCGTTTTTAATAAAAATATATCGGGCCTGTGCAAAATCCACCTCATCCTGATCCTGCAACAGATAATCCTCCTCCGGTTTCAGCATCTGTCCATTTACAGCCGTTCCATTTCTGGAATTAAGATCTGTCAGATAATACTCCCCCTCCCTTTTTCTGATCTTGGCATGCATTCTGCTGACTGTGGGAAGATTGATCACTGCATCTGCAGCATTCTCCAGTTTTCCGATCACTGTAAGATCTTCTTTTAAATAAATAGTCGCCAGTTCCCCAGGTTCTCTGCTTACCAGCGTAGACGGTCCTGATACATTTCCGGCAGACAAAACCACAGTTTCCCCAAATAGTTCACTGTTCTCCTGAGTTTTCCACATAGGGTCCTTTTTATCCCCATTTCCATCCACCGGCTTTCGTGCTGTCTCCATACCATTCCATTCATTATCTTTCCAATTGTTTTCGCCTTCAGCTTCCAAACTTCCAGCTTTAGAAAAGTCATATTCCGATTCCTGGCTGGTCATTGGTTTCTGGCTATATGCATTCTCGGCCTTTCTAGTTTCTCTTCGCTCCAGAAGTATGGCGATCAGTGTTCCGATTCCCATAAAACACACGATTACACAAAGAAGCATCCAAAATGGGATTTCCGGCAAATATCCCCAGATTCTGGCTGCCAGGATCAAAAGTCCCATACCTGCTCCTGTCATACAGCCCCCAATTTCTTTCCAGGGTATTCCCAATTTTTCTGTTCTTTCTTTTCTAATTTCAGTTCTTTCTTTTTTCGGATTTCCTTTATTTTTTTCCCTTATCCTGCTTTGCTCCCACTGTCCGGTTCTCTTTGTTGTCCCTGAAAAGCCCTCTTCCATCCACAGATCCGCACCCTCTGGAGCTTTTACATTCTCAGAATTTTCTTTCCATAAGCCGTCGTCTTGCGCTTCCTGCTTTGCTGCCGTTTCTTCATCACTTCGTTTGCGGAACAGTTCTTCTTTGATATGTTCCAGATGAAAAGTATCTTCCAATGCCCTTCGGTAAATACCATATCCCAGCATTACTGCCTGGGAATCCTCATGATCCAGTTTGGGCAGGATATATTCTGTCAGAAGCTGAAACTGAAGTCTTATATCTTCTTCATATCCAGGCAGATAGCAGAAAAACAGTTCCCGTTTTTCCAGATCCACATACATATATTCCGGCTTCAATACCAGCCTTCCCGGATTCAGCAGATACTCTGACATTTCCTCCATCACCTGGATAAAGCCCCCAAAAACAAGCCGCAGATCTTCATAGTTCAGTTTCTTATCCTCAAACAAAGACGCAAGTGGTTGTCTGGATGTAATATCATAGTAAACCATCAGCTGTCCGTCTACTCCCTGCATCCGGCACTTCAGTACAGATGGGATCACGTTTCCTGCCAGCATTCTCACCTGATAGGAGGCTGTATCCACCGGCTCCTCCTGATAAAGGATCAGATAATTATGGTTCATATCTCTTTTATATTCTGCTTTCATCATTCACCAGTGGCTCCTTTCACTATCTCAGATACAGCCTTTGCCTTTCGGATCCATGACACCGGTTTAATCACAGCTGCCTTACCTTCCGCCCGTATATGCCAGTCAAAGCCTCCAAATCCCTTCACAGTGTCCAGATCATAAACTACCTGGATATTCTTTTTCCCACTGACCTGTCCTGTCAGATTTTCTGCTGTGAAAAATCCTGTGTTTCCCAGCTCTTCACATTTTTTCCTGGCCACCTCCACAGGCTTTCCATTTTTCTTTATTCCTTCTATGCTTCCATCTATAGCAGCTTCATAAGCGGCCGCAGTAAGCCAGGCCCGGTTATGAACAAAGAAAAACAAATACACACAGCTCATGATCACCAGCAGGATCAGAAACATCAGGCAGGCGGCTTCAATTGTCATACTTCCCTTTTTGATTTTCTTCACAATAAAAGTCCTCCCACATATCCCAGCAAAACAAAAGGCACAAATGGCAGCTCCGTTGTTTTCTTTTTTCTCAGAATCCCCAGTAAAATCAATGCCCACAATCCACAACTGCCCAACGCCAGACATAAAGTTCTAAGATATTCTTCCATTTCAAGCACTGTACCAAGAGCAATCAAAAGCACTCCATCCCCGGCTCCGATCTGATTTCCTGACACTGCACTAAGCCCCAGGAAACATCCTCCCACAAGTGGCGGAACAAAATACATCACATTCACATTTCGGTTATATAAGGCAGTCATAACTCCAAGAAAAGCAAATACACAGGTTATTACAAGGGAAATCTCTTTTTTACGTATATCTTTCCAGCTGTTCCAGACAAGAAACAGTATCACTCCTGTTGTTTTCAGCATTTTG
This sequence comes from uncultured Eubacteriales bacterium, assembly GCA_900316115.1. Lineage (GTDB taxonomy): Bacteria > Bacillota > Clostridia > Lachnospirales > Lachnospiraceae > Blautia_A. The sequence goes on from ONBN01000008.1 coordinate 25,994, forward strand.
CATCTATCCTTTCAGCCGCATCTGCTGCAGGCATGAACTCCTTTTATTTCAGATTCCTTTACAAGACGTACTGACCTCTTCAACCCACTGCAAGTGTCCAGATTATGGTACCGATTACCTTTTTCTGTTATGTAAACCCGTCCAGCCGCCTTTTTCCCTTTACTGCAACTTTCACATGGATAATATTTCTCTCCATAAGCATTGCGTCTGGATGATACGGAGCTTCCTGGTACCTGGGTTATGGACAAATCCAGATAACTGCAGCTCATTTTTTTATGATAAACCTTTCCATTTTCTGTCATATAGACCATCTTCTCAGATTCACTTTCGGATCCGTCTCCGATCCCTGCCCTGTGCTCTGTTCCAGTCCAGGTATGAACCTTTACGGTTGTGCAGGTCCATACTGCAGGCAGCGGAATAATACCACCAATAGGCTGATAAGAATATATATCCGGCAGTATCAGCTCACTGGTGCTGTTTTCACCCAAAGCATACGCATACATCCCGGCCTCCTTTGCCTTCTGGCACAAAGCCACCAGATGCTGGGTCTGTACCTTGTAAATATCCATAAAAGAGATCATTGCAGTTACTGCAACCAGAAACAACGGCAGTACAAACGCACATTCCACAGTCAAGCTTGCCTTTTTCAGCCTTCCAAAAGGACGGCACAGGGACGCTTTTTCAGGACGACAGACTTTGCTTTTCGGGGGAAACAAATCTGCCCGGTATTTCCAAAAGCTTTTCCTTTCTGCTCTGTTATTTCTCGACTCTATCTCTTCAATCTTTTCAATGCCGCAGCCATCGCCCGGCTTCTTCCACAATTCTGTGCAATGCACCGCAGGTTCCTGAAAAAGCATCCCTGTGCCTCCTTTCTTTTTTCTAATAGCTGTATTCCCGCGCAACAGAAAATACTTTTCTGGTATTGGCCTTCACATCAGCAGATGCCTCCAGCGCAGTTACACATCCATCCAGCCGGAACTCTTCCCAACCGGCGCATGTCCTCATCACCAATTCCACCATATCCATTCCCCGCATTTTTTTATTTTCCCGGCTCATAGACAACAGTAAAATCTGCAGATAATCTTCATAATCCATTCCTCCTGGACTGTCCTTTCTGTTTGTTTCTGCTACATCCAGAAGATGGGGCAGATTTTCCAGTGACAGCTGCCAGTTCTCACCACTTTTTATGAGAGGTACTTTTCCACCGGCAAAAAGCTCCCGTACATCCAGTACGCTTTCTCCAAAAGCCCAGCACAGGATCAGCGCTGCTTCGATCACAGGTGCAGCAGGAGGTATAAGAAATCCGGAAGCTATAGAAGCTGCAAGAGCTGATGCCTGTCCCCTTCTGGCTGGATCTGCTGCCAGACATGCCGCATTTACTCCTTCTCTGATCAAAAGCAATTTTCTGGCTACAGCCTTCAGATTCTCCTGGTCACTGTCTCTTCCATAAAGCACATACTCTATCTGGTAGCTTAAACCACCTTTTCCTGGATCCCTGTAATTTCCCAGCTTTTCCATTAGATACTGCTGATACAGGATCTGGGATGTTGCCGAAGTATCCTCTTTCAGATTTTCTCTCATAGGCATCCCGCTTTGAACTGCCCGGCCGGATACCAGTTTTCTTTTTGACACCTCTTTATCCGATACCTGCTGTCCTGGCGGCAAAAGCAGGTCCAAAATCCCCATCCAGCGTATCCTTCGTATGGCAGGAATAGGATTATCAGCCTGTACCACCTGAGTTCCAGTGCTTCCCTCATTCTGACTGCCATCCCCCAGTTCTTCCGATGATCCTGAACTTTCTTCCTGTCTTTTCTGTTCTTCCTCGCTTTCCCTGGCAGCACTACTCATCTCATGATCATAGGATTCCAGCGCCCCGCCATTTTCCGCTTTATTTCCTTCCTCTTCGGCCTTCTTTGTCTTCTCTTTCCTTTCCTGCATTTTGTCAAGAAGGAGCTGTACCCCATGGCTGCCCAGAGTTTCTTTCATATATTCTGTAATCTGCTGAAAAAAGACTTCTCCCTTCTGATCTGTCAGAAGTCTGTATCCTGTAAGGCCACACTGCTGCAGCTTCAGTTTCTGACTGTTCTGTTTTAATACAGGTTTCATGTACTTTTCCAGTTCATCACAGAGAAATGCAAGATCCAGATCTTCCGCTCCATTAGAAATATCCAGTGCAAACAGATCATACTCTTTCAAAAGAGCCTGATCGTACTGTGCAAACAGGGAATACAAACCAATATCCATGCCTGCCAGAATCTGTGTCCTGGCAGCTGCCATGCGTACAGATTCGATTCCTGTGCAGATCAACGAAACCACAAGACTCAGGATCAGTGCCATAAACACAGTAATACTTCCCCGGGATCTTTTTCTGATTTTCCAAGCCATGGACAGTTCCTCCTTTCCGGTCATGGTCATGACCTTTTTTCTTTGTCAGATTGAGTTGCTTTGTTTTGTGATTTTGGAAAGAATCTTCTTAACAAGACTTGTAAGCTGATCTTTAAAGATAATAACCAGACTGATGAGAACCACCAGGATCAGAATAATCTCCACAACGCCTACTGCATCTTCTTCCATTGCAAATTCCTTTATCAGCTGCCGTAACTCTCTCATCTTTTCACCTCCTTTCTCAGGCTCAGTTCCCGTAAAAGGACAGACAGGCCGGAACCATGATCACTGCCATCACTACCAGCAGCATCAGGATCATAGGCACCAAAAGCTTGGTTGCAGCTGCCTCCCCCAGTACCCTGGCTTTCCTTTTCCGTTCATCCCAGGCTTCCATAGATTCCTTTTCCAGCATATCTGCCAGCTGCCTGCTCCCTTTTTGCAGATTCTGGATCAGCAATGTGGCAAAGGTCTTGTACTTCACCTGACCGCACCGTTCTCCAAATCTTCTGTAGGCTTCCATCTCCGAAACCCCACTGTCCATTTCATGGCACACGATCAAAATCTCTTCATAAGCAATTCTTTTTTGCTTTCCCTGCTTCCGTTGATAATCAGATGCCATTTTCTGGAAAATCTTCCGTACAGTCATCCCCGCCTGTACAAGCAATGTAAATTTCATGATCAGCCCCGGATAGTCCATCAGAAGTTCCTCCTGACGCTTCACCAAAGCTGCCTGCCCTTCCCTTCGTTTTACCAGAAACAATACTGTTCCTGTGATAAGAAACAGAAAAGACAGCAGATTGCCTGTATTACTTCCTGGCTTTTCCCATTCCAGCTGCTTGCCCTTCCACCTGGCAGGCAGATAATAGTAGTCCGGATCATTTTTTTCCAGGTTATAATTTGCGATTGCCTCTTCCAGTTCCTTTTTCTGTTGCTGTTCAGGCGCTATATCCTGATCCTGGGTCTCCTCCCTTTCTTCTTCCAGTTCTTTTTCCGGAATCTGTACATACATACTGCCTGCTTTTTCTCCATCCACGGATACCACGAACTTCTCCTCATAGGTCTGATCCTCCTCTTTTTTCAGTCCTGTTCCTTCCACATAGATCTGACTGCCTCCATTTTGTACAGTCAGTGCCATTCCAAGCAGGTTTCCGGCTAAGGCCACTGCCAGAAACAAAGAAAGGCTTCTGTTTTTTTCTCCTTTTTCAGAAGAAAACCATCCTGCTTTACTGCCAATAAAAACTACAAGCAGGATTCCAAAAATAACTGCATGTACCCACATCTTTCCTCCTGCTCTTTTAAACCTCTATATCCACAATACGTCTTCCCATCCAGTAAGCACCTGCATAAATTCCCAGACATACAGTCATTGCACAGATTCCAAAAGGATTTCCATATAGTACATCCAGAAATCCTGGAGATGTAAGTCTCATATAAAGAATGATCCCAGCAGGCATCAGACTCATGATCAGCTGTTCCGACTTTTTGGCTGCAAGGGTAGCTTCGATTTCTTTTTTTACATCAATCTTATCCCCAAGCATCCTGGCTACCTTCTGGATCACCTGATTCATATCTCCGCCTGTCCTTTTTGCCACATAAAAGACCTCTGCAAAATTTTCTATATCCTCCACATTACTTCTCTGTCCCAGGTCAAGGAAAAGCTCTTCCACCGGCACACTTACATGCTGCTGATTTTCAATATACTGAAATTCACATAGAATATCCGCATTCCCGTCATACAGCTGCCGAAGATCCCGTACACAGGCAGATACTGCATTTTCCACAGAATAACCGGCCTGTACAGCCACACTCATTGAATTCAGGGCATCCTTAAACTGAAAATTCAAAGTCTTTCTCCGCTCCTTTGCCAGCCTTTTTCGCTGCCAGTGAAGGTAAAAAAACGGTATGGGCAAAAATACTGCTGCCGCCCAGATACTTTTGTAAAACAGATAATTGATTCCCAGAGCCAGAAAACTGCCCTGTAGCAGATACGTTGCCAGTTCCTTTGTACTGAACCGGTAATTCTCATAATTTCTTCTCTTTTCCCATTCCCGGACAGAATTACTTTTCCCATAGCCTTGCACATTTGTTCCCCTTGCATAGCCCTTGGCATTTTCCATATCCTTTTTCCTGTTTTTCTTTCTCATAAACATATCCCCGCCCTTTCCAGCTTTTCCCTGTGAAGAAGAGATGCGGTAGCTACCAGACCCTTTTCTTCCTGCCATTGGTACAAAGGCTGCATTTGAATCTCTCCATCTTTGTACCCACAGATTTCTGAAATTTCCAGAACCTTTCTGGACTTATCCCGCAGTCTCCCCAGATGGATCACAATGTCTACTCCTGCTGCGATCTGCCTGCGGATAGCGTCAAGCGGAAGTTCCACTCCCATCAGGACCATCATTTCCAGCCTGGAAAGCATATCCCTGCTGCTGTTGGCATGAGCAGTGCAAAAACTGCCCTCATGACCAGTATTCAGTGCCTGTAGCATATCCACAGCTTCACCACCTCTCACTTCGCCAACAATGATCCTGTCAGGACGCATCCTCAAAGCAGTCCTGATCAGATCCCGGATCGTCACTGCTCCGGCTCCGTTAATATTTGCCATCTTTGCTTCCAGCCGTACCAGGTTAGCTATTCCCTGAAGTCTTAGTTCTGCACTGTCCTCTATGGTGATGATCCTTTCGTCTCCCGGAATATATTCTGACAAAGCCCCCAGGAACGTAGTTTTTCCACTTCCTGTGCCGCCCCCGATTATGATGGAATATCTGGCTTTTACAAGCGCAGCCAGAAATGCTGCACATTCCCGGGTCAGACTGCCCAAAGTGATCAGTTTTTCCATAGTCACCGGTTTGTCGGGAAAACGCCGGATCGTGAGGATAGGGCCATTTAGAGCCACTGGCTGAACCACTGCATTTACTCTGGCACCATTTTCCAGTCGTGCATCTACAATCGGCATGGACTCATTAACCACACGATTACATTTTCCTACGATCTGCTGGATCACATCTTCCAGTTTCTCCTTTGAAGTGAAGGTCTTATCCCATTTTCTCAGTCGCCCGGCCCGTTCCACGAATACAGAATCCGGCCCGTTGACCATGATCTCAGTAACTGTTTCATCCTCGATCAGCTCCTGCAGAACATCCAGCTTACGTACCGAATAAAACAGCTCCTGACGTAGTTCCACTTTCTCTTTTAAAGTAGTAAAAGAATCTCGCAGATTATTCAGAATCAGTCCATCGATCGCTTCCAGGATCTCCTCGTCTGACAATTCCCTTCCCATATCCAGCTTTTCCATAAGCATCTGCCGCAATGTGGCAAATTTATCATGACTCATTCTTATCCTTCCTTAATATCTTCTATAACCGTTCCGTTCTTTCATAGTTCCCACTGCTAAAATATTTTCCATAACAATTCAATCCCTTTATAGTTCCCGCTGCTAAAATATCCTCCACAACAGTTCCGTTCTTTCATAATTCCTGCCTACTGAACAGTTATGATCTTTCTTACATAATCCCCTAGTTCGCTCCATAAAAGCCCTTCTGTATAATCTTCTATGGAACTGCTTCCCATGTGAAAAGGCGGTTTTACCTTTATGATCTTTGAAAGTACCTGTGAAAAATCCCAGACTTTCAGAAGGTTTTCAAATTCTTCCAGTTTACACACAGAGATGGTATCTGCCAGCACCGGCATATAAATCTGGCTGCACAGATCCAGCATCTGAAAAGTGCCATCTACTCCCGGACCTATGTCCAGGATCAGGATCTCATAGGAACTGTCTCTCACAATCTCTCTGATAAACTGTTCCCAGTCCTCCCAGGCTGTCCCACGGATATCTGCCGGTGTTTGAACCGGCGGAATATAGTCCAGATTGTTCACTGTCTGTATCATTCCATTCATCCTGTGGATCAGATTCTGGCTGCCCTGGCGCACATAATACAGAAGATCACTAAGATTGTGATCATATTCCTTCCCCATCAGCCTTCCAAAACCTGAATATTCCTCCAGATTCAGGTAAAGAACCGCCTTTTCCCTGGCCAGCACCTGCCCTAGTGTAAGTGCAAAGGATGTTTTCAGACAGCGGCCCAGTGGGGAATATACGCCCAGAATCTGTGTACATTTCTTCAATACAGGATAAATGACCGGCTCTACTGCCTTTTCTTCTCCATAGCATGCCATCACTTCCCTGATCACATTGGCAGAGGACTGGTACTTGTACACACTCGGATACTGGTCCAGTTCCGGCGGATGTACACCTTCCGACAGGATTATGATCTTTCCAATATCCAATTCCCGGACTCTCTGGCACATTGCCTTTCCGGAAATCAACAGCAACTCAATATGTACTTTTTTCCCATAAGCGGTCAGGCTTTCCACTGTGGTAAATGCCTGGATCTCAAAAGGAATATTTCTTTTCTGATTTAGATATTCCATAAAATTCAGGGCATAATCCACCTCCAGGTCGCACACTGCAAAAACATTCTTTTTCAATACACACCTCCTGCATATAGCAGCACACTTAAAAATACAGGTACTGTAAAATGAAAATTCTCCAAAGGTAACATCCCTTTCTGGTAGTAAGGTTCTCTTTTTCCGGTTCTTGCCGTCTGGCAGATATAACTCCAAAGATACAGGAATCGCTGGCAGATATTGCCGTTAGATATGAGCAGTGCAGCTGAAATGGCGGCGCCAATGAACATGGCTCCAAGAATACATTTCACGATTTCCCCTGCCCCAAGAATTCCTCCGATCACAGACAGAAGTTTAATATCTCCAGGTCCAAGCATACGGAAAATAAAAAGCCACCCAAGCAGAACAATCGGAATCAGGGCTCCAGTAAAGTACCATAAAACACCTGTAATTCCATTTTCCAGGATCCGCATTGCCAGGCCAACTGCCATACAGAAAAAGATCCATCCATTATCAACCCTGGCGGTACGCAGATCCATCACTACAGCAGCTGCTGCCATTATTACCGGAATCCCGGTATAGAAAAGCATGAATATCACCTCTTTTCTCATGAGTGATCCAGTTTTCTCATCGGGTGTACATAATCATATAAAAATCTCTTAAGTAAAATAGGGAAAATCCCGTCTGAACAGACGGTTCTCGATACCGGAAGATATCCGGCAGATCAGCAGTTCTAAGATGCTCTCCTGCTGATGAAATGAGTATAGAACAGGATCCTGGATTTGTCCAGTATATTTTTATGTATTTATTCTAAAAAAAACGTAAACTGTTATTGTTTACCATATACTTTAAATTCACTCTTTCCACCACCTCTATTAGCGATTATAATAGAAATAACGCCTATGGCTGGTAAATTTGTTTATTGCGCCATGCATATTCGTAACTGTCAGTACATTCACAGTTACGTGCATTTTTATCATTTACGGAAAGCGACTTACAATGACTACATTACTTTGTCTTGGAGACAGTATTACAGACTGCGGACGTATTTTACAGGATCCGCCCCTTGGAAATGGTTATGTAAAACAATTGTGGGACCAGTTGTCCCCATTGTCTGCGGATCTGCAGATCATTAATAAAGGCATGGATGGCTTTACCGTTTCCCGGCTGCTCCAGCATGTGGATTCTTACCTGGCTTTGAAGCCACACATTATCACCATATTGATCGGGATTAATGACATTGGTCTGATGATGAATACAAACCGTACAGCTGCACAGCGGGAACAAATGATGCAAGCTTTTGCCAGAGACTATGACCAGCTTTTAGATGAATTGCACTCTCCCCAACGGCAGATCATTCTTATGGAGCCGTTTATTTTTCCATGGCCTGCACGTTACCGTCTGTGGATTCCTTATGTGCGTCAGATGTCTTCATTGATCCGTAAAACAGCACTCATGCGGCAGCTTCCCTATATTCTCCTGCAGGATGAACTGAATCAGGCAGCCCTGCGGTACGATCCTGACCAGATCACTACCGACGGCATACATCTGACGGATGCCGGCCATCAGCTGATCGCAGAAAAATTACGAAACATCATTTTATATAAAAGATTGGGATGATATATTTATGAACACAAATATAAAAAAAATAGAAGACATGTCCTTAAATGCATGGCCTTCTCACAAAATGGAACTTTATGATGGATGGATCCTCCGTTTTTCATATTTTTATACACACCGTACCAACAGCGTGGAACAATTCGGCACTTCTACCTTATCCTGGAGGGAAAAAGTCTCTTTCTGCGAAAACGAATACAGCCGTCTTGGAAGCCCGGCAATCTTTAAGATCAGCCCCCTGGTTTCCCCTGATTTTGATTATGTTCTTGAGAATCGTGGATATGAGATCCAGCATACCACAGATGTAATGGTAACGGACCTTTCCACGGCAGACTTGAGTTTTCCCTATAACAAGGTAAACTTTACAGATGATATTCCGGATATCTGGATTGAAAGTCTTTTCGACCTGAAAGGTACTGTAAATCCTATCCACCGGGCGGTTGTTCCTTCCATGTATCACTCCATTGTAAAGGATACGATCTGCGCCTCCATCTGGGATAATGGGAAGATCATTGCTACCGGCCTTGGCATCCTGGACCGGGATTATATTGGTATCTATGCTATTCACGTAAAAGAAGAGTTTCGCCATAAAGGCTATGCCAGACAGATCTGCACAGGCCTTCTTACAGAAGGACAGCGCAAAGGCGCCAAAAACGCCTATCTTCAGGTTGTAAAGGATAATGATCCTGCCAGGGCATTGTATACATCCCTTGGTTTCCAGTATATCTATACTTACTGGTTCCGTGTCCAGCCAACATTATCCAGATAATATATCACTTCGTAGCCACACAGATAAACTGCCATTCATCTCCAGTTTTTCTTAATGCCATCCATTTTGTTGCATACAAAAAGCCGATACCTGATCCGATCCAACAGTATACGCTGCGGATAAGATCCTGTATCGGCATCTTATTTTGGGGAATCGTTATATATCAGCAGCCGGATAATTCCGGCCTTTATGTAGCTGTATGATTAAACGGTTTTCTTTTTCATTACTGCCGGAGCCACATTGCCTGCAACCATAGCTGTCAGTGGGCTGAAATACAGCAGGCAGGTAAGCACACAGTAAATCGGGATCATGATTGCAAACTGGATCAGTCTTCCCGGCATGATCGCGTAGAAGTTATATCCTAACATAATTACCAGTCCTGCAGTTGTAAGCACAAGAGAACTGAGGATAGCTGTCACAACAATTGATACACAGATTCCTATAGTCTTGCCTGTTTTCTTCTTGTTTGCAAAAAGCGGTCTTGCCAGTGCAGGAAGCACGCCCCAGAGAATAGCAGCAACAGTAATAAACGGATTCACTGCATATCCCTTCATAAAGCATCCGATAATGTCAGAAGCAAATCCACATACACCACCGGCAACTGGTCCAAGCCATAATCCTGCCAGGATCGTGCACACACTACCTACTGAAATACGGTATGCTCCAAGGTCAATTACCAGGACTCTGGTAAGTACCAGATGCATGGCAACAAGAAGTGCCATAAATACCAATGTTTTTACGTTCCATGTCTGCTTTTTCTGCATAATAAAAACACCTCCATAATGTTTTTGATAATAGAGTAGTTACCATAAATAATAATCCCTCCACATTATGAGATGTTCTCATATGTAGCAACGGGTGCGGAAAATATATCGTAAGCAGCCTTTGCATGCTTTTCGTTTCACGGCGACTCCCCAGCCAATGAACACTTAACGCATAAATTCCTACTTCGCTATTATTTATTTAATCGGATTATATCACAATATCTGGAAATTTCAATATGTTTTTGTTATAATATTAACGTATTTTCTTTTTTTATTATTTTTCATTTAATGATAACAAGATTGTGGACTTCATTGGAGGGTTTCCATGAAAAAATTAATTTGTCTCTGTCTTTGCTTATGCTGCACTTTTACTGCTGCAGGCTGCACGGCCGGAGATCTGGTAGAAAAATATATCTATCATCAGGATCCTGACACAGCTTCAGAAAATGTTTCTGACAAGCCCCGGGTCTATATGGACGAAGTCACAGGACAACTTCAGGATTTTACAGGAAGTCAGCTGACTCTGAAAACAGAAGAACAAACCTATACCTTTGATGTATCTCAGGCCACTCTGGAATGCTCTGACGGAATGATTTCCGGTGATGAGATCAGTGTGATCTATGAGGGCCAGCTTTCTGATACAGACAGTGATACCAGTACAGTAAAAGCCTTAAAAGTAGTCGATGAATTTCATAAAACAGAAGAACTGAAAGACCGCACTGCACACTGTACGATCGTCAGCCTTACCCCAAATACCATCACCATAAAGGCCAAAAACGGGAAAACAGCCACTTATCCTATTACAGGCGCCCGGCAATATTACCAGAACGGCATTGCTGCCGGAAACTGGGTGTATGTACATTTCAAGGGGAAATTTGGAAAATCCGGGGATGATACTTCCAATGTGCTGGATGCCAGCCATGTTAAAGTGGTCAGTATCTCTGATATTGATCCTATCCAGCTGCCTGATCCCACTCCTACTCCGGAGCCTTCTGCCGACCAGGCAGATACAGATCCGGCTAAAGCTTCCAAGCAGTTCCGTGGTGTGATCCAGAATATTTCCAATAATGTGCTTCAGGTACTGCCAAATACGTCCAGTACCAGTGTAGATCTGGATCTTTCCCAGCTGCCCTGCTACTTCCCGGGCGGAATCGCTCCAGGTTCTGGTGTTTCTGTCTATTACACAGGGGAAGACTTCTCAGGCGAATCACTGGAAGGGATCTCAGTAAGCTCTGTCACTGGGGATAATCCGGATAGCCTGAGCCAATATCAGATGAACTTTACTGTGTCCGGAACAATCCTTGGTACAACAGCCAATACTGTGACTATCCAGACCGGAGACGGTGCTGTAGTCACCTGCCTGACGGAAAATACTCAGAACACTTCCACCTCAGGCCTTGCACCAGGTGCCAGCATCAGTATTACCTTTAACCCTGCTCTTTCTCGAGAATCCAATATTTATACTTCTATAAAAATCCAGGACGCCTGACATCAGGCGTCCCTTTTAAACCTCTTTTGGATCTCTCTTTCTCCTTGTGTAAGCCATGCATCTATCTCTGACACCTTCGCTATAGTTCCAAGAATGTCCAGAAATGCATGATATTCATCCATAAGTCCCCAGCCATGAGGAACCATATAAGCACCGCCGTCACTTCCCAGCGCCACTTTGGCGCCCTTTCGGTAGGCCAGACGCATATTCTTCTCACCCTGCTCTGCAATCCCTGCCAGGATCTGGCTGTCATATCTGCCGCTGCCTATAAGATTACGCACAGTGACAAGAGTGGGCACCCACACAGTACTGCTGTCCGCCAGCATGGAAATTGTCTCCTCACTTATATAATTCCCATGCTCCACACTGTCTGCCCCAGCCTCAATGGCCGCCTGGACACCGTAATCTCCATTGGTATGGCTCATCACTGCAAAGCCCTCTTCATGAGCGATATGAACCATTTCTTTTACTTCTTTTTTATCCAGTGGCTGGCCTGTAATCTTCCCATGATCGTTAAAGTCCAGAATCCCGGTAGTCATGATCTTGATAAAGTCCGCTCCCAGCCCCCTGGCCTCCAGCACTCTCTGATGGAACTCTTTTAATGTATCAAATCCACAGCCAACAATTCTGCCATAGTGTCCGTTCCTATGAATGGCAAACACCGGCGTCCTGTAATCAATCCCATATTCCCCCGCCAGGTCCTTCGCCCGTCTGGATACCATCCCTGCATCTCCCCCATCACGGACAAACAGGATACCCAGCTCCTGATACAAGCGCAACCGGCTTTGTATGACCTTATCCTTTACTCCATCCGCATGCATATCTACTGCCCTGCGGTAATTCAGACCATCCATGATCAAATGTGCATGACATTCTCCAAACATGTGTCCTCTCCTTACAGCTTTTTAAAAAAGTCCCGGATCTGATCCTCACCCGCCTGGACAGAGCCTTGCACAAAAAATGGCTTACCACCGCCTCTGCCGTTCAGGGCACTGTTCATATCTTTCGTCAGCTGACGCAGATCTCCATCCTTTTCTCCCATAGCATACTTGTAGCTTCCATCTGCACTGGATGAAAATACCGCACAGCGTCCTCCACATGTCTGCAGCACTGCATCTGTCAGCTTCCTAAGACTGTCTGCTCCCATATTCTGCTGGAACAGAAGCACATTTCCCTTACCAGCCCACTTATCTGCCTCGGACGCAAACATCCCCTCTTCCAGAGACTGTACACGGCCTTTCAGAGAGAAATTCTCTTCCTGTAAGCGCTCTACTGCCTGTGCAGTCCGGTCACTTTTGGCAGACAAACGCATGGAAATCTGATGATTCTGATCATCCACCATATTAAGGTAATCCAGAACCCTGCCGCCACAGATCATCTCCATACGTACACCTTCACGAAACTTCTCTACAGAAAGCAGCTTCACCATACCGATCTCGCCGGTATATGCCACATGTGTACCGCAGCATGCACAGGTATCCACACTAGGGAAACGCACGATCCTCACCTGGCCGGTAAGTTCCTTCTTGCTTCTGTAATCCAGTGTTTCCAGTGTCTCTTTATCCGGATAGAAAATCTCAACTGCTGCATTCTCCCAGATCTTTTTATTTACCTGCTGTTCAATCTCATGGATCTGCTCTTCTGTAAGCATACCATTAAAATCTACAGTGATCACATCACTGCCCATATGGAATCCTACATTGTCATACCCATAATCCTGATGTACCAGCCCGCTTACCATATGCTCCCCGGAATGCTGCTGCATCAGATCAAACCTGCGCTGCCAGTTGATCCTTCCTGTTACCTGAGTTCCCGGCTCCAGGGGTGTATCTGTATAGTGAAGCAGCTCTCCAGCCTTCTCATGAACCTCTGTCACTTTCACTGAATCAAGAAATCCCTGATCACTTGGCTGTCCGCCTCCCTCTGGATAAAATGCACTTCTGTCAAGCAGAATCACATACCCTTTCCCGTCAGCTCGGCACTCCAGAACCTGTGCCTGAAATTCCTTCATATATACATCTTCATAATAAAGTCTCTGTGTCTCTGTCATCTAAGATATCCTCCACTTCTGTCTGGCTGTCTAGTCCTCCTGCAGGACTACGGAAACCTCTCCGTAAGACAGCTTGCTCTTGCTCCCGTCAGTCTCCCTTACCAGAAGTCTGCCATCCGGGCATATGGCCAATGCAGTAGCTTTCCGAAGCTTCCCGGAATCCCGGATCTGTATTTCCTTTCCAAGAATAAAATTCTGCTGTATATATACCTGGGAAAGCGATAAATCCTCGGTCTCCCTCAGAAGATGGTTCACAATCTCTGCCACCAGTCTGTTCCTGTCTGCTCTGCCGGCCTCTTCCTCTGTATCATACAACGCTCCGGCAATATTTTCCAGTTCCTCTGGCATTTCTTTTCCGGGAAACAGATTCAGGCCGATCCCTACAATGGCAGACTCAATATTCCCGCTTTCAAAATCTGTCACTGCCTCTGTAAGTATCCCGCAAACCTTCTTGCCGTCTTTGAACAGATCATTGACCCATTTGATTCCCAGAGAAATCCCACATACTTCAAGAACTGCCTTATAAACAGCTACTGCTGCCGCAGTAGTGATCAGCAGGCTCTCCTGCAGGGACTCTCCCGGATGAAGTACAACACTGAAATACAATCCAGCTTCCCTGGGCGAACAAAAGCTTCTGCCCCGTCTGCCTCTGCCCTCTGTCTGTTCCAGTGCTGCTACCAGAGAACCGTGCCCGGCTTCTCCGCTGACTGCCGCCAGCTTAGCCGCCTGATTAGTAGAAGGAACACTTTCATACAGCTGTACCATCACATCCGGATGATCCAGATAAAGCTTCAGTCCCTCTACAGATAACCGGTTGCTGTCTGCTTCCAGCATATATCCCTTATTAGGACCAGCCTGGATCCTGTGACCTTCTTCCCTCAGGGACTTAACGCCTTTCCAGATAGCTGCCCTTGTACAGTTCAACTCCTCTGCCAGACGCTCTCCTGACAAAACTTCCCCTTTATGTTGTTCTAAAATTTCTAATAATCGCGATTTTACTGTCATCCTGTTATCCTTCATAAGGAGCCAGAGCCTTCTTCAAGTAATCTCTGTACTCACAGCGCACATTCTCAGGGGATAACACCTGCACCCCTGCACCAAGGCCTGCCAGCCAGCCGAAAAACTGTCCGCTTACATTCACACGGACCTTTATGGAAAAATGATCCTCATCTTTGTCAAGGATCATGGTAGACTGCCCGAAATGGTCGATCACCACACCCACCAGTCGGTTCTGGAACTTCAGGCCTACTACCTCTTCACGGCCTCCAAACATGCCAAACGTGCCTGCTGCAAACCTGGCTTCATCAAAGTTTTCAAAAAATTCTCTGCCGTTGCGTGGCTCTGACTCCAGAGATATCTTCAGCATCTTGTCAACCCGATAATGCTTCACGATCCCGCTCTTCTCATCAAGTCCGATCAGATAGTAATTCTCATCCTTCCAGATCATCTTCCAGGGGCTGATCCTGTATCTCTCTCCATTACGCTTCAGACTTAATTCCCTGGATAATGTCCACTCACAATACTGGAAACAGATCTGCCGGTCACTGGATATGGCCTGATGGATCTGGTCAATATTATTATAAATACTTTCATTCATGGACTTAACTCTGTTCTCTACCCAGACCTGTCTCTGTAGTTCCCTGGCCTGATGTACACTGGCCAGTCCCTCCAGCTTGCTGATCAGCTGTCTGGACTTCCCGGAAGTGATAAACTTGGACGACTGGACTGCATCTACCAGAAGCTTCAGCTCTGCCAGCTCAAACTCCCTGTGCGCCAGATAAAACCCGGAGGGTCTTTCCCTCCGGTTCACTATATCCATGCCAAACACCCGCAGACTCTCTATATCGTCATAAACAGTCTTGCGCTCTGCGCTGATCCCTGCATCTGCCAGGTATGCCTGCAGATCCTTCACTGTCATCGGGTGTTCTTCATCTGTACGTTCTAAAAATGCCTGCATTAAATATAATATTTTGATCTTCTGCTGAAATGACTTCGGCATCTACATCAGCTCCTATTTATCTGTGAGCATTGCCACAACTCCAGAATATAATACCATAAATGCAAATATCAGGGCAATAACATCCGCACCCTTAAAATCAAAATTAAATACCATGGCTCCTGCGATCATGATCTCCACAGTCACAATAATACCGAGAAACATAGCCATATTCTTGGAAAGCTTCTCTCCCTTCCTGTGTGCACCGGACTTCCTGGTCATACCGGAAACTGTCCCCTGTGCAAATGCCATCTCCTGTCTGCCTGTACTTTTATCAGATCCCCACATATACTCTCTCTCCTTTTCTCTCTAAATACCGAACATATTTTCAGAACATATTTTCTATTTATTGAGAGTATACCACATATTAAGTCCAATAAAACGGTATGAACTGTCATTTTCCGAACATTCGTTTATTTTTGTCAGTATTACACAATTCAAAGGTCGAATATTTGTTCGTTTTTATATATTGTGATACCAGAAGCCCAAAACTCTGCTTCCGCATAAGTTTACCTGCAGATACACAGATGATTGTACAAAAAAACTGCCAGAACTTTCGTCCTGACAGCCGCATACATATATATCAGGCTCCAAGGGCCCAAATCCACATAAGCTTACTCATAAGTGGATGAAAGACCTTGGGAGCCGCCCCGATATGAACATAAAAGAAGTATCCTTTGCCCCTGTAATACTTATAGGAACTGCACAAAAACAGAAGCTCCAACCACAGTAAGAAGGCCTGCCACTGCAATAGCCAGACTGCTCATAGCACCTTCCACTTCTCCCATTTCCATGGCCTTTGCAGTCCCGATGGCATGGGCGGAAGTACCAAGTGCCAGTCCTTTTGCAATAGGCTCCCTGATCCTGGCGATCCGGCACACAGCCTCTGCGATCATATTTCCAAGAACGCCTGTGATAATGATCACAGCCACGGTAATTGTCACAATGCCTCCCAGTTCCTCAGATACACCCATTCCGATAGCCGTTGTAATGGACTTTGGAAGAAGGGTAACATACTCTTCATGGGAAAGCCCGAACAGCCATGCAAGCGCCAGTACACTTACAAGGCTTGCAAGTACACCTGAAACGATCCCCAGGATCACTGCCTTGATATTCTTTTTCAGAAGATTCATCTGACGGTATAATGGTACTGCCAGGCAGACAGTTGCCGGAGTCAGAAGATAACTGATATATTTGCCACCTTCATTGTAAGTATCATAATCAATCCCAAGCAGGGAAAGCACACCCATTACGCACAGAATTGCGATCAACAGAGGATTAAATATGGCAAGCTTGAATTTCTTTTTCAGAAGCATGCCTATCTCATATGCCACAAGGCTTAACACTGCGCCTAAAAACACGGAATTCTCTATAAAGTTCGTCATTTGCTGTCATGTCCCTTTCTGTCTTTTTCAATTACAGTCTGTGTCACTCTCCCGGTCACTACCATCACGATCACTGTAGTGATCACTGTGATCAGAACAACCGGCACCCAGATAGGCTTTAACACACCCCAGGCATTTAATAATCCTACGCCGGCAGGCACAAACATCACCGGCATGATCTCAATAAGAAAATCTGCGGTTTCCTCTACCTGTCCTACTTTTATAATACCGGTCATCAGTGCTGCCAGCATCAGTACCAGCCCATATACACTGGCAGGTACAGGCAGGGGAAGTAATTCATGTAGCGCTTCCCCAAGCGCTGATAACAGTAATATAATTCCAAATTGTCTTAAAAACTTCATTCTGTGCACACTTTCTTTCGTATATGATTTGTATTATTCTGTCACAACCTTGGTGGATTCCATAAGATCATCCACGATTTGCTGATATGGCTGAGCCTCCTCCAGAGTTGCCCGTCCCATTCTCTGCATCTTCGTAACACCTGGATATAAGGCCGGTATGGATCTGGTCATCACCGTATCTCCATAGACCTTTACCATATCTCCATTCTCCAGTACATCTCCCTGGATCAGCTTTCCATTACGGTTATAAATACCTTCAGACGGAATCTCTGCCTTGAACACGGTCTTTGTATCCATATCCACAAAAACCTGCTCCTTCAGCGTATCTCCGGCTTCTATACAGATTGCCCGGATAGCCTCCTGCTCCTGTCTGGCCTCCTCTTCCTTGTCTTTGGCAGCCTGCATGGATACCACCTTCCAGAAAGATCCGCACACCAGTGCCATCACTGCCACCAGGATCACCATTCCAACGATAAATTTCACGTCGGTTTTCTTTTTTTCCATATCCGCTCTCCTTATACCTGCCACAACTTGCTGCGTTTTTTTATTATACTCTATCTCTTTTAAATTGCAACTGTGGGAATCACGATTTTTTCCACCTGATAGCTTCCATTTTCTACACTTATCACAGCCATGGTCACATCTCCGCCAAAGCGGGAATGCCCGCAGCTTCCCGGATTCAGCCACAGCCTGCCATCGATCATTTCCTGAAAATATTTATGGCTGTGTCCAAAAATAACCACCTGTCTGTCTTTCAGATCCCAGGCCACATCTTTTTTATTGTGCACCATAAAAAAGCGAATACCTTCGATTTCAAACCACATGCTTTGTGCCAGGGGACGCTGCCAGTTCCTGTCATTATTTCCCTGAACCGCATACAAAGATCCCATTACCCGCAGTTGATCCAAAAGCCCTGGCTCTGTCACATCCCCTGCATGTAGAATATACCTGCACTCTTTCAGTATCTCTGCCACTTCCGGCCGCAGCAGTCCATGAGTATCTGAAATAATCCCTATTTTTACTGCCATTTTCCTATTTCCTCCCGGCTTTAAAGCAAATTTCCACAGTCATATCACCCGTACTGTTTTCCTGTCAAAACTCTACTGTCCCATATTCTCCATCATATCCAGGGTGACAGATCACATTTCCGCTGCGGACACGTTCAATGCTTTCACAAAGCAGTTCCCCGCCAGTCTTTTTAATGTCCTCCAGCGGAATCTGCCGTAAAATAGAAAATTCCGATCCCTGTTTTTCCAGCAGTTCCTGGTATTTTGCCCCAACCTTTTTGCTTGTCTGGGAAAATCCTAAAACCTGACTGATGATCTCCGGCAAAGGCACCAGTTTCTCAAAAGGCCTGGCATTTTCCGGCACAAAGCCTCTCTTTCGGTCTGCCAGTTCCTGTATCCTGTGTTCTACGCCAATGGTCAGCTTTTTCCCACAAACCGGGCAGATTCCATGATACTGCGCTGTTTCTTCAGGGCTTAGGCAGATCCCACATTTTCGGTGTCCATCGTAATGATACTTTCCCTCCTCTGGGAAAAATTCCAGCGTTCCATTTAGCCCCTGACCTTTCTGAATTGCCTGATACAGCCCATCATAGGATCTGTCAATATCCAGAAGATTGGCCTCACGCCCCAGTTTTCCCGGAGAATGGGCATCTGAATTGGAGATCAGCTGATAGGAATCCAGTGCCGACAGCTGCCAGTTCATAGCCGGATCTGAAGATAAGCCGGTTTCCACAGCATGCACATAAGGTGTCAGGTCGCCAAAGCATTCTTCCATGGACTGGAATCTGGTAAATGCACCAAACACAGAGTAATGTGGTGTCCAGATATGAGCCGGTACCAGCATCCCCTCTGGACAGGTATCCAGCATAAGTTCAAGAAGATCACGGCTGTCCAGACCAAGGATAGGCCTGCCATCTGAACGGATATTTCCGATCTTTTCAAGCCGATCTGACAGCTGCTCCGCTGCTTCCATCCCCGGAAGGATCAGCACATTGTGAACCCTTCTTGACTTTCCATATTTTTTATAAACAGAACTAATCTCTCCTGTAACCACAAACCTTGGCGCTTCCCCTGGATACTTCCTGGCTTCCGGAAGCACATACTCCTCTTTCAGGCAGTATAAACCATCTTCTGCAGGTATAAGTTTTTCCAGAAGCTCCCTTCTCCATGCAGGATGGGTAAAATCTCCTGTTCCAATAAGACTGATTCCCTTTTTCCTTGCCCAGAGATCCAGGTTTTCCGGATTTCCTTCTTTACTGGTAGCCATTGAATATCTGGAATGGATATGCAGATCTGCGATCATCCTCATCTTGCTTTCTCCTTTTCAAAAAACCGCCGCAGGCACATACCTGCGACGGTTTTGGATCATTTCTGAAACATCTACGAATGCCATGGCAGACAACTTCTGCCCCTGTGCATCCTATTATTTTGCTTTTACTGCTTTTGCTGCAGAATAAGCTGCATATACCTCTACACCAGCCTCGTTTGTCTTATATGCACGTACTTTGTAGTAGTAGGTCTTTCCTGCCTTTGCAGTCTTGTCTGTAAGCTTCACAATAGAACCTTTTGTAACAGTAGCCAGCTTTGTATATCCGCTACCTTTCTTTGTGGAACGGTATACTTCATATCCGGCTGCTCCTGTAACTTTCTTCCACTTCAGGGATACTTTGCCCTTTGCAGCTTTACCGGAAGTGAATTTTGTCTTTGCAACTGTTACGTTTGTAATAGTTGCTGCTGCAGCTGCGCTGTTACCACTCTCAATGGTATCTCCGCTGTCTTTAATCTGATAAGCGGTACCTCTCTTAACTGCAACTACATAATAATAATATTTAACACCAGCCTTTGGTCCACGATATTGGATCTGCTCAATGCCAAAGTTGTTTACATAAGATATTTTCCTGTCTGTAAGTGTGGTAGCTGTCAATTCCTTATCAGAAAGCTTATAACCATATTTGGAGTTTGCATCTGCAACCCACTCACTTAACTGAGTGGCATTCATGTAATCATATTCTTTTGTGATCTTATCATATCCAGTTGCCGGTCTTGTAGTTCTGTATACTTCGTAGTAGTCAGCGCCTGCTACCGGATTCCATTTAACAGTAACGCTTCCGTCTGCTTTATTAACAGTTGCCTTTACGCCTGTAGGTACTGCAAGATATGGATATATAGAAAAACTATAACCAGCTGTATAGGTCTTCGGATTGCCGTTCTTGTATGCACGGATCCTGTAAGAATCAGACTGTCCGTTTGCTGCCGGGAATGTGAAAGAAGATGTAGCCGCTTTTGTAATTGTCTTGTATGCTTCCCATACACCTGTATCTGCATTCTTCTTCTCGATCAGATAACCGTTACCAGCATAAACCGGATTCCAGGTAAGCTTTAATGTACCATTTGCATTCTGCTTGCGGGAAACGATCTGTAATGCAAAATCTAATGTACAGCTGTCTTTGTCCTCAATATAATATTTCTTGCCATTTACAGTCTTATATGCACGTACTTTAAATGTGTAATCCTGTCCTGCTGTAAGGCCTTTTACAGTGTAAGTCTTTGTGGATGCTTTCTTAATATCTTTTACAAGTGTCCACTTTGTATAATAATTAGTTGTTCCCTGATCAGCACTGTAATTCTTTCCGCAGGACTCTGTTACAGTACGGAATACCTCGTATCCCTGTGCGCCGCTGATCTTATTCCAAGTAAGTTTTACAGATGTCTTACTCTTTGCAACTGCTCTCACGTTCAGGTTGCCGCCCCAGGTAACGGTTGTATATGTTTTCCATGAACCATAGGAAGTCTTACCTGTCTTCTCACTTACATAGTAAGCTCTTACACGATAAGTATAAGCAGTATTTGCTGTCAGCTTCTTATCAGTATAAGCACCATCTGTGGTCTTTCCAAGAGTCTGGTATTTCTTTCCAACCTTCTTCTGGAACTGATATCCTGTTACATAAGAAGAATCCTCTGCCTCTGCAGTAAGAGCAACACTTGTAGAAGCAACCTCAGCTTTTACATATACATCAGAAACCTTTGGAGATACGGTTACAGTATTGGAGAATGCTCCATACCATGTCTCATCTGCCTTATTCTCATCTGTAAGGCTGCTGTCATTGCTGTATGGTCTGATACGTACATAATAGGTATAGCCAGGCTCAAAATCACTGTTACTGATTTCAAACTCGTTCTCATCAGAGGTCTCTGTCGGCCATTCGGTCAGTGAACGGTTATTTGTAAAACTCGGATCCTTGGATATCCATATCTGAACACCGCTCTGTGGAACTTTAATACTTCCGGCATATTTAAAGGTATATCCATACTGTGTTTTCTCTGCAAGAACAAGGTTGGATGCTGTCGGTGTTTTTGCCTTTACAACAGTTACGATATTGGAAGGTGTACCATACTCCTTACCATTTGTGCCATATTTATAAGTAATGGCCCTTACATAATAAGGTGCCTCTGCATCCATAGAATATTTGGATATATAAGTAGACTGTGTACGACGATATACATCTGTTACAAAATTAGGATCTTTGGAATACTGGATTTCCCAATTGTCATCATCCTCCAGTACGGAGTCAAAACGGAAATTATATCCATCGATGCTTTCTTTGTACATGGTCAGGCCTGTGATCGCTTTCAGCGGATCCTCCTGTTTTGCAGTGTAAGTAAATGCAACAACATTGGACCATACCTTATTGCCATCTGCGTCTTTAACGTAAGTTCCGTTTACATTGTTGATCACGCGGAGATAATAGGTCTTTCCGCTTTCAAGATTACTCTTGGAAATAGCCAATGTAGTATCGGATGAATTTGCATATACATCATCCCATCCCCATTCATACAGATTTGCATAATCCGGATCGGATGTGTACTGTCCATAAACAGATCCTGCTGTAACAGCACCATCATATGCAAAGTACAGATTGTCATCATCTTCAGATGCATATCTTAAATTGGTGAGCTGTACAGGAGCATATGTTGCAGGAACCGCGTAAGCTACCGGATCAGACCACTCACCAGCAGTCTCTACAGCCTCTGCATTTGGAGTTGCAGGATCCTGATAACGGTTCACTGCACGTACACGGACATAATAGGTCTGTCCAGCTGAAAGAGATTTAAGAGGTACCTTCTTCTCTGCATCTGCATATAAACGCTCGTAATCAGAGCCATCTGCTGCAAGCTTATATGCATTCTGTCCTGCCAGATTAACCACACCATATGACGGCATTGCACTGACCCAATTCACATAATCATAGCTAAACGCATATTTGCCATCCTTGCCATCCCAGGAAACATCCCCATACTCATTACCTGCTGCATCTGTTACAGCAAACTCATATTTGTATGCACCATCTACTGCATTCCAACGAAGCATTGGAGAAGCTACATAATCCTTATCTGTGTCAATATAAAGACCTGTTACCTTAGCAGGTGTACCAGGTGTACCAACCTGTACATCTGCAGTATCTACAGTTGCCTCCTCTGTTACATGATCAGAGAAGATATCCTCTGTGTCCTCAGCATTACTGCCAAACTCTGTTGCCTCTTCTGCCGCCGGCTCTTCCTCCACATCCACCGGTGCCTCTGTTTCTTCTGGCTCAACTGCTTCTACTGCCACTTCGCTGTCTGTAAAATCAGCTGCAAAAAGTGTACTTGGAGCAGATGTCATGGTCATTGCTGCTGCAATTGCAATAGCCAGCGATCTGTTAAGAGTTTTAAGATCTTTTTTCATTGCTTTCCCTCCCATTAGAGTTAATTCCTGCACAGATATTATCCGCATCCAAATTTGCGGACATGCAATCATTATATGCACCGCATGTCTTCCATATGATTACAAACTCAAACTTCGCACTTGAATAAGTGCTTATGCACCTTGAAAATTCAATAAATATTGGCAATAAAATAGCATGAAACCATCTGGTTTGGTATAATTGATATAACACAAGCAAACCAAAATGATAAGCAGATTTCTAAATCTATCAAAAGATTTTTTATAAGATTCCATATTTCTTCAGCATTAAAAGCATCCAATGCATATAAGAAAAAAGGAATTCCTGTTGTCGAAGTTTTTCAGTATCTTTTTTTGCTGATTTTCTCTAACAGAAGTATGTACATGAGCCTGATTACCGGACGAAATACTCCTGGTTTTGCAAAGGATACTGTGTACCGCTTCATGAAGATGATCCAAATTAATTGGATTCGCTTTACGACTCTGTTAGCTTCCCGAATCATTAAGGATGCTATTTTACCTTTGGATTCTAAGGAACGTACAAATGTACTGATTATTGATGATTCCATGTTCGAACGCAATCGTTCCAAGAAAGTAGAACTTCTTGCCAAGGCTTATGACCACGCAAATCACAGATACCGTTTCGGATTCCGTATGCTTACGCTTGGATGGTCGGACGGAAGCACATTTCTCCCCGTCAACAGCGTTCTTCTCTCATCTGAAAACAAAAAGAACAGAGTCAATGAAGCGGCAGATGTTGACAAACGGACCGTCGGATACAAACGAAGAATGCTTTCCATGCAAAAAGGAACACAGGCGATGCTTGAACTCTTAAAAATCGCTAAAAAAATTGCTATTCCAGCCAAATACGTTCTTTTTGACAGTTGGTTTTCTTCTCCAAGTACGCTCCATGCTGTGAAATCAATCGGTTATGATGTCATTGGCATGGTAAAAAAGACACCCAAAATGTTCTTTCGGTACAATGGTAAAGATATGTCTCTTACCACAATCTACAACCAGAATAAAAAGAGGCGCGGTCGTTCCCGATACCTGCTTTCTGTGTTGGTTGATGTTGTAAAGGATGGGAAAGTCATTCCGGCTAAAGTTGTGTACGTCCGTAACAGGAATAAGCGAAAGGAATATTTATGCCTTATCTCTACAGATACAACCCTAGATGAAAATGAAATCATCCGTATTTATGGTAAGCGCTGGGATATCGAAGTTTTCTTCAAGATATGCAAAAGCTATCTGAACCTCAGCAGGGAATGTAACTCCTTATCTTACGATGCAATGACTGCTCACACAGCAGTTGTTTTTACCCGATATATGATGCTTTCTCTGGAAAGCCGGGAATCCAACGACAACCGTTCATTGGGTGAACTTTTTCTATACTTTTCTGACGAAATGTCTGACATTACATGGATACAGGCATTTCAAATGCTGCTTCAAATGTTCCGAACCATGCTTAGCGACAACACTGAACTGTCTGAAGAAAAAATCAATGATCTGGTTGATACATTTATGAACACATTACCTGCATTATTGAAATCACAGCTTCAAGCAGCATAGCAGCGGAACTTTGACAACTGAATAACTGCCAGGTATTGAATTTTCAAGGTGCATAGGCAAAAAACATGTGCGAAGTTTGAGT
>ONBN01000042.1 GCA_900316115.1 uncultured Eubacteriales bacterium
TTTGACAGGTTAATTGAGTGATGTTATAGCTGCATGGATCAATTTTTAGATTCATGGTGCAGTTATCAGTTCAGATACTGTTCCGTGAATAATTCAGGTACATTATATTTATCTTATGATTTACAAATTCTTATATCTTTGCCATCCTACTCAGCTTTAAAATTGACAAACGGAAGATTATACACTGGGAGATTCGATACATTAGTTAAATTTGCCACTATTGGTCTCATATAACTCAATAATAATGCTGGTGCATTAGAATTCAACAATTTCTCTACAGTATCCTCGTCCAGATCCTCCCATTTAAAGTCAGAAGCCACTCTAACGTGCAGCTGAAATGGCGCATTGTTAGTGTTTCTATTTGTTTCAAGTTCCAATTCTACATTGGCCCGCTTTTCTTTTCCTGTTCGTCTGACATGAACATGAAAGGAATTTTGCATAACAAACTCTGTGTCATCCGGTATAAAATCAGGATTCGTCTTAAACTCAGCTTCTTTTAGGTACGGATTAATAAACTGAAATTTACTTTGCTTCATTTTCCACCTCTGCTTATAACCTTTTATGCAGCTTCCAGACTGTTTATATTCATATCTGATTCATTTACAATATTGTAATTACACTTCATTTCTTCCTCTAAAGTTCGCTTCCAGAGATACGTTTCGGCTTTTTCTTTATCACATCTGATATATGTGCCTTCTTTTGGAAGATCCAGACGGTCAATATCATTCATTTGTATGCTTTCATTCTTTTCATTTCCGTGTATATCCATGACAATCTTCCAACCATTTTTTCTACTAAGAAAAACCGATGCAATATCCATTTTCTCTTCAATCAATAAATGAAGTAACATTGTATTACACGGAACAACAATCCAAGATTGTTCATATCGAATGTCTGCACACAAACAAAGATATATATTAGCATACTCATCACGGCACAAAAACAAAACCGGCTCCTGTTCAAATTCATAAAATACATATTCCAAGTACAGATTGCCTATTCCTGTCACATTCTCAAAATAACTTCTCTTCATCTTTATCTACCTCTTTAAAATGCAAATGAGGTGTTCCACACTTATATACCCACCAGTCAACATGCGTATCATGTCTCTCTTCTCTTTCAGATGTAATCTGACTCGGTCCACAGCTTCCCTCTGTCACACCTTTTGCAATAAATGCCCGGGGATGATGACGCATAAATATATCCAATGCATACTGTGCCTCTGAATATTGCATATTACAGGATGTTGAATATGTTCCCGGTGCTTTTAAATTTAATCTTTTCTTTGGAGGAATCAGACCTCTTTGAATTTCCTCATATGTACTGATAAAGCTCTCTCTGTTAATTATTCCATTCTTTATCACTCTGTATACTTCTTTATTGTCCTCCCTGGCATTTTCAGGCAATATTTCAGTCTTAAAATTTTCAGGAAAACAATCTGGAAATTCTTTCATTTTTCATCTCTTTTCAATTAAAACCTAATACCACAACAATTTCTATAAGCCTTCATTCTTATAGCTTATTGAACTCATTTTACAACTCCACACATTGATTATCAACTATTTTCCTGTAGTTTATAGAATTTTAACCCATCCCACATTGTCCCGTATCGGCATTTTTCTCTTTCATCCTGCCCTATATTATGCTATAAATGTGTTAGACTATTTTCTTTTCGTATGTGATGATGTCGCCAATAGGCCACATACCCGTTTAAATACATCTTCTACACTTTAAGTAGATTTTGCCATCGGCTGGCGGCGGAATGGAGATTTTTATGAATATTGTATACATTGCAACCGATTCTTATGTTTCCATGCTGGGGATCTCCCTGTTCTCTTTACTTGAAAATAATAAAAGCATGGAACAATTAAACATATATATCCTGTCCACGGATCTGAGTCAGGAGAATCAAGATGTTCTGCTGAAAATGTCAGACGCATATCGTCGTCACCTGCATTTTGTGCAGATCGGTGATTACCAGAGTGCTTTTTCTGCAGATACAGACACCTCCGGTTTTCATCCTATCGTGTTAGCCAGACTTCTTCTCACCAGATATCTTCCCCAGGAAGTACACACCGCTCTTTATCTGGACTGTGACACCATTATCCACGGTTCCCTGGACACTATGGAGCCCGCCGATTTCTGTAAGACTGACTATGCTTTTGCCGCTGTGCCGGAGGTGTATATGCCTTCTGCTCAGAAGTCATTTATTGGTCTTAAGGAAAAAGACATTTACTATAACTGCGGAGTTCTTCTTATAAATATGGACTACTGGCGCAGGAAGGATCTTTGTCAGTATTTTATAGACTATTATGCCAGAATGAACGGCAAACTGATGTATAATGACCAGGATATACTGAACCACTGCTGCCGTGGACATGTTTTTACCTTAAGCCAGGCTTATAATTTTGCTCCGGTATTATATTATTTTCCGTATTATTTTATCCGTAAATACCAGCCTGCCTATATGGTTTCCAGCCGTGCGAAGTACAAAGAGATCATCCGGCATCCATCTATCATTCATTATCTGGGCGAAGAGCGCCCCTGGGTACACGGCAATTGCAGCCCATACCGAAAGGTATATGATTCCTATAAAGCGCAGACCCCATGGAAAGATACTCCTATGATCTATGGAAAGGAAAAGGTATTGTTCTGTTACCATATCCTGAACCTGATCACTGCTGTATTTCCCTGGTTCCGCAGACTTTTTACCAAATGTATAGGGATCCGTTATTATCAGTTCACCAAAAAAGATTGAGTATAAGGAGTTGTTATGAACGATCCAAAGGTACACATTTTATTATCCACATATAATGGTTCCCGTTATCTTCTGGAACAGCTGGACAGTATATTTCAGCAGACCTACCAGAATTTCACGCTTTTTATCCGTGATGACGGTTCCTCAGATAATACCATTGAACTGATCACCAGGTATAAAGAGCAGCATCCGAAATATGCCTCCAGGATCTGCATGTTGGCCAATCCTTCCGGTATAAATCTTGGCTATATGGAAAGCTTCTGGACTCTTCTTCAGGAATGTGGCGGTGCTGATTTTTATTCTTTCTGTGACCAAGATGATGTCTGGCTTCCTGATAAGCTTATGCAGGGTGTTAAATTTCTTACTGCACAGGAAAACAGCCAGCCGATCCTTTATTTTTCCAGTTTTTATCTTTGCAATGAAGATCTTTCCCAGAGATCACCGGCGCCTCAGGTTTCCCTTCCTATCACTTTTAAGGATGTGCTTTTCTATACCCCGGCCTTTGGTTTTTCCATTATGATCAATGAATGTCTGAGAAATACTGCCCTGAAAATCTCTGACCGCAGAAATCTCCCTCACGACGGATGGACGCAAAAGCTGGCTGCAGCCTTTGGAAAGATCCTGTATGACCCGGCTCCAACTGCCTGTTACCGCCGCCATGGTCTGGCTGTCACAACCGAAAACCAAAGCACAAGATCTTTGATCAAGAACTGGATTTCCCATGATATTCTGGGAGATTCCATGTATGAAACCCATTATGTGATCTCACGGTTTTATCAGGAATACGCTTCTTCTGTATCCGAGGAAAACCGAAAGATCCTGGAATTATTTGGAACAGATCAAAAAGGCCCTGTCATCTGGTGGAAACGTCTTACCTACAGACCTCATCTTCGCCCTACGGCCGGCGGACGCCTTGCGCTGAAGATTTGTTTTTTCCTGAATAAATACTAGAACACCAGAAATGTTTAACAGATATTAAGCTGTCAGGGAATGTATTTCTTATACCATGTTAATCTATTGAATACATGAAAACCTTCAAATCACTGTGTAAATTTATCACTTTCAGTAATTTGAAGGTTTTCTTTATTTCCTTTATCCTATATATTTTCCGTACCAGGACAGGTTACTTTTCATAACTCTTATATCCAATCTTATAGAACCGCATCAGAAGCTTCACCACCGGTGCCGGCCAGAACTTCCCGAACATCTCCAGTTCTTCCCTGGTCTTCTCCTGATTCTTCAGACAGGCCTTTGTAGTGGCGCCATCGTGTATCCTGTAGTAGAACAATTCTTTAGGAATATAGGTAAATCTTCCCTTTTTCCTGGCGATCTGGACAAACACATCCCAGTCCAGTGCATAATGATAGCCAGACTGGAAAATGCTTTTCCCAAGTATAGCCTTATGATAGCACACAGACGGACAACAGATCCCGTTTCCCAAAGACTGCACTCCCAGCTTGACCCAGCGCTTATCTGCCAGACACGAAATCCGTAGGGGCAGCTTCATGATCTGCTTGATCAAAAGACTTACATCCCACCGAACCTGCTGGTGCTGGTTGATGATGCGGTAATCCGTCATGGCGATCAGTGTATCCGGATGCTTTCCCAGATACTGATCCATATATTTCAGATAATCCCGATGATAAATATCATCCTGATGGGTAATGGTCACGTATTCTGTCTCAGCCTGGTCATAGGCATAATTCCAGTCATCCTGCAGGCTGCTGGTGCCTTCTCTCACGTAATATGGCAGGTGATATTTCTCTGCCAGATCACGGATGTAGTCGCTGGGTGTGGATGTACACACGATCACCCTGGACTTCACCGACTGCTGTACTACAGAACGGATGCTTTTTTCAAGATATGGAGATTGTCCATATGCACATACTGCAAATGTATGACTGATCATTTCTCTCCCTCTATCTCTCCCTCACGTTCTTCCAGCTCACGGGTGATCTCCTCATCGTCGTTCAGGCGGCGGTTGGCTGCCTTGGAGCGAAGTGCAACTTCGGCTGAAAGGATTGAGATCTTCTCTTCCAGCTGGGATACGATAAGAGACAGGGTAAAGATCTTCTCCACAAGAAGGAAAATAATGATCACAAATACCAGATTGGAGGGTGACATAAATCCAAGCAGCTTGCTCAGTTCAAAGCAGATCTCCGGGAAAATGGCAAGGACAAGCAGTACTGCCGCAAAGAAGATCCAGAATATGGCATCTTCCATTTTGACCTTGAACTTCCGGATCTGCCGAAGGATCCAAATAACTGTGATCAGCGCTGCCATTACCAGCAGTGCCCGTAATGTAATGGTCATGGTCTACTCTCCTTTCACCTTTTCCGTACCCACTGGAACAGCAGGATGGAAAAAAGCATTTTCATCATATACCACACGGAATTTTTGAAATTCAGGTAGCTGACTCCTGCAATACGTTCTGACATATGCACCTGAACCTCCCGGATATCAACTCCACAATTCAGCAGGTATGCCAGTGTGTCCGGCTCCGGGCTGTAATGCATATTGTAACCGAAATGTTTGATCATCTTTTTATTGAACAGGCGCATGCCTGAGGTCACATCCCCGATATACTTGCCGCCTGTGGTCAGCCAGATAGCTGTTGTAATGATCTGGCTGCCGATCATACGGGAATTGATGGGCTTACGCTCTGTCTTAAATCTGGAGCCGATCACGATATCACAGCCGGTCCGCTCCATCTCATCGATCATATCTGCAATATATACCGGATCATGCTGTCCGTCACCATCCAGCTGAAGCACATAGTCATAGCCGTAATAATTAGCATAACGCATGCCGCTTTTCACTGCCCCGGAAAGCCCGGTATTTACCGGAAGATCCATGAAATTGTAACCTCTGCGGGCACAAATCTTACGTGTATCATCTGTGGAGCCATCATTGATCACCACATAATCATACTGGGGATAATTCTGGATCAGATTATCCACCACTGTTTCTATACACCCTGCCTCATTGTAGGCAGGAATGATAATGAGTATTTTCATAATTCTCCTTGCTGCTTCGCCGTCTTCGTATGTCTGTATTTTTCTTCGATCTTAAGAAGCTCCCTGGCCCTCGCCTCAAAGGAATACTGCTCCCGAATCAGCGGCCACTGCTTTGCCACCTTCTCTTTGATCTCATCATAATGTGTCTCCAGCTGCATGATGCAATCATCAAACTCTTCTTTATTATTATAGTAAAGAACTGCGTCCGGAAAGATCTCCTTCAGTTCTTCACAATAATCTGAGATCACAGGCAGTCCGCAGGCCAGCGCATCAAAAATACGGTTATTTACAAACTGGTAATCCAGCATATCCTTCCAATGGTCATTCAAGGTTGCCTTTGCACTGCGGTACAGATCCGGGATCTGACTGTTCTCAATGGATGTATCCTGAACCATGCCCTTATTCTGTCCCAGCATAGCCTTCCAGCCGCTGCCCCAGATCTTAAGGGGAAGCTGATTCTGGGCAGACCAGATCACGCATCGTCTGGCAACGCCTCTGGAATTGCCTATAAAAATATAGTCTCCCTTAGCCTGTACTGCGCTCTGGATATCTCCGGACTCCTCCGCCGGATAAAACAGCTCTGTATCTGTACACTGAAGAAGCGGCAGTACCGGCACTTTTACCTTTTCCTGCAAACATTTGGCATAGTAATTAGAGCTTACACATACTACGTCATATAATTCATATTCCTCCGGAGTGATCATCTCCGGATGGCTGATATTCCACATAATGTACAAACATCTGGCATTCCGCCTGTCAGGTCTGTAGAAATGACAGCCTCGAAGCACCAGTACCACATCTGCGTCTTCCTCGCAGCCCCAGTCCTCCCTGGTGTCTACCACTGTATACACGCCAAGTCTGTCCAGATAACGCTTCAGAGTCACTGCATATGCGTAATCTCCCCAGCGTACCTTTACCGGTCCTTCCGGCGCCGGGCACTTGATCACCCACAACGGCCTGCCTGCAGCTTCTGTATGAAGCTGGGCATTACGAACCGGCCAGTCATCCCTGCGTCTGAACTCTTGCTCAATAAAAGCCTTCAGCTCTTCGATCGCTTTTGTCTGGGCAAGAGATGCTTTCTGAAGATCTCCGATCACCTTGCTCTGACGTTTATTTTCTTTTTCCATATCGCCAAGCTTCTTATCCAGGTAAGTCCTCGGCACCGGAACAATCCTTCTCAGCTTGTTCTTAATGGAAGCCCAAATCCCCATAATGTTACTCCTTTAACACTTTATAGGTCACATTATACCCAATCCGGCTCTTTAGTGCAATGCTTTTCACCTTTCAGGCCTGTGTCACCATATCCGCAGCAAAAAGTGCGGCTCCAAGTGCACCGCAAAGCTGTGCCTGTTCGCTGATCACAAGCTTTGTGCCCAGCCGTTCTTCCAGGGTTTTTACAAGGCCCTGATTCCTGGAAACACCGCCAGTCATCATATACTTTTCTTCTCCGCCTACCCGCTTTACAAGGGCTGCTGTCTTGGCAGCCACTGCCTTATTAAGGCCATGGACTATATCATCTGTTTCTTTATTCTGGGCGATCAGGGAAACCACCTCTGATTCGGCAAAAACCGTACACATACTGGAAATAGTAATGTCTTCTTTATATTGGATGCCGCAATTTCCAAGCTGATCCAGGCTCATCTCCATAGTTCTGGCCATCATCTCAAGAAAACGGCCGGTTCCGGCAGCGCATTTATCATTCATAACAAAATTCACTACATTCCCCTGCTCGTCCAGTCGGATCACCTTGCTGTCCTGTCCTCCGATATCCACCACAGTACGCACAGAAGGATCCAGGTAATGGGCTCCTCTTGCATGGCAGGTGATCTCTGTAATACTTTTATCTCCATCCTGGATGGCTGTCCGCCCATATCCGGTAGTAACCAGGGCATCAATATCTTCTCTTGTAAGCCCTGCATCCTTCAGGGCCTCCTCCAGGGCACGTTCTGCACCAATGGCAGCCCCTGCGCCGGTAGGCAGGATGATCCCGGCTACGATTTGTCTGTTTTTATCCAGGATCACCACATCTGTACTGGTGGATCCGCTGTCAATGCCTGCAAAATAACCTTTTCCCATTTTCCGTTCCTGTCCTTTCCGTTCATCCTGCACCAGGCTTTCTGCAAATGCCTCCAGTCTGGTAAGAAGCTGTCCGCTGCTCTGTATGGTGTAATCCGACTCGATCTTCAACAGGGGCACAGCTGCATGCTGCTTCAGTTCTGCATATTCAAAGCTGTAAAAATCACAGAATTTTACAGTGTGGTAAATGATCCCTTTTAGGTTTGGATCCTGGTACAGCTGTTTCCGGCCTGTATGATCCATCATACGCATACATGGCATCTGACCCAGAAGTTCTCCTGCATACCAGTCCATCAGCTTATCAAAATCCTTCTCTTTGGGAGGCTTTGCCTCTCCTACAGAACGATTATTTACACAGGAATCGTTCTCTACCGGATATGGCATGGATTTCTGTACCATTTCAAACAGTTCCGTTCCCATTCTGGCACCCATAACACTTAAATGAGCACCTTTTTCCTTTGCAGGCGGCACAAATGCTTTTGCAAATGCCTCCCTGTCAAAAAGCTGCTGATAATCCTGTCCTTTATATTCTGCGTATGCTTTTGCCAGGCCTTTTAGCTGAAGTGCAGTCCGCTCCCGGCTGCAGCAGCCATCCCCGTGAAGGATATCTACCATATAAAGGAAATCCAGCTTTCCCATATCCTCCAGCACATCATAAACACTGCGGATGGTGTCACAGCAGTTCACAAGAACCAGTTCCTTTACCTGTCCTTCCATAACCGCTTCCAGCACAGCTTTCCCAAAGCCGCAGATATTGGGATGTACGATCTGCTCTGCAAGTTCAAAATTCCCTGGCATCCCATTCAGATTTTCGCAGCTGGCGCCCATGGCAGCCAGCAGTTCTATTGGTGTATATTTACACACATAATATATTTTATTATTATTCATCATGTCCTCACCTATTATGCCTGAAGCATTTCCAGAAAAGCACCAAGTCTGGTTGCTGTCTGGCCTTCCCCTCCATGGCTTCTGTCACAACCGTCACCATCCAGGATCAATAACGGGATTCCCTGCTCCTCAAACTTCTTTTTTGCGATCCTGGACGCTCCCAGCGTGTGCTTGCAGCCCCAGTGTCCAAACCACACAGCGCCATCTGCCCCTGCTTTTTTCGCATTTTTGATCCCGTTTTCGATCCTGCGGGAAGCACTTCCATTCAGCGCATGATAAACCATCCTTGCAGCCATTGCTTCATATGGCTTTTCCGGGTCAAAATCTGCTTCTTCAAGATCAAAGGTATGAGCCAGCTCACAGCCTACGATCTGGGTCTTATCCTGGAACATCAGCTCTTTTTTTACTGCATCAGACCAGAATGGTATGGTATGCATCCAGTAAATCTTCTTTCCCATAGCAGGTCTGGCCTGGGATACATCCTTTAATAACTGTCTGGTATATTTTTCTTCCTCTTTTGTTCCAAGAAGAATATTGTTGGTCATGCCTTCATACAGTGGAGTTACCAGATCAGTAGGGATGCATTTATCCTTTCTAAGGGTCTGGAACCTGGAAATATTCTCCAAAGTACGTCTGCTGGTGCGAAGCCGCTCTTTCAGGCTTTCTTCATCAATCTTGTTCCCTGTATTTTTTTCAAGAAAAACTGCCAGATCCTGTAATTGCTCTGCCACATACTTTACATTGTCATGGCTCTGCCCAAAGGGCACATCAATGGCAAAAACCGGAACCTTGTACAAGTCTGCAAGATAGCGGAAGGTAAGAAGATTGGCATCACATACCAGATTGGTATATACAATGCATTTCGGTTGGGGAAGGATCTGACGGTCAGCAGCTCCCACAAAGGTCTTATGATAGCTGCACAGTGTCTCGGAAATCCCCTGATCCTCTGCCTGCTGAAGACAGGCACGCTCTGCTGCGGAAGCAGTAAGATAACAGGAAAAAGCTTCCACATTATACGGGCTGAGTCCTGCCTCATGAAGCAGTTCGCAGGGTGTAAAAATGCTGACAATGGAACATTTCTCAGGCCTTTTTAAGGGTGCCAGCATGGTATTCATCATCAAATGGGCCAGATACCTGTGTGCAGGGATCAGCCTTTTATCCGGTGCAAAACGAAATTTCAGATTCTGGGCAGACCAGCCGATTTTCAAAAGCCATCTTGCCTTTGCAGGATCCTCATTTCCAAATTTTTCAATATATTTTCCGTATGTCTCAATAATCTGCATGTAAATTTATTCTCCAATAATATAATCTGCACATTCATCCAAAAGAGGCACGTGCTTTTCCATGATAACCGTTGCCGCCTCCAATTCACAGACCTTGCACATGGTGGTGATCCCCACCTTTGAGCTGTCCGCAAGTATATAAGATTCTTTTGCATTTGCCATAACTACCTGTTTCTTCATGGATTCCTGTATATTCGGTGCAGTGATCCCTGACCGCTCAGAAATGCCTGTAGTGCCGATAAATGCCTTGTCAAAATATAAAGCGTCCAGGTTTGCAACCGTAAGGGCGCCTCCAATGGATCCGTCTGCAGGGTTTACATAACCACCTACTGTCATATATCTTGTAATACCTGGATTCATTCTTTCAAAAATCAATATATTAGTTGTAACAATAGTAATATCCATACCTGAAATATAAGGGATCACCGCTGCCACAGTGCTTCCTGCATCCAGATATACCACATCCCCCGGCTTTACAAATCTGGCTGCACATCTGGCGATCTGCTCCTTTGCTTCCTGATTCTGTCCAAGCCTTGCCGTGATGTTTCCCTTGTATGCATCTTCTGCTTTGGTGGCACCACCCCGCATCAGGTTGATCACTCCGTCTTCTTCCAGAGCCTTCAGATCTCTTCGGATGGTGGACTCTGAAACACCGTCCATTTCCTGCAGCAGCTGTTCAATGGTCACAAAATGGTTTTCTTTTATCTTCTTTGCAAGCTGCTGTCTTCGTTCATATGGTATCATTTCTATGCCTCATTTTACTTCTGTTAAAATACCCTTTGTATGTTTTTTCAGTTTTATCTGTCTTTTTACCGTTTGATATTCTAACATATTCAGGCAAATTTTCAAGAACAAAAGGGGACTATTTCAGTGAATAGTCCCCACGTAAGCTTTTATTCTTCTATTAATTTATAAACTCTCACTATCTCGCCAACGCTCCAGGCCTGTGCATAACAGCCTCTGGAAGCCACTGGCCTCTCCCCGTCATAAATCTCTGCCAGATGGAACAGGCAGCCTTCTGTAAGCCATCCCTCCAAAAGGGAAAGATCCTGTCTGATCTCTTCTTTTGCTGCTTCCGGACCCTGGGCACAGGCAAGCACAGCCCTGTAATACGCTCCCAATGGGAAGGTCCACACTGTTCCCTGATGGTAAGCTCTGTCACGCTCAGGCTGACTGCCTCCATATACAGAATGAAACGCCGGATCTGCCGGGTCCAGGGTACGAAGTCCTACAGGTGTGTACAGCCTTTCCCGCACAGCTGCAAGAAGTCTTCTGCCCGGTTCCTTGGAAAGCATGGTATAAGGCATGGAAAGTGCAAATACCTGGTTGCAGCGGAATTGCTCTTCCTCTGCAGTTCCATTTACCACATCCTTCAGCCATCCTTTGTCTTCCATCCAGAAGTTTTCCAGAAAGCTTTTCTTTACTGTACTGGCCAGCTTCTGATAGTCCCTGGCTTCCTGCCCTACAAGAGGTGACAGTTCTTCCAGGATCTTCAGTGCATTGTACCAGTAAGCATTGATCTCCACAGCCTTACCGTGTCGTGGTGTAGGAAGCTCGTCTCCGATCCGCACATCCATCCAGGTCAGCTGCTCTTTATCCTCGCCTGCCATAACCAGGCAGTCCCAGTCCATATGGATATGATAATCTGTGCCTCTGCAATACCAGTACACAATATCTGCCATTACAGGATAGGCTTCTTTAAGGAATTCCTCATCATCGGTGGCTTTATAATATTCGTATACACCATTAATAAATAAAAGCGGCGCATCTACGGTATTATAAAACGGATCTTTATCTCCCTCTGGAAACAGGTTAGGCATCAGGCCTTTCCTGCAATAAGTCATAAAGGTTTTCAGGATGCTTTTGCATTCATCGTACAGCCCAAGAGCCAGCGTGCACCCTGGAAGCGCGATCATGGTGTCACGTCCCCAGTCTTCAAAATATGGGAAACCTGCCAGGATCGTCTTGCCGTCTGTAGACTCCCTGTGTGCCAGATACTGAAAAGCACTTGCTGCAAGAGCCTGTCCTGCCGGACTTTTCAGACCACTGCGCCGGATCAGCGCCTGTCTGTCCTCCCCTGCCTGCCGGATCCATTTGGAAAGGGTATTTGCATCACATTCATCTACCCTCCGATCCAGGCTGTAGATCAGGTAAAACTCCCCAAAGCAGCCATCCATCTTAAAACAGACTTCATGGTTCTGCAGAGCTGTCCCTACAGAATCACGGCCATCCCTGGCATCCTGATCATAGTACAGATCCTGTGAAAATACAGTTTCTTTCTTTACAAGGGTACCATTGTGCTTCTGATGAAGCACCAGGCCATTCCCTGCAATATAATTCTCTTCTACTGTAAATTCCTGGTCTGCCGCCGGATTTTTCCCTTTTGGCACAAAGGCCAGAAGAGGAGATACATGAAGGATGACTTCTTTTTCTGTTTTCTGCGAAAGCTGATACTTAAGGGCAATGGTATTCTCCCCCTGAAGCATAAACAGCTGCTTTTTCACAGATACATCCCCCACCTGGTAATGCCAGATGGGAAGCATCTCCATCTCAAAGGCCTCCAGGTAACGGAAGCCTTCCTGATTCTTTGTCCGGTTTACATATTCCTGGGAGAAAAGCCCCGTGTTTTTCCCCTGGATCTCCAGATATTCCTCCACATTGGAGATCAGACGCACACGCTTATTGGGCGCCTTTTCTGCTGCCATGAACAGTGCATGGTCATTCCTTGCTGTATCTCCGATCACAGTCAGGGAAGAATAACCACCCAGTCCATTAGTCAGAAGAAAGCATCTTTCCTGGCCTCTTCTGAAATCCTGCCAGTGAAACCTGCACAGACTTACTTTCATAGCTTACCTCATCAGATCAGCCTTTAACAGCTCCTGAAAGTCCATCCGAATAATACCTTTGCATGAATACAAACAGGATCGCGATCGGAATGGAGATGCATACTGCACCTGCTGCAAAGCTGGTGTACCATTTATCAATATACTCTTTCTCAAGCATCTTCCACAAACCAACGGATACTGTATAGTATTTGGCATTTGCACGGCAGATTACCTTTGCAAAGATGAAATCCAGCCATGGATTCAGGAACGATGTAAGGACTGTATATACAATAATCGGTTTACTTAATGGTAT
Source organism: uncultured Eubacteriales bacterium (assembly GCA_900316115.1). Lineage (GTDB taxonomy): Bacteria > Bacillota > Clostridia > Lachnospirales > Lachnospiraceae > Blautia_A. The sequence goes on from ONBN01000042.1 coordinate 13,161, forward strand.
GGTTACTTTTGTAAACACCTGGAATCTGGTAGCGCCATCAAGGTATGCAGCCTCATCCAGTGCCTTGGGAATGGTATCAAAGAATCCCTTGGCGATCAGAAATTCTATACCTGCGCCACCACTGTATACCAGGATCAGTGCCACACGGATCATAGCTCCGTCTGTCAGATTCAGGACTTTCAGGATATAATATACGGCAACCATGGACATGAATGCAGGGAACAATTTCAGGATCATTGCCACATTCATATATGGTTTACGCATTTTGAAACGAAGTCTTGAAGTACAGTATGCCATGGAAAGTACAAAGAAAGTGGAAATCAGGCATACGAAGCAGGCAATAATAAATGTATTTTTAAACATCTGTGGGAAATCAAGGTTCTGTGTATCTGTGAACAGCCGCACATAGTTTTGAAGGGTATATCCTTTCGGGAAAAATGTGGTAACATAGGATCCCTTCTGAGAACTGAAGCTAAGCAGCACGATCCAAAGGATCGGGATAACCCAGAGCACTGCCAGGACAGCCAGCAATACATGTACGATCGTATCGGAAATAATCCCTTTTCTCCGCATAGATCCTGTCTTTTTTTCTTTCATTATTGGAATCCCTCCTCATTCTTGTAAGAACCGCTGTTTCTGTATGTAACCAGTGATACGATAGCCAGGATCACGAATGTAAGGATACCTACAACTGCACCTACATTGAAATACTGCTGATCAACGGTCAGCTTGTACAGCCATGTTACCAGAAGATCGGTCTTACCTGCTGTATAGCCTACCGGAACCGGCTCGCCCTTGGTCAGGAGGAAGATCACGTTAAAGTTGTTGATATTTCCGGTAAAGGTTGTAATAAGGTATGGGGTTGTAACAAACAGCATGTATGGAAGGGTGATCTTAAAGAAGATGGTAGCAGAATTGGCTCCATCCACTTTTGCAGCCTCATACAGGTCGTTTGGAATATTCTGAAGGATACCAGTTACCTGCATCATGGTAAATGGAATACCGATCCACAGGTTGACCACGATAACCGTTACCCTTGCCCATGTAGGATCAGACAAAAACGGCAGCGGGCTGTTGATGATCCCTGCGTTCTGCAGCATAACATTAATCAGTCCACTCTCTCTTAACATACTTCTCATAAGAAGCAAGGATACGAACTGGGGAACTGCTGCGGAAAGCATGAAGCAGAACCTCCAGAAGCCTTTGATCCTTGTAGTTCTTCTGTTAATGATGATTGCCAGCAGCATTCCAAGGATATAGTTGAGAAATGTTGCAAACACAGCCCATACCAGGGTCCATCCAAGCACTGACCAGAAGGTCTTGCCAATGGTGTTACCCATGCCAAGTACGGTAGCAAAATTCTTCAGGCCTACCCAGTTAAACAGGGTCAGATGGTCGCCTACCTTACTGTAGCTGGTAAAAGCCATACAGATCATAAATACCAGGGGCAGAATGGTAAATACAAGAATACCTGTGATCGGCGGTGTAAGAAGTGTCCAGTGCAGCTTCCTGTCAAACAGTTCTTTGAAATCCTCATGGAAACTGTTTACATGCTTACCTTCTTTGGTGCGGCACTCTGCCTCATAAGCGCTCTTCATGTTTGCCCGCCATATTACGATAAACAGAACGGTCAGGAACACGGTAGCAACGCCGTAAAGAAGAAACAGGATAGTCATATCTCCTGCTGTATATTCGTAGATTCCTTTTGCTTCATTCCACACTTCTTCCTGTGCTTTACCGCCCAGGGTAATGAAGTGTTCCAGGTTTGTAATACCACTTGTCACCATGAACCAGATATATGCTGCTTCCATGGCGAGGAACAGCAGGCCCTTAATCACCTGCTTATGAGCAATGTTCCCAAATCCCATAATGATCATGGAAAGCTTTGTGGCTGCATTTCCTTTGGTAATTGCCTTACTTACCTGGTAAGGCTCATCAAATTCTTTTGCTTTCTTTTTCCAGATTGCCATACTTTTCCCTCTTCTTCTTTTTCATCACTAAGGGCATTGCCTCAATATCTATGCGGCAATGCCCTCAGGTCATTTCAGTTTAAAAGTTTAATTATTCAACTGCGGAGGTGTTCATGCTTGTGTTGAAATTCTCTGTCATTTCAGCAGCATTGTCATGAGTAACTTCTCCGTTTACAAGGGATTTACCAAAGTTCTCTGCCGGTGTCCAGTAGTTATTCATAGCTGTTACGAATGGCTGAATAATAGATGTTGTGTTGAATGTATCATTCTGTGCTGTTACAAGAGCGTCGCTGCTGATTGCTTCATCTGCAAGGAGCTCTGTATTGCAAGGAATCACACTTCTCATCTCATAGTGAGCTTTCTGTGCATCTGCACTTCCAAGGTAGCTTGCAAGGGCTACAGCAACCTGTGGATATTCGCAGTTCGGGTTTACACCGATTGCTTTGGAGCCTGCGAAGGATTTCAGCTGTTTCTCTTCTCCGTTGATTGTAACGGTTGGAAGAGCTGCTACACCGAAGTTGTCGCCAAGTGCTTCTTTAACTGCCTCTGCATCCCAGGATCCAGAGAAGATAGCGTTGATAGAGCCATCACGAAGACCGGAGATACCAGATCCGTCAGCATCGTTTGTGAAGTTTGCATTTCCAACAAGGTCTACCAGGTAATCTGTAACCTGTGTTCCTTTGTCACCGGAGAAATCGATGCCAGCTGCTTCATCTGTTCCGTCCTCACCGAACAGTGTGCATCCGTTTGCTACATAGAAGGAAGCAATGTACCAGGAGTTTGTAAGAGGGAAGGAAACCTTTCCTTTTTCAAGCATTGTATCAAGGTTCTTGATATCATCATCGCTGAATACGGATTTATCATAGTACATAAACCATGTATTTGTTGTAAAAGGAACACCATATACTGCACCGTCAACGGATACAGAATCAATGATCTCCTGTGAGTTTGTCTCTTTAACAGCTGTCTCTGTGTCACCGCCAAGTCTTGCAATAGCGTTGGAAGAGATCAGATCCGGCAGGTTGTCGTTTGCAAACATGTAAACATCTGCAGCGCCTTCAACGTCCTGTGTTACTGTGGACTTAGCATCGCCCTCTGCGCAAACGCCATACTCAAATGTAAGATCCCAGTTCGGATGAGCTTCATTGAACTGATCGCACATTGTCTGAAGCCACTGTCCGCTCTCCTCTGCCTGATCCTCTGAAGGTCCCCATACTGTAAGGGTGGCTGTGATAGCCTCCTCATCGGAATTAGCTTCTTCTGCAGCTACCATATTCAGGCTTCCTGCTGTCATCATTCCTACTGTCATAGCAGCAGTAAGCATAACTGATACAACTTTTTTCTTCATTATAAAAGTTCCTCCTTATTATTTTACAAATCCATATCCGGATTGCTTCCTTTGATGATGTCATTATAGCAAGCAGGGACTTTATATGGATATATTAAAAATCCAAGAATCATATAAATATTTTAAGTTCTTGGTATGTAATTTTTATGCAATTATCCCTGTTTACACCGGTTATCTCCAATGTTAAAATACAAAATAGCAATTTTATTTATGTTTAAATAGTAGTTTTATTTATATTTATTGAAAGAATTTCTCAAGAGGATTTTTCTTATGGAAATGGAAAGCGATATGCTTGAAGTATGTGTGGATTCCACAGAATCTGCCCTGGCAGCCCGGGAGGGGGGCGCATCCAGACTGGAACTCTGTGGAAATCTTGTGATCGGCGGAACCACACCAAGTCCCTGTCTTTTTCAGGAAATACAGACTGTGGTGGATCTTCCTGTCCATATACTGATCCGTCCCAGATATGGGGACTTCTGTTATACAGAGCATGAATTTCATATCATGATAAACGAAATCGAAATGTTTCGCCAGCTTGGCGCCCAGGGAGTAGTGATCGGTATGCTCCGTCCGGATGGCACCCTGGATCTTGAACGGATGAAACAGCTGATCCAGGCTGCCGGGGATATGTCTGTCACCCTGCACCGGGCCTTTGATCTTTGTGCTGATCCTTTTGCTGCTATGAAGCAGGCAAAAGCTCTTGGCATCCATACCATTCTTACTTCAGGCCAGCAGAACAGCTGCAGCCTTGGGAAAGAACTGCTTCGCCAGCTGGTAAGCCTCGAAGACGGCCGCATCCGTATTATGGCAGGTGGCGGGGTCAATCCCCGGACATTAAAAGAACTGCTGCCCTACATCGGCGCACATGCCTGGCATATGTCCGGTAAGACCGTTCTTCAAAGTCCTATGCTTTACCGTAAAAAGGAGATTTCCATGGGCGCAGCTTCCCTGGATGAATTCCAGATCCTGCGTACCAGTGCATCCCAGATCCGTCAGGCATGGGAAGTCCTGACTCATTATAAGGAGGTTTATCATGTTTCTTGAAAACAACCGTTCCAGAATCGAAAAACAGTTTGAAGACTTTTGCCAGAAACTGCCTGGTGTTTCCGTTAACATAAAAAAAAGAATGGATGCTCTGGATCCGGATGTGGTTCTTGCGCTGAAATATCTTTATGTCTGTATGCCCTATAGTGATGCAGGGAATTATTCCTTTGATACCTTTCTGGATTTTGCCTGGCAGGGCATTTATCTGTGGAACAACTCTCCTTACAGATCCCAGCTTTCAGAAGAGCTTTTTCTGAATTATGTTCTTTTCCACAGGGTAAACGAAGAAGAGATCAAGCCCTGCCGTACCCTTTTCTGGGAAAAGATCAAGGGCAGGATCCAGGGTCTTTCCATGAGGGAGGCCATTCTGGAGATCAACCACTGGTGCTGTCAGGAAGCCATGTACCAGTCCACAGACTGCCGTACCAGCTCTGCCCTGGATGTTTACCGCCATGGATTTGGAAGATGTGGGGAAGAATCTGTATTTGCAGTAAATGTACTGCGAAGCGCAGGGATCCCAGCCAGACAGGTATATGTACCCAGATGGTCACACTGCGACGACAATCATGCCTGGGTGGAAGTGTGGTGCGACGGCAGCTGGCATTACCTTGGTGCCTGTGAGCCGGAAGCTGATCTTGACCGGGGCTGGTTTACCAATGCAGCCTCAAGAGCCATGATGATCCGTTCCCGCTGGTTCGACAAAGTCCTACCGGAAAATGAGGATGTGATCGGTATGGATGATGTGAATCTGATGCTGAACCAGCTTCCCAGATATGCCCGCACCAGACGGATCACCATCCATGTAACGGACCTGGACGGATGCTCTGTTCCGGATGCGGAGGTTCGTGCCGAGATCCTGAATTATTCCCAGTTTACCCCTGTTGCCAGATTACGCACGGATGCCAGCGGCTGCGTTTCTTTCGTCACCGGCTTCGGCAGCCTGAATATCTGTGCGGTTTATGGTGGGACCTATGGGGAATGCCTGATTGATACCAGAGAAGACGATTATTTTGAATGTATGCTGGGCGAGGGCTTTCTTGAAGACGAATGGGAAGATTTTAATATGATCGCCCCGGATGACACGGTGGGAAACCTGGAACAATTTCCTGCAAACCTTGAAAAAGCAAATAATGACCGGGTTGCTGCCGAGTCTGCCAAATGCAGGCGTAAAGCAGCCAAGTTCCAGCCTTTATGGCGTAACTGTCTTTTCGGCCACGAATTGAAGGTAATGGAAGAGCTGATGTCTGTCCTTACCGAGAAAGACCAGAAAGATGTTTATCCTGAGATTCTGGACGAGCACTACAGGGAAGCCTCTGTATACGGAGAAATGTTCCCCAGAGATTTTTTCCTTCATTATATATGGAACCCCAGGATTGATGATGAAATCCTGACCAAATGGCGTCGGAGCATTCTTGGCTTTTTCTCACAGGAGCAGCAGGATCATTTCCGCAGTAAGCCATCACTGATCTGGCAATGGATCGAGGAAAACATCCAGGAAAACGACCAGCAGGAAAGAAGAACTGTTTACACAACCCCGGCGGCTGCCCTGCGCCTTAAAATTGCAGGAAGCAGATCCCGTGCCATTCTTTTTGTGGCGATCGCCCGTACCCTTGGCATCCCTGCACGGCTGAATCCTGAGGATGGTGCCATGGAATACTGGGAAGCAAATGGATTTGTTCAGATCCGTGAGAGCCGCAGGAAAGACGCTCGTCTGGTTATCACCGGTGAACAGCAGTATGACTGGACCTATTCCCGCAACTGGGCACTTGCAAAAGCAGATGAAAACGGCTATCTTTTCTTCCAGCTGGAGGATATTCCCTGGCAGGAGGAGAGCATCACGCTGGATGTGGAGCCTGGCTATTACCGGGTGATCACTACCAACCGTCTGCCATCAGGTACTATTTTTGCCAGCCGCTATGATTTTCATGTAGACAAGGGTGAAACCCATCGGATTGAACTTCGCCACAGAAATATCCACCTGGATCAGATGCTAAACTGCCATCCAATCCCGGATTTTTCTTTAAAAGACAAAAGCGGAAATATAAATACCATTTCCCGGATTACAGATGGTTCACGAAAGATTTTATTCTGGCTGGATCCCGGTAAAGAGCCAACCCAGCATATCTTAAATGAACTTATGGAAATGAAAAAAGATTTTGCACAAATCCAGACACAGCTGGTATTTATCCTTGAAAATAAGGAAGTTACAGAGGATACTGTTTTTGAACAATGTATACAGACATTTCCTAAGGCTGGTGTTTATTTTGCTTCTTTTGGAAAAGAAAAGGAAATGACTGCCCGAAAGATGTATACAGATTCTGACAAACTGCCTCTGATGGTGATCACAGACGGAGCACTCACCGGATGTTTTGCATCCGCAGGATATTCTGTAGGCATGGCAGACATGCTGTTGAAGATTTTCAGATTATAACCAAGAATCCGCACTGGTAATACAATTCTGAAAGCACTGGGGATTAATTTTCAATATGAGGAAATAGGTCCTACAGAATTGATAAAGCTGACAATTCACTCTTTATACATGGATTTCACCTTTTTAACTAAAGATGGATTTTATGTACATATTGAATTTCAAACAACAGATAAAAAAGATATAGATCTCCGCAGATTCCATGCATATGATGCAGTTTATTCCAACCAGACCGAAAAAAACGTAATTACATATGTTATTTATTCTGGTGGAATTACAGATGTAAAATCAGAATTAAACTGTGGATTGTATACTTATCGAATACAACCAATTTACCTTAAAAATAAAAATGCAGATGAGGTATTCCAAAAACTGATGCAAAAACGGAATAAGGGCGAAGAATTTACTGAAAATGATTGCGTTTCTCTTTCCCTTTCTCCATTGATGTCTGGAAATATGAGCCCTAAAGAAATGTTCAAAAAGGCAATAAATCTAACAAAGCCAAGCAATGAACTAAGTGCTGAAAAAACAAGAGCTATGCTATATGCATTGGCTGATAAGTTTTTGGATAAGTCGGAATTAGATGAGATCAGGGAGGTAATGCGAATGACCAGACTGGGACAGATGCTTATGGACGATGGCATGGAAATTAAGGAAATAGAAAACATCAAAAAATTAATGAAAAACACGAACTGGACCATTGAACAAACAATGGATATGCTGGAAATACCGGAAGAAAAGAGAGACAAGTACCGCAAAACAATAGATCAGGGCAATTAACAACTTCAGACCGCCCCATGAACGTATGGCATCGTTCAATGGGGCGGTCTGATGTTTACATATGTGTTTTCGTATCTTTATCCTTTTAGGCGCTCACTCTTTATGCGTCCGATCTGGAATAGGAATTCCGCATCTGGCTGCTCAGCTCAAACAATACTTTATCCAAGGTATCTGCTGTCTCTCGCTTTAACATATCTGCGATCTGCTGATTTCCCTCTTTCTTAAGTTCCATCTGTCTCTTCGTATCTGTTTCTTTTGCAAGCAGACGGTCATATTTGCAGATCAGTTCATGGCCTTTTGCCATTACCTTCTCCTGATAACGCTCAATATGGAAAACAGACTTCCTGTAAGAAGCATCTGCCATAGCTGCGATCAGGCGGCTGGACCAGTAGAAATTATCTGTAGAAACCTGGCCTGTCGTGTTGGAAAGATACTCCGGTGTCTCCTCAATATCTGCATAAAATGGCACAAGCACATTAAATGCATTGGACGCAAATGCCACCCATTCCAATGTATTGCAGGACTTCTCCATACCCGGACGCATCTGGATCACAGACAGGAAATCATTCCTGTTGATGCCAATAGAACGGTAAGCTCCCTTCATGGACGGATCTCCATAAGCACCGTAAGGGTCATATGGAGTTCCCTGATAATGGGAAGAAAGTACATACTTCACATCCTCTACAGTCACCTTTTTCTCTGGAACCAGACACCAGGGAATATCATCTGAAGCCGGTGTATAATCAGCGTCTGCTCCATCCCACTTATATGTATGTGGGTTCAGATAACGCTCCATGATCCAGGCTCTTGGTGTATTGTATACATGATCTGCATCATCATGGCTTCCAAAAGCATCTCGAGGATTCAGCACTCCGTCCCAGGACAGATCCAGATGGTTCTCATTAATAAACTCCCGCATATCCGCAGAACACATATATTCTTTCTCAGCGGAAAGAGCATCCTCAAGATCAAACTTATCCAGCCCCAGCTGATTCGGCATAACCACGTATACATCATCCGGTACCCGGCGTGCGATCCAGTGATGGCCGCCAATAGTCTCCAGCCACCAGATCTCATCCTGATCCTGGAAGGCGATCCCGTTCATCTCGTAGGTGCCGTATCTCTCCAGAAGGCTGCCCAGGCGCTTCACCCCTTCTCTGGCGCTGTGGATATAGGGAAGCACAATATAGACAAGGTCTTCTTCTCCGATCCCTCCCGGTATCTCAGGTGTATCCTCACCTGCCGGCTGATAGGTCACCAGCGGGTCTGCCCCAAGCACACGAGGATTGGAGGTGATCGTCTCTGTAGCAGTCATGCCTACACCAGCCTCATTCACACCGCTTGCAGCCCAGACGCCCTCGCCCTTTACTGCATTTGGCATAGCTGTATATCTCATAGGATCTGACGGCAGCTCCACTTCCACATGGGAAAGCTCTGATGTGTATTTCACAGGCTGATCCTCTGGATGGATCACAACAAATTTCTTTGGTGTAAAATGTCCGGATCCTGAATCATCATTCCTTGCGATCATGGTAGATCCGTCATAAGATGCTTTTTTTCCAACTAATATGGTAGTGCAGCCCATTATATATTATCTCCTTTTTATTTAATCAGTAATTCATACACATTTTTACACAATTTCAAAGAATATATCTACATTTTTCTCAAATCCTGGAATACTTGCCACCGCAAGACCTTCTCCTTATCCTGCCAGGTGCAGTACCTGGATCAGGAAAATCCAGCCAAGTCCGTAATAAGTAACAACAGCTACAAGGTCGTTCACAGTAGTGATCAGTGGCCCGGAAGCAACTGCAGGGTCAATATTGATCTTCTTGAAAAACAGCGGAATACATGTACCTACTGCACTGGAAATCAGCATTGCCAGCAGCAGCGCCACTCCGATGCATCCGGACACTGCATAAGAAAACAGAAGTGTCTTCCCTTTGAAGAGGTAAATGTAAAGTCCGATCACAACAAAGGACAATATGCCAAGAAGACCGCCGTTACACAAACCGATCTTCATTTCCTTAAATACAAGCTCAATCTTCTGCTTACCGGTAAGGGATTCATCCATCAGTACACGGATGGTAACAGCCAGTGACTGGGTACCAACATTACCGGCCATATCCAGGATCAGTGACTGGAATGCCATAATGATAGGCAGCTGGGTAACAACATGCTCAAATACTCCAACTACAGAAGAAACCACCATGCCAAGACCAAGAAGAACGATCAGCCAGGGCATACGTTTCTTCATACTTTCTTTTAATGGCTCCTTCAGATCCTCCTCAGCTGTCAAACCAGCGAACATGGCGTAATCTTCACCCATCTCATCATCTACCAGATCAATGATGCTGGCAGATGTGATCACGCCCAACAGCCGGTTGTCATTATCCAGCACAGGAACGGAATCCTCGGAATAATCCTTCAGCTTTTCGATACAGTCATCAATATCCTCTTCTGCATATACATAAGGATAAGAAGTGACCACCAGATCCTCAAGCGCCCGGTCCTGCCTGGCAATGATCAGATCCTTAAGGTCAATGGCTCCATAAAACTTCTGCTGCTCTGTGACTACGAACAGTGTAGAAATATTGTCATTCTTCGCTGCCTGATCCACCAGGCTGTTCATTGCCTGCTTCACAGTCAGGTTCTCACGGATGATAATACAGTTGGTAGTCATCTTGCTTCCGATCTCATCATCATCAAAGGATGCGATCACTTCAATATCATGACGTACCTCATCATCCATCAGATCCAGAAGAAGGCGTTTCTTCGCCTTGTCGATCTTGTGCAGCACTTCCACAAGGGCATCTGTCTCCATCCTGGAAAGGATTGCAGCGCCTTTCTTCACATCTATTTCTTTCAGGTATTCTGCCGCATTATCTGAATCTGTATACTCAAAAATATCTGACAGCATATCCATATCCAGGATACGGTACAGCTTGCATCTTTCCTGTACTGTCAGGTCCGGCATAACATCTGCCAGGTCATTTGCATGATAATCTTCCAGCCTGCTGCTCATAACAGCAGGGGATGTATTGCTTCTGATGATCTTCAGGATCTCTCCGGAGTAATCCTGTGTTCTTTTTTCCATCCTCTTTCCTCCATTTCCGGCAAAGGGGCAGGGCATCCCCATTCCTTAGCCATTTTTCTGCTGTAAATGGACACCAAAATGAAGCAGATCTGTCTTCCGCTTCTAAAATGTGATGTTCAGGAACGCCATCGGCATTCGTACTGCGAGATCTACATCATCTCACATCTGATATATGCTTTTCTTCAGGGATTCATAGGATAAGAAAAAAAGAATTGATAGAATTAAAACAGAACAGAAGAACAGTGCTGCTTCAAGGGTATCAAATTTTCCCATCCTATGCTACTACTTCGCCCATGAGAATCACAACTGTCCACTCTGTTCACCTGCCTTTTTTCTGAAATAA
>ONBN01000026.1 GCA_900316115.1 uncultured Eubacteriales bacterium
TTTCCCCAATATAAAGATCACCTTTGACGAATTATTTGAGGAAATTGATTAGTGGCTTGTAACAAAGGTAACAGTAAATATGGCAGGTAAAATTGCCGTAGTCATTTAAGCCACCAGTAGCGATTTTTTGACATGGCAGAATGATGGAGGTGATTGGAAAGGTATTGATGGAAAAAATTTCAAGAGCTGAGAAAAAGGTATATGGAACGAAAAAGGGCGGCTTTTAACTAGATGAAATTAGAGTTTTATCTACTTTGAAAGTTGAAGATCGGAACGAGGCATTTGGTCAAGGTTTCATAAAAATTGGAGGCTTGGAGAATGTAGGATTTGTCCCTTGAGAGGATGAGGCGATTTGCCCTGGGACATATAAGCTGTTCATATTACCACATTTGTTTTTATTACTCTTGACAGCTAATTGGAATTAGCTTACAATGAAATCAGCTAATAAAAATTAGCTTTGGAGGTGCTATGAATACAAAACAAAAAATCTTAAATGAAGCGCTCACTCTTTTTTCTGAAAAAGGATATAGCTCTGTTTATGTGGGGGATATAGCTGATGCAGTTGGTATTAAGGCTCCGTCGCTGTACAAACACTATAAAAATAAACAGGAAATTTTCGATTCCTGCGTAAAAGTTTTTTCCGAAAGAATGGAAGAGGTCAGGACTGGCATGCGATTGCCTGATACCCCTGAAGCAGATATTAACTATCAAACTGCAAATATGGAAACGATTATTGAAATAGCAAACAGTTTGTTTATGTTTTACTGGCAGGATGAGGTCGCTGCAAAATTCAGGAAAATGCTGATGATTGAACGCTATCATAATTCAGAATTAAATGAGCTGTTTGAAGATTTATTTATAAATGGTGCGATAGAACATGAAGAGAAAATATTTGGTGATTTGATAGAAGCCAAAATTATCAAGAAAGAAAATCCACATATTATTGCACTACGCTTTTATACACCTATTTTCTATTTGCTGCAAAAATATGATACCCATCCGGAAATGATTGAGGAAGCGAAAGCAGAACTGACTTTAATGGTACAGGAATTTTGCAATACTTATGGGATAAAGGAACGCTAACGATGGGAAGAAAGGCATGGTATAAACAGATGTGGATATATATTGCCAGCGGTATTCTGCTTTTACTTGCAGTATATCTCATTGTTCAGGGAATACGGTGTAATATTGCTGTAAAAGAAAGTAAAAAGCGGCTTGCCACTTATGGGGCAGAAACGGTTAATCTGAGTTATGGGAAAATGAGCTATGTTGACACTGGCGAAGGCGAAGTGATCTTGTCTGTACATGGGATTTTTGGTGGCTACGACCAGGCCTATGATACCTGCAAAGACTTAAGCTGTGATTACAGGATTATTGCACCATCTCGATTTGGATATTTAGGCAGCGATATTTCAGGTGATGGGACACCTGCTGAACAGGCAACAGCATATGTGGAATTGTTGGATAAATTAGGCATTGACAAGGTATATCTACTGGCAACATCAGCAGGTGGAAGCGTTGCTATTCGCTTTGCTTTGGACTATCCGGAACGTACAAAGGGGTTGATTTTGTATTGTTCTGCAATGCCTTTTGCAGAAAAGCCAAAGAACTATTCTGAATATGCAGGACCACCTGCATTCTTGTGTAATGATTTTACAATGTTTCTTATTAGTCCGCTGTTTGAACCGATTATGGGTATGGAGCCGTCTACGATTTACAGTATGCTTCCTGTTGGGGAGAGAAAAGATGGAGTGGTATTAGATGCCTCTGTAACCAATCCTGATATGGCAAGAAATTATGACAATTATCATATTGAAGATCTGCAAGTGCCAACATTGGCATTTCAAGCAAAAGATGATAAACTGATAAATTATTCAGATACCGAAAAAGCGGTCAAAAGATTTCCTAATTGTACCTTTATTTCATTTGAAAGCGGTGGACACCTGATGGAAGGACATGGGGAAGAAATTAAGAAGGCTGTTTCAAAATTTATAAAAGAAGGGGAATTTCTGCCATTATAATATGCCTGGCAGAGGTGTTGGATATGATAAAAATTCTTGAAAGAACAAGGACTGCAGAAAAAGATATGCCGTTATCTAAACAAATAATCAGAACTCTTGGGATCATACTCCTTGGATTTGCTTTGGGAGTTCTGCAGAAATGGATGGATGAAATGCCGGATAATGTTTTACCGGTGATCTTGCAGACGCTAGACCTCAGAAATTATTTTGGAAGATTTGCAATCTGGATTTTGCTGGCAACAGTGATTTCCGTCTATTCAAAGTCTCCCCTTAGAGCAGCTGTTAATACATTTTCGTTTTTTATAAGTATGCTGGCAGGATATTATATTTACTGCAATTTTGTTTTAGGATTCCTGCCAAGAACTTATATGATGATGTGGATAGTGATTTCTTTTGCAACGCCATTTATGGCCTATATCTGCTGGTTTGCAAAAGGGAATGGACCTGTTGCAATTGTAATCTCCGGTATGATCATCGGCGTACTGTTTGCACAGGCATTTTCCATTATATATGGATTTTATGTGTATTATGCGATGGATGTTATAACCTGGCTTATCAGTATAGTGATATTACTCAGAAAGCCTAGAGAAACTGCTATGGAAATTGGAATCTCTTTTGTGACTGCCTGTTTATATCAATTATTTATGCCGTACTGGATAGGTGCTTTTTGACAAAAACAGTACATTAAGAAGATTTGAATCGAAGGGAAACTGTGCTATAATAAGGCCAGATCAGAGAAAGTATGCTGCAAAAATGATTGTTACGTAAAGTAACACTGCTGTTATAGAGCGTATATGGCTTTTGATGCGCCTTTATTTTATGGTGGATGCATCACATCAATCAAGGAGGTCATCAAAATGACATTAGGAGAGAAATTAAAAGAAGCAAGAAAACAGGCTGGACTGTCACAGGAACAATTAGCTGAAAAACTGGGGATTTCCCGCAGTGCAGTTGCCAAGTGGGAAACGGACAAAGGGATCCCGGATGTGGATAATCTGAAAGCGCTGTCAGGACTTTTAAGTGTAAGTATTGATTACTTACTGGACGATGGCCAGGATATGGATAAAACAGTTATAAAGGAAGCTATTGATCTGTCTGTATATGAGGGAAACCGGAAAGCTAAAAAAGACAGCTGTGTTCGTGGAAAATATCCGGATGCCAGGATCAGTTCCCTGATTGCCAAGGCAAAGCTGACAAAAGGACAGAGGATTTTGGACACTGTGCTGGAGTTATTTACAGACGGCTGCGGTGTAGGCGATATTTACAGCAGCCTGAAGGATCTGGATAAGCAGTACTATCTGGTGGAACAGGGAGATAAGCAGTTACTGGTACTTGTTACTGACGAATTTATTATAAGCCGTGAACTGGCGCATAAGCAATATTCTAACAAGTTTGAGATCGGTGACATCCGGTTTACAAAATGTGCTGGCCAGATAAAATAGGCAATGAATTACAGGTACAAAGGGAAGTAAAAGGTATGAGAATCACAGCCGTTGCAGTAGGAACAAGGGGAGATGTTAATCCCCTGGCAGAGCTTGGATCAGAGATGGTGAAGCGTGGACATGATTTCAGGATCCTTGCACAGGAGGATTTCAGGTCACTGATCGAGAAAAAGAATGTTACGTATCTTCATCTGGATGGAGATGCAGATCATGTAATGAAATATCTTGTAACTAATTACAGGACCAGTCTGGATTTCCTGACAGGCCTTATGAAACTGAAACGGGAAAATCCTGCATTTATGGATCAGACCTTAGAAGCACTGAAAGGCTCAGATGTGTGTATGTATGGAACCTGTGCAGGCTTTACAAGAGATGCGGCTGATAAGCTGGGAATCCCCTGCATCCGTTATTTCTACAGCCCCTATGACAGGACTGACCAGTATTCCCTTTATACTGTAGAGCATGGTACGCCTGCAGTTGCAAAAAGCTATGACAACATTACCGGTGGAATGCCTATACTTTCCAATCTACTTATGGGAAAGTGGCGCAGGAAAAATGGAATTCCAAAGGTAAAGAACTTTGATCACTATACAGAGCAAAACGGCAGAAAGGTTCTGACATTTTATCCAGTAAGCCCGGTACTGATGCCTAAAGATCCTAAATGGGGAAGCCATATCCATGTTACCGGATACTGGTATCATCCGGAAGAAGACAGCGCCGGGTACCATATGGAACCGGGTCTTGAGCAGTTCCTTACAGAAGGGGAAAAGCCTGTATTCGTTGCTTTTGGAAAGGCGGAATCCAAGGCTCTTGCAAAGCTTCAGATGCTTACCCTGGAAGCGCTGAAGGCGACAAGGATCAAAGCAGTGGTTCAGGCTTTTCAGATTCCGGAGGCAGAAAAGAAGAATACAAATAAGCTGTATTTTGTAGATAAGATTCCATACAGTTATATATTTCCGAAAGTAAAAGCTGTGGTCCATCATGGTGGGTGTACAACCAATGGGATCGGCCTGTGGGCAGGCTGCCCTACTCTTGTTATTCCGCTGGCATTGGATCAGTGGTATTATGGCAGGACTATCCATGAACTGGGAGCAGGACCTGCACCTTTGTACATCCGTAAAAAGCTCTGTACAAAAGAGCAACTGCAGGCTGCACTGACAGATCTGGTCAGTGGGAAGTATGACAGGCGGGCGAAGCAGCTATCAGCCGAGATCCGTCAGGAAAATGGGATTGAAGAAGCGATCAGGGCAATAGAGGGGATACAGTAAAATATCATTTGGCAAATTTTATAATTATTTTGTTTATGTTGCATTAGGTAGAAAAGATATGTTTATATATCAGGGCTTCGTTTTCGGATTTCTCCCGGGCATTTATTATCTCTGTCATTTGCCAAACTCGCACTTACGTGCTCAAACACGATCTACGAAAGCCTCGCATGATATATAACCAAGATCTTTTCTACAAAGCAACGGAAATGTTTGTAAATTTTCCAATGATTATTTTACTGTATCAATAGAGGAGTATGCCGTGTTAGATGGTTGACGATCTGGTTAGTGCATGCTAATATAGCATGTGTTATGAATGATGAGCGCAGAAAACAGACGGAACAGAACTTATCAGGATCCTTGTTTCCATGCGGCTTCAGGGTTACATGGAACTGATCAGAGGAGAATATACAGTGGAAGAAAGATTGCAGCTGCCATTGCACTTGGCATACTGGTGCAGCTGCCCTTACCATTCGCTGTGCAAAGGCCTTCCCAAGGGCGGAGATCACAGCAATGGATTACTGGGGACCCCAGTGGAGTTATGCAAAAAAGCAGTGTGAGAGAAATGCCAGGATCGAAGGCGTTTCCAGACAGATCTCTTTTCAGGATATGTTTTCCTAGAAGGCTCTTTATGGGGATATGGAGGAATTTGTCAGGGAATTAAAGAAAGAAGGGATTTCGGAAATCCATTATATTGGGAATCTGGAAAATAAGCTTGATTTTATCCCGGGATTTGTAACAACACCATGGATGATTAGTGGAATGGGGATCCTGTATGGCAAAAAATGATAAGTGCATATGATTCATGTAATCAGCGTAAAAAATACCGCCTGTGTAAAATGCACAGGCGGTAAATCGTTTACAGGGGTACGACAGATCGGGGAGATTAGCAGATACCCTGAGCCATCATAGCGTCAACAACTTTCTCGAAGCCGGCGATGTTAGCACCTGCTACATAGTTGTCTTCCATACCGTAGCGTTTTGCTGCGTCATCTGCCTTGTGGAAGATGTCGATCATGATGTTGTGAAGCTTCTCATCTACCTCTTCAGCTGTCCAGGAAAGTCTCATGGAGTTCTGGCTCATCTCAAGAGCAGAAGTAGCAACACCACCAGCGTTAGCTGCTTTACCAGGCATGAAGAGAACACCATTCTCCATCAGATAGCCTGTTGCATCAAGAGTAGTAGGCATGTTAGCGCCCTCAACTACATATTTGCAGCCATTTGCAACCAGAGCCTTTGCACCGTCAAGAGCAAGCTCGTTCTGAGTTGCACATGGAAGATATACATCACATTTGATGTTCCAGATGCCAAGACCTTCTGTGTAGGTAGCACCCTCAACACGGTCTGCATACTCTTTAATACGTCCACGTTTAACTTCTTTGATGTCTTTTACGATATCAAGCTTGATGCCGTCCGGATCATGGATAAATCCGTTGGAATCGCACATAGCAACAACTTTGCCGCCTAACTGCTGTGCTTTTTCTACTGCGTAGATAGCAACATTACCGGAACCTGTAACTACGAAAGTCTTGCCAGCGATAGCATCCTTGTGTGCTTTCATGATTTCGTCCAGCATGTATACAACACCATAGCCTGTAGCCTGGGTACGGATCAGGGAACCGCCATAGGTAAGTCCTTTACCTGTAAGAACACCCTCATAAAGGCCACGGATACGTTTGTACTGTCCGAACAGATAACCGATCTCACGTCCGCCTACGCCGATATCACCAGCCGGAACGTCTGTGTCAGCACCGATATATTTGGAAAGCTCTGTCATGAAGCTCTGGCAGAATGCCATAACCTCTCTGTCAGATTTGCCCTTAGGATCGAAGTTGGAACCACCCTTGCCTCCGCCGATAGGAAGACCTGTCAGAGAGTTCTTGAAGGTCTGCTCAAAACCAAGGAACTTCAGGATACCCTGGTTTACTGACGGATGGAAACGAAGACCGCCCTTGTAAGGTCCGATAGCACTGTTGAACTGTACACGGTATCCTTTGTTTACCTGAACAACACCATTGTCATCAACCCACGGAACACGGAAGGAGATAATTCTTTCCGGCTCAACAAGGCGCTCCAGAAGGGAAACACTGCGGTATTTCTCCTCGTTTTTGTCGATTACTACTTTAAGAGAATCAAGAACTTCTTTTACTGCCTGATGGAACTCCGGTTCGCCAGGATTCTGGGCTACGACTCTCTCATAAACTTCTTCAGTATAAGACATTGTAATTCCTCCTCATCCAAATTAATTCTGATGTGAATATTTTTTTCGAGGGTTATTATACACTAAAGTGTTAAAAAAGAAAAGAGTAACATTTAATACATTTAATTTTTTTTTTAACAATCTTCCAGGTATGAGGACTTGCGAAAAATCGGTAAATATGAGAAGATAAAAGCAATCGTTGTGCCCCAGGGCAGAAAAGAGGTAATTATGAGAACATTTGAAAAATCCAGTAAACTTGATAATGTATTATATGATGTGCGTGGACCTGTAGTAGATGAAGCGGCAAGGATGGAAGAGGATGGGATGGAGATTCTGAAGCTGAATATCGGCAATCCTTATCCGTTTGGCTTTTCAGCACCCCAGGAAGTGATCCTGGATATGCTGAGTAATGTGCGTACATCCCAGGGATATTCTGATTCCAAGGGTATTTTTTCTGCAAGAAAAGCCATTATGCAGTATTCCCAGCTGAAGAAGCTGCCAAATGTTACCATGAGCGATATTTACACAGGTAATGGTGTAAGTGAGCTGATCAACCTGTGTATGCAGGCTCTTTTGAATAATGGGGATGAGATCCTGATCCCTTCGCCGGACTATCCTTTATGGACAGCCACAGCTACTCTTGCAGGAGGTAATGTTGTCCATTATATCTGCGATGAGCAGTCTGAATGGTATCCGGATATGGATGATATCCGCAGCAAGATCACAGACAAGACAAAGGCGATTGTTATCATTAATCCCAATAACCCTACAGGTGCGGTATATCCTAAGGAAATCCTGGAGCAGATCGTACAGATCGCAAGGGAACATGAGCTGATCATCTTTTCAGATGAGATTTATGACCGTCTGGTGATGGATGGATATGAGCATACTTCCATTGCATCCCTGGCACCGGATCTGTTCTGTGTTACATTTTCCGGTCTTTCCAAATCCCATATGATCGCAGGTTTCCGTATTGGATGGATGGTCCTCAGCGGTGCAAAGAATAAGGCAAAGGGGTATATTGAAGGTCTGAATATGCTTTCCTCCATGAGACTTTGCTCCAATGTTCCTGCCCAGTCTATTGTACAGACAGCTCTTGGCGGGTATCAGAGTGTGAATGAATATATCCAGCCAGGCGGAAGGGTTTATGAGCAGAGAGACTATATTTACAAGGCACTGACAGATATTCCGGGGATCACTGCAGTGAAGCCAAAGGCTGCTTTTTATATTTTCCCCAAGATTGATACTGAGAAATTCCATATCGTGGATGATGAGCAGTTTGCCCTGGATTTCCTTCATGAGAAGCAGGTGCTTCTTGTACCTGGAAAAGGCTTTAACTGGGGACAGCCGGATCATTTCCGTGTGGTATATCTGCCGAATGTGCGACAGCTGGAAAAGGCAACGGACAGATTAAAAGAATTCCTTTCCACTTACCGCCAGCGGTGATACAGACTGATTCAGGAAGCTGTCAGGAATGCCACCGGATTATTCTTTGGTTTACCTGAAAGAAATAAGATGTTATAATATTGCCAATAGAAAGGAGATTGTTTAATGACGGGATTTAACATGAAAGTAACGCCGGAAATAGAAAATCTGACGGAGATCTGCAAAGATCATTCTACCCTGGACCTTTCTCTTTACGGGAAATATGACGTAAAGCGTGGTTTGCGAGACGTCAATGGTAAAGGTGTCCTGGCCGGACTTACCCAGATATCCAATGTGTGTGCCACAGAGGTGAAGGACGGTAAGGAAGTGCCATGTGCAGGAAAGCTGTCCTACAGGGGATATGATATTAAGGATCTTACCAGAGGTTTTATTGAGGACGATCGATTTGGCTTTGAGGAAACAACCTACCTTTTACTGTTTGGTAAATTGCCTACTGCACAGGAACTGCAGGATTTTTCCAAGCTTCTGGCGAATCAGAGATCACTGCCTACCAATTTTGTCAGGGATGTGATCATGAAGGCGCCTTCCAAAGATATTATGAATGCTTTGTCCAGAAGTGTACTGACCCTTTACTGTTATGACAAGAATCCGGATGATATTGCGCTGCCAAATGTTCTTCGGCAGTGTCTGAACCTGATCAGCGTATTTCCGCTTCTGTCCGTGTATGGTTATCAGGCATACAATCATTATTCCTGCGGAAAGAGTTTGTACATCCACAATCCTAAGAAGGATCTGTCTACTGCGGAGAATATTCTCCGTATGCTGCGCCCGGATAAGAAATACACCCATCTGGAAGCGAAGATCCTGGATCTTGCGCTGATCCTTCATATGGAGCACGGTGGTGGTAATAACTCCACATTTACTACAAGAGTTGTATCTTCTTCCGGGACAGATACATATTCTGCAGTGGCAGCAGCCCTTGGCTCCTTAAAGGGACCAAAGCATGGCGGTGCCAATATCAAAGTTGTAAGCATGTTTAATGACATGAAGAAAAATATCAAGGATTTCTCAGATGAAGATGAGATCCGGGCATACTTAAGAAAGCTTCTTCATAAAGAAGCCTTTGACAAACGGGGGCTGATTTATGGTATGGGACATGCGGTTTACTCTGTATCTGATCCACGTGCCCAGGTACTGAAGGGATTTGTAGAGAAGCTTGCCATGGAAAAGGGCAGGATGAAGGATTACCAGCTGTATGCCAATGTAGAGCATCTGGCACCTGAGGTGATCGCCCAGGAGCGTAAGATCTACAAAGGTGTAAGTGCCAATGTAGACTTTTACAGCGGTTTTGTGTACAGCATGCTGGATCTTCCGCTGGAACTGTACACACCAATGTTTGCTGTGGCACGTATTGTAGGATGGAGTGCACATCGTATGGAAGAGTTGATCAATGTGGATAAGATCATCCGTCCGGCTTATAAGAATGTGCTGGATCCGGCAGTGTATGTGCCGCTTGGTGACAGGTAAGGGAGGCGCTGATTCAGGTGAAAAGCAAAAAAGAAGCAGCACTGGTGCTGGAAGGCGGCGGTACAAGAGGCGTATTTACCGCAGGTGTTCTGGATTACCTGATGGAAAAGAAGGTGAAATTCCCTTATGTGATCGGCGTTTCTGCAGGTGCCTGCAATGCTATAGATTATGTTTCGGAACAGATCGGCAGGACAAAGGACTGTACCATTATCGAAGACAAAAAGAAGCGTTTTATCGGTACAAAGGATGCTTTGAAAAAGGGCTATCTTTTTGATATGGATCGGCTTTTTGACGAGTATCCTAACAGGATGTTTCCTTTTGATTTTGATACTTACTTTGCTTCTGATATCCAGTGTGAGCTGGCTGTGACCAACTGTCTTACAGGGGAGGCAATGTATCTGTCCGAGAAGCAGGACAGGGACAGGCTTCTGACGATCTGCAGAGCTTCTTCCAGCATTCCGCTGGTAAGTCCTGTGGTGGATGTGGACGGTATTCCCTGTGTGGATGGAGGAGTGGCAGATTCTGTGCCTCTGATCCATTCCATGAAGCTGGGCCATCAGAAGAATGTGGTTGTACTTACAAGAAATAAGGGGTACCGTAAGGAAGCGCCCGGGAAGAGCAAATTTCTTTACACAGCTGCATTGAAGAAATATCCCAATCTTTTAAATGCACTTCTGAACCGGTACAGGAATTACAACCGGGTGATGGAACTGATTGAGAAATGGGAAGAAGAAGGACATATCTTTGTGATCCGTCCGGAGGTGGGGCCTGTGTCAAGAACTGAGCAGAATGTAGAAAAGCTGACAGCGTTTTATGACCATGGGTACCAGCTGATGGAGCAGCGCCTGGAAGAAATGCAGGCTTATCTGGAAAAATAGAAAGTCAGGATCAGGCCGGAGACACAAAAAGCAGAAAATGCAAGAAAGAGGATACAGGATGTTTAAGTGCTTTTATCCGGATCAATATCTGGATTCCACATATCAGATCAATTTTGAGCAGTTATATGCCAAGGGTTTCCGGGGGATTTTGTTTGATATTGACAATACGCTGGTGCCTCATGGGGCACCGGCAGATGAAAGGGCAAAAGCCCTTTTTATAAAGATTAAAGAGCTTGGTTTTGGATACTGCTTTGTATCCAACAATAAAAAAGAGAGGGTAGAACCTTTTTGCAAAGAGGTAGGTGGATGCTGTGTATATAAGGCCGGCAAGCCGTCACCAAAGGGATATGAAAGGGCTATGGAGCTTCTGGGCACAGACCGGAAGAATACCCTTTTTATCGGAGATCAGCTTTTTACCGATATTTACGGCGCAAAGAAGGCAGGACTTCTCTGCATTCTTGTGAAGCCGATCCATCCAAAAGAAGAGATCCAGATCGTTTTGAAGCGTTATCTGGAAAAAATAGTTTTATATTTTTATCAAAAGCAAAAGAAGGAGGGGAATTCATGAACCATATAGTTATTATTGGATTTATGGGTTCAGGAAAAACACGAGTGGGGAAACGTCTGTCCAAGGATCTGGGATTGCCATTTATTGATGTGGACAGAGTGATCAGCAAAAAGATGGACATGTCCATTAAGGAGATTTTTCAGAGATTTGGGGAACCGTATTACAGAGCGCTGGAGACAATGACCATAAAAGGTCTGATCGAGGACAAGGAAAAGAAGATTGTTTCTCTTGGTTCCGGACTTCCGGTACAGGAGCAGAACCAGAAGTATATGAAACAGCTGGGTACGATCGTTTACCTGAAGGGATCAGCAGATGTTCTGAAAAAGCGTATGGAAGGCGGCGGGAATACCAGCCCGCTTCTGGAAGGTGACGATAGGGATGAGAAGATGAAAAAGCTTCTGAAGCAGAGAGATCCTGTATATGCCAGCTTTGCAGATATCCAGGTTGTGACAGGAGTAAAGCCTTTTGATGATCTGATCAGTGAGATCGAAGAGAAATTAAAAGATAAATTAAAAGATAAATAAAAAGCCTTTTTATGATGATGGATTGGGTAAATCAAGGGACAATCTGAGTCAGAAAAAGATAAATAGCAAGATAAGTAAAAAAACAGTTGAAAAATATTCCTGGGTATTATAAAATATTTTTTAGCGATAAGCACAATTAAGGAGGAAACACAAGTATGATTTCAGCAGGTGATTTCAGAAACGGCGTCACAGTAGAAATTGATGGCAATGTATGTCAGATCGTAGAATTTCAGCATGTAAAACCTGGTAAAGGGGCTGCTTTCGTAAGAACCAAATACAAAAATATCATTACAGGAGCTGTACTGGAGAAGTCTTTCCGTCCTACCGAGAAGTTCCCTACAGCACGTATCGAGCGTGTAGATATGCAGTATCTGTACAATGATGGTGGACTGTACTATTTCATGAACGTAGAGACATTTGATCAGATAGGTCTTACCGAAGAGCAGGTAGGCGATTCCCTTAAATTCGTTAAAGAGAATGAGATGGTTAAGATCTGCTCCCACAATGGCAATGTATTTGCTATTGAGCCACCGTTATTCGTAGAACTGCTTGTTACAGAGACAGAGCCTGGATTTGCTGGTAACACAGCACAGGGTGCTACCAAACCGGCGACCGTTGAGACTGGCGCACAGGTTATGGTACCGCTTTTCGTTAATGAAGGCGACAAGCTGAAGATTGACACCAGAACAGGAGAGTATCTCTCCAGAGTTTGATGGAGCCAGGCTGCACAGCAGCAGAAACTTCAGACAGACATGAAAGAATGCGTGTGGATACACGAACAAAAGGGATGTTGCACATGGCAGCATCCCTTTAATTATATCAGATGCATGTTATGCGGTGTGTGATGTGCATCTTACATCAAGAATGCAAAAGGCATTCTTGAAATATATATACAGGAGGATTTTTGGCTGTATTTTGAAATGACAGCGAAAAGCCTGGAAAGGAGAGAGATGGAGTATACATACTTAGGAAAAACAGGACTTCGTATTTCAAAGATGGGATTCGGCGGTATTCCTATCCAGAAGATCGATGCAGAAGGTACCAGGACACTGATGCATAAGCTGGCAGAAGAGGGAGTAAATTATATTGATACTGCCAGAGGCTATACAGTCAGTGAAGAGTATCTTGGATATGGCCTGGAAGGGATCCGGGATCAGTTTGTGATCGCAACAAAGAGCATGTCCAGGACAAAAGATGCAATGGCAGCAGATATCCAGATCAGCCTGAAGAACCTTCACACAGATCATATTGATCTGTATCAGGTACATAATCCAACCATGGAGCAGCTGGATCA
Source organism: uncultured Eubacteriales bacterium (assembly GCA_900316115.1). Lineage (GTDB taxonomy): Bacteria > Bacillota > Clostridia > Lachnospirales > Lachnospiraceae > Blautia_A. Next base: position 13,106 of record ONBN01000026.1, read on the forward strand.
GGTGATCGCCAAGGGCGGGGCACTGGAAGCACTTATGGAGGCCAAGGAAGCAGGTAAGATCGGACATATAGGACTGACTGCACATTCTACTGCTGTTTTTGAAAGAGCACTGGAGCTTGATTGGGTAGAGACCATCATGTTCCCGTACAATATTGTGGAGAGTCAGGGAGAAGAGCTGATCCGTAAATGCACAGAAAAAGGCATTGGATTTATTGATATGAAGCCTTTGGCTGGCGGAGCCATTGAGGATGGCCGTCTTGCCCTGCGTTATGTCTGTTCCAACCCGGATGTGACTGTGACCATCCCGGGAATGGCTGAGGTTTCTGAGCTTGAAGAGAATATTGCTGCCTGTTCAGACAGGACACCTCTTACCGCAGAAGAAAAAGAGAAGGTGGAAGAAGTACGAAGAATGCTGGGCACGAATTTCTGCAGAAGATGTAATTACTGTGCACCTTGCAGCGTAGGGATCAGTATTCCGGATGTTTTCCTTCTGGAGGGCTATCTGTCACGGTACAGCCTGGAAGGCTGGGCAAGAGGCCGTTATGAGAAGCTTCCTTTGAAGGCTTCTGCATGTATTGGGTGTGGGAAGTGTGAGACAAGATGTCCGTATCATCTGCCGATCCGTCAGATGTTGAAGAAATCCGCACAGGAATTTGGGGAATAGAATTTGACGGTGAGTCATAGAATTTGATATGAAATAATGCTGTAATTTGCCTTGACAGCCGGCGGGAACACGACTATAATTCTTTAACAAGAGAGTTGGCAGTGAGACTGTCGGCTGTCAGGTAGTGGCAGATACAGATCTGCCATACAGTTTCAATTCGTCTGCGTACCAGCAAAGATATCCGATTTGATCTATTCGGGCTTGTACTGGTTTCGACGGGGGTTTTGAAGTTGAGGAAGCCATCCGCAGCTCCCGAACTGCGTTAAAACGGGAAATTCTAAATATAAACGCTGACGATCAGTTAGTAATGGCAGCCTAAGTGCTGCCCGTCAGACCTGATGCACTCACACATCAGGAGCCTGGCGTCGACTATGTGAGAAACCTTGCCGGTTAAGCTTTGTCCCGGCAGATGTATTATGAAGCTACTGAAGCAGTAAGCCTGTCGGTGGGCGTGCTGTGGAGGGAATGTTAAAACATTGACTGTGATGGGAGATGCCGCAAGGGATAGACTTTCGGACGCGGGTTCAATTCCCGCCAGGTCCATTGAAGACAGGCTGTGTATATGCCTGTGTTCGTGAGAAGGAAGCATAGCTCAGCTGGGATGAGCGTTCGCCTCACACGCGAGAGGTCGCGGGTTCGAGCCCCACTGCTTCCACTATAAAAGAACTGCTGTATGGTTTTGTACAGCAGTTCTTTTTGCGTCCAGTTTTTGTATCTGGCATCTACATCTTCAATTATGATCTTTAGATTCTTTACATACGAAAATCTTCAGGAGCGGAGCTGATAGGGGGTATCCCAAAGCAGCATTTTCTGTCCGATGTTCTTTTTTAATGCATTCTGATATATCTCGTATCCCCAGCCTACATCAAAAACAGACATTCCGCAGGCAACAAATGTAATGATCTCATTATCGTCTTTTCGGCCTGGCTTTTGACCGGCAATGATCTGACCGATACTGTCAGAGTCCTGAAGGGAAGGAAGCCGATGGTCGTCGATCAGATGATAAATAGGCCCGCCGATCACACCTGCATAATATTTGTCTTTATCACCAGAAGCGACAGCTTCTTCTACATAAGATTCATGTAATCCAATATGATCCAACACGATCCGGGTATTCAGCCAGAAATCAGTATCAGGCATAATTGGGCCTGTTACAAGTACAGTTGTGCCAGGTTTGATCCAGTCCTTTTTGAAATTTACAGGTTTTAATCTGGAGGCTGCAATGGTTGTTATATCAGACTGTGATAAAGTGTCCTGAAGATCTGTGGAAGCAGCTGCATCCAGATGGAAAGTTTCACAGATCCATTTTGCACAGCTTTCAGCTTTTTCTGTAAAAAGGTCAAAACAGATGACTTTTTTTATTTTGAGCATTTGCGATAAAATATGGCGCAGACAAGACTGGTTGATAGGACCGCAGCCGATCATGGAGATTACTTCAGAATCTTTTCTTGCAAGATATTTTGAGGCAACCGCCGGAACTGCACCAGTACGGGCTGCGCTTAACAGATTCGCTGACATCAGGGCTAAAGGTTCGCCGGTATCTTTATTATTCAGCATAACTGTAAGGACAGAACGGGGCAGTCCTTTGGAGGGATTGGCTGCATTTGAGCCATACCATTTATTGCCACATATATCAAAACGGCCTCCAAGATAAGCTGGCATAGCTACAAAACGTCTGTCCGGACCTGCTACAGGCATATTTGGAAATGGGGATTCTTTTGGAAAAACCAGTCCCATTCCGTGGCTGTTATGGTTACTTCCCCCCATCAGATAATCACCTTTTGCCAGAAGTTCAAAAACTTCAGAGCATACGTCTACACATCGGGGGGCATCTAACACGCCAGCGTCAATAGTATCCTGTTCAGATAAATAAATGAATTCAGTGCTCATAATCTTACCAACCTTTCATGTATCTTTCGCATTTAATATTCCATTTTGCAGCTGTCCCGTCAATAAAAAATATCAAAATGATATAGAATCGATCAATCTGATAAAAAATCTGGCTGGGAAGAGAAAATCCACTTATACTCTGGAAAAAACAGAAAGGACAGTGAAGAAATGGAAGCGAAAATAAAGAATAAAGACAGTATTCTTTGTGACGGTGATGTGGATTCAAAGCGTATAGTTCTGAATATTGCAGAAAAAACACTTCAGAAGCTGGATGCATATGAACGTATTAAAAGTATTACAAAATATGAAAACAATATATTAACCATTGGAACCGAAAAGTGGGATTTAAGCAAAAAGAATCATGTATATCTGATCGGTGCAGGAAAAGCATGTAACCATATGGCAAGGGCCATTGATGAAATCCTGGGAGACAGACTTACAAAAGGAATTGCGATTGTAAAGATAAAGGAACCAAATGACAGGTTCCAAAATACGGAGGTTTATGTTGGAGGTCATCCTCTTCCAAATGAAGAAGGATATAAAGCATGTAAAAAGATTATTAAGCTGATTGATGAGGCAACAGACAAGGATCTTTTCATTGTTGTGATCAGCGGTGGGAGTTCCGCGTTGATGAGCTGTCCCATTGATGGGATCTCCCTTCAGGATGAAATTAACACTACAGATGTGATGCTGAAATCAGGGGCGAATATATACGAGATCAATTCCATACGAAGACATATTTCACAGTTAAATGGAGGAATGCTGGCGAAAAGGATCCGGGAAAAGGGAGCACAGCTGATCGGCTTTGGGATCAGTGACGCTGTAGGAAATCCCCCCACTACAGACATAGGGATTCCTTATGCCGGTTATAAAGGAACGCCTATGGGACCGGATCAGACAACTCTGCAGATGGCAAGGGATGTAATAAAGCATTATGCAGTAGAAGACCGGCTTCCTAAAAATGTAGTGGATTATCTTATGAATTGTGGAGAAGAAGGAGAAACGCCAAAAGCATTTCCGGAAAATACATATTTTCTGCTGAATACACTTCCGGATTCCTGCATATATGCAAAAAAAATTGCAGAAGAAATGGGGATTCCGGCGATTATATTATCTTCATTTCTGGAAGGGGAAAGCAAAGATGCAGGTAAGATCTTTGCATCTGTTGCAAAAGAAATCCAAAATTACGGGAATCCGGTAAAAGCTCCCTGTATTGTTTTAAGTTCCGGTGAAACGGTAACTACCATCCTTGATAATAAGACAGTTTCAGGGCATGGAGGTCCCTCACAGGAACTTGCAACCGGATTTGCCATTGCTGCAAAAGGGCTTTCCGGCTGTGTGATGTATTCTATGGATTCTGAGGGAACCGATGGTACAACTATGGTTGCGGGAGGTATCACGGATTCTGTGACAGGATGTCTGGCAGAGGAGAAAGGAATAGACCTGTATAAAGCACTTCGCCAGCATTCATGCTTTGAGGCACTTGAACCGTTAAAAGCAACTGTGTTTACAGGAAATACTGGCACAAATCTGTGTGATCTGAACATTATGTATGTACCTGCAAAAACAGACAGGAAAAAGGAGGACAGAAGATGAGCGGTTTTCAGATAAAAGAAGTGAGGGCAAGGCAGATTCTGGATTGCAAATGCAGGCCAATGGTGGAAGTAGATATAGTAACTGAAAATGGAAGGATTGGAAGAGGCGCAGCTCCCACAGGAAACTCTGTAGGCATGTATGAATCATATGTACTGAGAGATCAGGATCCTAAAGAATATTATGGAATGGGTGTAAGAAAGGCAGTAGCGAATGTAAAGGAGAAAATCGCACCTGCGCTGGTGGGAATGGATGTAAGGGATCAGAGGAAGATTGATGAAACAATGATCTGTCTTGATGGCACAGATAATAAGTCCAATCTGGGAGGAAATGCGGTTTACAGTACATCCATTGCAGCATATCGTGCAGCAGCAGCTTTGGCTGACAGGGAATTATATGATTACATAGCTGACGGGAATATAAAAACAGTGCCGATCCCTTCGTTTAATGTAATGAATGGCGGCAGAAATTACGGGATTAACCAGGCGTTTAATGAATTCATCATTATGCCATATAAGGCCAGGGATATAGAAGAGGCTGTAGAGATCGGCGTGGAGGTATTCCAGAAGCTGGAAAGTGTGATTGAAAAGCATACAGGAAAACAGGCTATGGTAGGAAAATCTTATGGTTGGGTGGCACCATTTGAGGATCCGGAAAAAGTTCTTGACCTGATTTCAGAAGCTGTTTCTTTATGTGGTTATCAGGATAAAGTTGCCTTTGCACTGGATTGTGCTATCAGTGATTTTTATGATAAAAAAACAGGCTTATATTATTTAAACGGCAGACGGCTTACAAGCCAGGAATTGATCGCTTATGATAAAAAGCTGACAGAAAAGTATAATTTTGTATTTATTGAAGACATGCTGGATGAGGATGACTGGGAAGGCTTTAAAAAAGCGCATGAACAGATAAGCAGAACACTGATCATAGGGGATGATTTCTGCGTCAGTAATCCTGCCAGGATCAGAAAAGCCCATGAAATGAATGCGATTGATGGTTTTATTCTGAAACCAAATCAGGTAGGAACCATTACAGAAGCACTGGATGCCCACAAATATGCCGTAGACAATCATATGATCAGTATAACTTCAGGAAGAAGCGGAGGAGTTGTAGGGGATGTAGTGATGGATCTTGCAGTAGGGCTGCAGATCGGATTTATCAAGAATGGCTGTCCAAGATCTGGAGAACGTATTGATAAGCTTAATTTCCTCCTGCGGGTGAACAGCCTATATAAGGATTGCTCCCTGGCTGATATTTCCGGACTTATCCGTTTTTAAGAAAGGAGAAGGTCAGTCTTGACAGTATCGTATTGCGGGTGCTATGGTAGGTCAATAACAGGCAAGATGTATCATTAAGCAGATGTTGTGAACCGAAAAGAGGTATACGCATATGATCGAGAAAAAAGAAGCTATCGGAAAGAGCCGTTTGTACGGGATTCAGGATGTTGCGGTTGAAATAGCTGAGACAATTTCTATCATGCTCCAGGTTGAGGTTGAGATCATAGACCGAAATCATATGCTGGTGGCAGGAACGGGAAATTTCAGAAAGAAGATAAATATGTGTAATGAAGATGAGGGTCATGCATATCGGGATGTGCTTGAGCAGGGAGAAAAAATGGTGATCACGAACCCTTCCGCAGATTCCTATTGCAGAAGCTGTAAAAATAAAGAGAATTGTGGTATTCTTCTGGAAATCGGATATCCTATTATCTGCAACGATCATGTAGAAGGGGCAGTTGGCATTACCTGCTGGGAAGAAACCAGAAGAGCATTTTTTGCGGAAAATCTGGAAAGATCCCTCTTTTTTGTGGAGCATATGTGTGAACTTCTGGCAGAGAAAATCACAGAGCGTACAACAGTGCAGGCATCTCTTGCCACAAGTAAGATGTTTTACAGCCTGCTGGGACATGTAGATAAAGGACTTGTGATCCTGGATGAATGGGGAACCATTGTTGAAGCGAATACAGAGGCGAAAGAAATTTTCAGAGAAATCAATCCTTTGATCGGGAAACAGACAAATGTGATTCTGACAGATGGGAATGTGGAGCATGTAAATACTTACCGTGTAGTCATTGAAGGGCGTGTGTTTACGGTAATGGGAACGATGGAGAGCTTTGAAAATCAAAACAGCGATTATTCCAGAATCCTTATTTTCCAGACACCGGTTCAGTATAGAAACAGATTGATGGCAACAGAAAACAAAAAAGCATATGTGGGTATTGATTCTATTCTTGGCAAAAGTGAATATGTATCAAAGCTGAAAAAGCAGCTGTTGATACAGGCAGAGAATGTAGTGCCGGTTTATTTAAGCGGTGAAAGCGGAACGGGCAAGAAGCTTGCGGCAGCAGCAATGTGGAAGGCCGGGCCAAGGAAGGACAGACCATTTTATTATCTGGATTGTACCACCTATAAGTCACAGGAATTAAGCGATCTTCTGTTTGGTGTGGATAAAAAGGAAAGCAGTATTATTACAGCTTCCAGGAACCAGATGGGTTTGCTGGAAAAGCTTTCAGGAGGAATGATCCATATCGATGCAGTGGATGTTCTGGATATGCCGTTTCAGGAGGCTTTATATCATGTGATCTGCGACCAGAAAATACAAAGACGTAATGCTATCACCTGGCAGCCGGTGGATGTACGTTTTGTTTTTTCGTCAAACCAAAATCTTCTGAAGCTGATGGAAGAGGGAAAATTCCAAAAGGATCTTTATTATTGTATCAATGCCGGTAAGATTAGTTTCCTTCCACTTCGGAAGCATCGGGAGGATATCCGTGAATATGTGGAGTATTTTATTAAGGAGTATTCAGAAAAATATCAGGTTTATATAAAAGAAGTAGCACCTGAAACCATGGAATTGCTGGTAAATCACAGGTGGTTTGGAAATGTGGATGAGCTGAAAACGGTTATTGAATATATGGTCAATGCGCTGGGAGAGAACGGGATCATGGACAATCATACCCTGCCGGAATCTTTTGGACTGAACAGTGAATACAGCGATGATGAGATCATTCCCATTGATGAGCTGGAGCGCAGGGAGATTGCCAAAGCTATTGATTTCTATGGAGATACCAAGAACGGGAAAGAAAAGGCAGCAGAGGCACTGGGCATAGGAATTGCTACTTTATATCGCAAATTATAAAGCATATGTAAGAAAACAGGTATCCTATCATTTTGATAAATGGTCAATCAAATTGATACTACAAGTTGATATGTGATTTTCCTGTTTTATAATCAATATAAATTCATAAAGAAATTTTGGTAACGAAGGCGTTAAGTAAAAAGATACTTGGCGTCTTTTTTGTGCAGGTTGAATTTTATCGCAAAGGAGGATAACAGATGTATACCATAATACAGAATGCAGACTGGATCATTACAATGGATGAGAAACGTACCAGATGGAAACACAGTGATGTAGTGATCGAGGGAAAAGAAATAAAAGAAATCGGGAAAAATCTAGCTGGAAAATATCCGGATGCAAAAGTGATCGATGGGAAAGGCAAACTGGTATTACCGGGATTTGTAAATGTACATCATCATACCTGGCAGTCACTGGTACGTAATATTAATGTGGCAAACGGATTAAAGCTGGAGCCATGGCTTAAGGTTGTTTATGAAATTTTCAAAGAAATCAATACAGATGTGGCAAGGGCTGGTGCATATGCAGGACTGGGCGAGTTGTTGCAGACCGGCTGCACTACATCAAATGATTTGTTTTATGCCCATCCGGTTGGCGTGGAAAAGCTTATTGATGCGGAAATCGAAGCTGCTGCAGAAATGGGAATCCGTTTTCATCCAAATAGAGGAGTCCATTCCAAGGCAAGTAACATTGTGCCACCGGAACTGGTAGGCAGTACAGAGGTGGTTATGGCAGATGCAGAACGCCTGATCCGTAAATATCACGATACCAGCCGTTTTTCCATGTGCAGGGTGGGAATCGCACCTAATATGCCCCAATATGAAACACTGGAAATCCTGGAAGAAAGTAAAAAGCTGGCAGAAAAGTATGATGTGCTGATTCATGGACATCTGGCTGAAAGCGTGTATGAAACAAAATATACCCTGGATACTTTTGGATGTACACCTGCCAGATGGTTTGAAAAGCATGGGCTTTTAGGAGACCGCTTTTATTATGCACATGTTGTACATCTGGAGGATGATGAGATTGAACTGATGAAGGAAACAAATACAGGCGTTGCTCATTGTCCCATTTCCAACATGTTTCTGAATTCAGGGGTATGCAGGATTCCGGATCTTATGAAAGCAGGTGTAAGGGTAGGGCTTGGTGTGGACGGAGCAGCAAGCTCCAATTCTTCTAATATGCTTCAGGAGATACGAAGTGCTTACCTTGTGAACCGGCTGACCTGGGGAGACAATGCGGTATCAGCGGAAGATATTCTGTATCTTGCAACTGTGGGAGGAGCGCAGGTGCTGCACAGGGATGATATCGGATACCTGGCACCCCAAATGGCAGCAGACATTACCATTATGGACTGGGATCAGCTTCAGTATGCAGGTGGGCAAAATGATCCGGTTGACTGCATTGTATTAAGTGGTGAAAGCAAACTGGTGGATAAGGTTTTTGTAAATGGTGAACTGGTTGTGGACGGTGGAAGGCTGACAAAGGTTGATGAACAGCAAAAGGCCAGATTTGTAAATGATGTAGGCAAGGCAATGCTGCGAAGGGCATCTACCCATCTGGAAGGATTAGAGAAAGACATAGAGGACTAGATAATGAAAGAATTAAAAGAACGAATCAGAGAAATCGCAGAGAGCCTGCAGGATGAAATGCTTTCTTTTGCACAGAAAATGATCCAGTGTCCTTCGCTTTCCGGCGAGGAGGAAAGTGTGGCAAAGCTGTATTTACAGGAATTACAAAAGCTGGGCTATGATGAGGCTTTTCTGGACAAATATGGAAATGTGGTAGGAATCGTAAAGGGCACGGAAGATGGTCCTTCCATTATGTATAATGGTCATCTGGATCATGTGGATATCGGAGATCCGGATGAATGGAAAGGATATGAGCCATATGGGGGAAAGATTGATGAATCCATGATCCTGAAGGAGGATCGAAGCGGTGAAGAAAGAACCCAGGTGATACATGGCAGAGCGGCTTCGGATACAAAAAGCGGGATGGCATGCCAGGTATACAGTGGCGCAGTACTTGCCAGGCTGAAAAAAGAAGGTTATAGATTTAAAGGAAATTATATTTATTCAGGAGTTGTGCTGGAGGAACCGGCAGAGCAGATCGGAATGCGGGGACTTATAGAAGATACCTTTACAAAGAAGAATATCCCGGTGGACGGAGTTGTATCCTGTGAAGCTACAGGCCTTCAGCTGTATCTGGGACACAGAGGAAGGGTAGAATTATCTGTAGATGTTGAGGGAGTGAACAGCCATGCCAGCGCACCCTGGCTTGGGGTGAATGCGGTAACGGAAGCGTCCAGGCTGATCCTTGAAGTAGAACATGCATATGCAGATGCAAAAGAAGATCAAAATCTTGGAAAATCTACCATTGCACTGACAAATATTACCTGCTCTCCAGGGTCTATGTGTATTGTTCCGGATCGCTGCCATCTGACCTTTGACCGCAGATTTATTCCGGGGGAAACGGCTAAAGACTGTGTAAAAGAAATGGAAGAACTGATCAGTAAACTGCATGAAAAGGATGAGAATTTCCATGCAAAGGCAGGTATAGGGGCAACACCGAGAACCACCTATACAGGGATTATAAAAACAGTAGAAAACATTAAAGAGGCATGGAAGATTTCAACAGAGCATCCCTTTGTTAAGGCAGCTGCCAAAGGACTGGAAGCATACGGGGAACCGGTAAGTTATGGTTACTGGGATTTTGGAACAGATTTGGCAATGATATGCGGTGGACATGGAATCGCAGGGATCGGGTATTCCCCTATGCAGGAACTGTACTGCCACAGGCCTGTGGATATGTGCAGGACTGATTTTATGAAAAGAGCTGTGACTGGAAATATAGCCATTTTCATGGAACTTTGCAAGCTGGATAAAAATGATTTTAAACTGTAAGAAAATAGGAAAAGGAGACGGAATGCAGCCGTCTCCAGAGGCCTGGATAGGTTATAAAAATCGAAGTTCAACTTATTCCGTAAAAAAAATACGGAATAAGTTGAACTTTTTTACAGATAATAATATAATAGAAAAAAAGATAAGAAGGTGACTATTATGTTAAAGAAATTCAGTGTAGAAAATTTTAAAGGTTTTCAAGACAAAATCACATTTGATATAGGTTCTCCAAGCAATTACAATTTTAATTCTGAAATCATAGAAAATGGTTGTGTAACGAAAGGAATTATTTATGGCATCAACAGTAGTGGTAAATCGAATCTTGGATTGGCCATTTTTGATATTATTACCCATTTGACAGAAAAACAGAAGCTTCTTCCAAGTTATAATTTTTATTTAAATATGAGTGGGAGAAAGTCGTTTGCTGAATTTGAATATACATTTTTATTTGATGAACACGAAGTAGTTTATCGATATAGCAAAAAAGATGTAAATACATTGAAAAGTGAGAGCTTATCAATTGATGGAAAGGAAGTTATTTTTTTTGATTTTCTTACAAAGGACGGTTTTACATTGCTAGAAGGTTCAGATACATTGAATGCGTCGATCAAGAATGATAGTCCTATTTCCCGTGTAAAATATGTGAATAGTAATTCTATTCTTACGGATAATGTGCAGAATCAAATTTTTAGAAAGTTTATGGATTTTGTGGATCGTATGCTTTTGTTTTATTCTTTGGATAGTCGTGGATATGAAGGATTTATGAATGGAAGCGAAGGCATTGCAGAAGGTATTGTAAATAGTGGAAAAGTACGGGATTTTCAAGAATTCCTAAAGGAAAATTATATTGATTATGATTTATATGAATGTGAATTGGATGGAAGAAAAGCAATTTATTGTCATTTTGATAATAGTGATGTTGATTTTTTTAAAATTGCTTCTACAGGAACCAGATCATTAGCGCTGTTTTATTATTGGTATATTCGCATGAAAAGGGCATCCTTTGTATTTATTGATGAATTTGATGCATTTTATCATTTTGAATTATCTGAATCAGTGCAAAGACACTTAAAACAAATATCTGGTGTTCAGATATTTTCCACCACTCATAATACAGATTTAATGAGTAATGATTTGCTTAGACCAGATAGCTATTTTTTGCTTGAAAATAATAGTATCAAAGCATTTTCTGAATTAACTCAGAAAGAATTGCGTCAGGCGCATAATCTTCAAAAAATGTATAAGGCAGGTGCATTTAATGGCAGATAGGGACTATAAGGCGTTTATAGTCGAAGGTGAGGTTAGAGAGCCTCAGATTATTGACAATATTTCCAGGATATTTTTTTTACACAGGAATTATACGGTTATTACACTTCCGGCTGGAGAAAATATTTATATGTTATGGAAACAATTGAAAGATGATGATTTCGATACAGATATAATTGAAATTTTGAGGGAGAGCAATATTGAAATAGAGAAACAACTGGAAGGTCTATCGAGAAATGATTTTTCGGAGGTCTATCTTTTCTTTGACTATGATGCTCATCAAACCAATTTAGAAAAAATGTTGATGTAGATGTAATCAATCAGATGCTTACTAGCTTTGATAATGAAACAGAGAACGGAAAATTATATATTAGTTACCCGATGGTTGAGGCGCTGAGAGACTACGAACCAGAAAAATGTGGTAACGGAGAAAATTGTTTTGTGGAGATACAAGATTTTGTTAATTATAAGAATAAGTCTGCGACCAGAGCATATAATCCACATTTTAAAGAGTATGATATCGATGCATGGAAGAACATTCTTGATGTGTTTATAATGAAAGTATCATGTCTATATGGAATGTCTGATACGATGGACTATAAACAGTATTCCAGTGAGGTAACACCGAGGACAATATATTCTTTGGAAGCGAAAGAATATGAGAAGAGGAGGATATTTGTATTGAGCGCATTTCCGGAATTTCTATTGGATTATTTTGGTGTTAAGCTATGGAAAACTAGTGTGAGACATAGGAAAAATCAAAGAAATAGATCGGAGTGTGTTTGGTGATTTTGCCGTATCCCTTCACACAAAAGTCACAAACTCGCCTTGAAATGCCCACAAATGCGTTATATTATATATTTATAATTTTTAAGGGCGGATAACAAGGAGGTTTATAAATGGACACATTAAAGATTCTTGTGGTGGATGATGAAAGCCGCATGAGAAAGCTGGTAAAGGACTTTCTGTCAAAGAAGAATTTTCAGGTGCTGGAAGCCGGAGACGGTGAAGAGGCCATGGATATATTTTATAAAGAAAAAGACATTGCGCTGGTGATCCTGGACGTTATGATGCCGAAGATGGACGGCTGGGAAGTATGCAGGGAGATCCGTAAGGATTCCAAGGTGCCTATCATCATGCTGACAGCAAGAAGCGATGAAAGAGATGAACTTCTGGGCTTTGACCTGGGAGTGGATGAATACATATCCAAGCCTTTCAGCCCCAAGATCCTGGTGGCAAGGGTAGAAGCGATCCTGCGGCGTACAGGACAGGGCAGTCAGCAGGATGTACTGTCAGCAGGTGGGATCGTGATCGATAAAGCTGCTCATCTGGCAACTGTGGACGGCAAGGCTATGGACTTAAGCTTCAAAGAATTTGAACTTCTTACATATTTTCTGGAGAACCAGGGCATTGCCCTTTCCAGGGAGAAGATCCTGAATTCCGTATGGAATTATGATTATTTTGGAGATGCAAGGACCATTGATACCCATGTAAAGAAGCTTCGCAGCAAAATGGGAGAGAAGGGCGAATACATCAAGACTGTATGGGGCATGGGCTATAAGTTTGAGGTGGGAGAATGAAAACACCGGGAAAGGCCAAAAAGCCAGAGAAAGGCAAAAAGCTGCACACCATGAAGCACCAGATCACCTTTACTTTTATAGGGCTTCTTTTGCTGTCTGTGCTTGTGATCACGCTGATCAATGGGATTTTTCTTGAAAAATATTATGTGTCACGGAAAAAAGAAGTCTTGCTGGAAGCAAAGGAAGTTCTGGAGCAGATTGACATAGATGAAATGGTCCATGATGACGGCACAGAGGAAGAACTGCCGTCGCAGATCACCCAGTCAGGCTCCAGGAATAATCTTACCTGGGTACTGATCAACAGCGATAATACCAAATATATCTGCTGGCCGGAGAACGAGGATCAGCTGCGGAGTAAGCTGTTTTTCGGGTATGCCAGCAATCTGGATGATGATAAGGGTAAAGGCAAGATCCTGGAATCGGATGATGATTATGTAGTACAGCAGGTGCATGACCGTTTTGTAGGGATGGATTATGTGGAATGCTGGGGTGTTTTTGACAACGGGAATTATTTTCTGATCCGAAGCCCGTTGGAAAGCATCCGGGAAAGCGCAGCCATTTCCAATAAGTTTTATTTCTTTGTTGGTGCGCTGATCATCCTTGTCAGCGGTATTGTGATCTGGATCGTAACAGGAAAGATCACAAAGCCGATCAGTGAACTGACAGAGCTTTCAAGAAAGATGTCAGACCTGGATTTCGAGGCAAAATATGAAAGTCATGCAGGCAATGAGATCGATGTTCTGGGAGATAATTTCAATCGCATGTCCGGTCAGCTGGAGACCACTATTTCAGAACTGAAGTCAGCCAATAACAAGCTCCAGAAAGATATTGCAGATAAGGTTAAGATCGATGAGATGCGTAAGGAATTCCTGGACAATGTATCTCATGAGCTGAAGACCCCCATTGCCCTTGTGCAGGGATACGCAGAAGGCCTGAAGGAAGGGATCAATGATGATCCGGAGAGCATGGAATTCTACTGTGATGTGATCATGGATGAGGCTGCGAAGATGAATAAGCTGGTGAAGAATCTTCTTACACTGAATCATCTGGAGTCCGGCCGGGACGAGATCGTGATGGAGCGCTTTGACCTGACAGCCCTGATCCGTGGAGTTTTGTCCACTATGGATATTATGATCCAGCAAAAGGAAGCGAAGATCATTTTTGAAGAGGCAAAGCCGGTTTATGTATGGGCGGATGAGTTTAAGACAGAAGAGGTTGTGACTAACTATGTAAGCAATGCCTTGAACCATCTGGAAGGGGAACACGAGATTGAGATCAAGATCCTGAAGGAAGAAAATAATGTAAAGGTTACAGTCTTTAATACTGGGACTCCTATACCTGAGGAAGATGTTCCCAAACTGTGGAACAAATTCTACAAGGTGGATAAGGCCCGCACCAGAGAATACGGTGGCAGCGGCATTGGTCTTTCTATTGTAAAGGCTATCATGGAGGGCATGAACCAGAAATACGGAGTTGTTAATTTTGATAATGGCGTGGAATTCTGGTTTACACTTGACAGAAAATAAGCGTCTGGTAAAAATAAAAAAGGCCTTTAAATACAGTGTTTGAAATTTCAAAGGCAGTAACCACATAAAAGGAAAGCAGAGATACTTGTTCTGCTTTCTTTTTTTGCACTTTTTTGAAAAAATTATGCATTTCATTCAAATAGGTGATGAAAAAGAAAAGGAAATGCGGTAAAATAATAAATAAAAACATTTTATGGGAGGTACAAATATGGGATTACTTAAAGCCGGAATAGGAGCAGTTGGGGGCGTGCTGGCAGATCAGTGGAAGGAATATTTTTACTGTGAAGCCATGGACAGAGACATTCTTGTGATGAAAGGAAGAAAGCGTACAGGGAAAAAATCCTCCAACAAGAAGGGGGATGACAACATCATTTCCAATGGTTCCGTGATCGCAGTGGCAGACGGACAGTGTATGATCATTGTGGAGCAGGGGAAGGTAGTAGAAGTGTGTGCACAGCCTGGAGAATTTGTTTATGATACTTCCACAGAACCAAGTATTTTTTCAGGAGATCTGGGGGAAAGCCTGAACAGTACCTTTAATAAGATCGGGCAAAGGTTTGCATTTGGCGGAGATAGTGGAAAGGATCAGAGAGTTTACTATTTTAACACAAAAGAGATCATGGATAACCGCTTTGGAACACCGTCTCCGATTCCGTTTCGAGTTGTAGACAGAAATATCGGTCTTGATATAGATGTTTCTGTACGGTGTAATGGTGTGTATTCCTACAGGATCACAGATCCGATCCTGTTTTATACAAATGTGTGCGGAAATGTAGCAGAGGAATATACAAGAGATGAACTGGAAAGCCAGTTAAAGGCAGAGTTCCTTACAGCACTTCAGCCTGCTTTTGCACAGATTTCAGATCTGGGTATCCGCCCGAACGGAATACCGGCACATGTGATGGAACTGGCGGATGCCATGGATAAGATCCTCAGTGAGAAATGGCAGGGGCTGCGTGGTCTGAAGATTGTGTCTATTGGCATGAACCAGGTGACACTGCCTGAGGAAGATGCTGAAATGATCAAGCAGGCTCAGAGAATGGCTGTTTTACAGAATCCGACAATGGCAGCAGCCACACTGGCAGGAGCACAGGCAGAAGCTATGAAGATGGCAGCCTCCAATCAGGGCGGAGCTATGGTGTGCTTTGCTGGTATGAATATGGCATCTGCACAGGGCGGTATGAATATGCAGGGACTTTACCAGATGGGAGCACAGCAGAATATGGCAGGAATGCAGCAGGGCATGCCGGGAATGCAGCAGAATATGTCCGGGATGCAGCAGGGTATGCCAATGATGCAGCCGAACATGCAGGGAAGTCAGGCTGGAGCACAGCAGAGTGCACCAGGCAGCTGGCAGTGCCAGTGCGGTACGATCGCAACCGGTAAATTCTGCCCTGAATGTGGTTCTCCAAGACCTGTTGTACAGGAGCAGTGGACCTGTTCTTGTGGTTCTGTAAATAAAGGCAAGTTCTGCCCGGAATGCGGGAAAAGCAGACCTTTTTAAAAAGAAGGTTTTAGGAGAGGGAAAGGAGATAACCGGATGAGTGATGTAATGGAATATAAATGTCCGGCCTGTGGCGGGGCTATGGAATTTGACAGTAAGGCACAGGAATTAAAGTGTCCTTACTGCGATACCCAGATCAGTGTGGAAGAATGGGAAAGACAGAATGCTGAAACGGATGGAGCACAGTGGACGGCTGTAGGGGGCGAAACCTGGTCTCAGGATGAGGCGCAGGATATGAAGGTTTATGTATGCCAGTCCTGTGGCGGCGAGATCGTTGCAGACCAGACAACAGGAGCTTCTTCCTGTCCTTTCTGCGGGAATAAGATCGTTGTGAAAGGGCAGTTTTCAGGAGATCTGAAACCGGACCGCATCATACCTTTTAAGCTGGATAAGAAGGCTGCAAAGGAAGCATATAAGAATCATCTGAAAGGAAAAAGCTTCCTGCCTTCCGTATTTGCAAGGGAAAATCATATTGATGAAATCAAAGGGGTGTATGTTCCGTTTTGGCTGTTTGATTCAAAAATACATGCGGATGTTTCTTATAAGGCAGAGAAGATCCGTATGTGGGAACAGGGAGATATGGAATACACGGAACGGAAGTCTTATGATGTAAGGCGAGGCGGGAATATGGCTTTTTCCCATCTGCCAGTGGACGGCTCCCTTAAAATGGACAATACGCTTATGGAATCCATAGAACCATTTGATTTTGCTGAGGCGGTTCCATTTCAGAATGCATATCTTGCAGGCTACTATGCAGACCGGTACGATGTGGAAGCTAAAGACAGTCAGGAGCGGGTTACACAGAGAATCCGTAACAGTGCAGAATCAGCTATGCATCAGGAACTGGAAAAATACACTTACGTAAATATGGATCACAGCGATATACATATCTTAAATGCAGAATATATGTACGTGTTATACCCTGTGTGGCTTTTGAACACCACATGGAATGGGGAAAAGTATGTTTTTGCAATGAATGGACAGACCGGGAAGATGGTTGGTGATCTGCCTGCGGATAAACAGGCATTCTGGAAATATGTGCTTTCCAGAGGTGTGGCAATTGGTGCTGTTCTTTATGGACTTATGTGGCTGTTGATGTTGTTATAGGGAGGACAAGACAATGAGAAAAAGAATATGTAAAACGGTAACTTTATTTCTTGCCACTGTTCTCATGACAGCCTCTGGAATGTCGGTAAAAGCAGCCCAGGAACAGCCAGCCCTTCTGGTGGATGAAGCCGGAGTCTTAGAAAAAGAACAGTACGAAGAACTGGAAAAAGAGCTTGAAGATGTAAGCGCACAGCAGGCCTGTGATGTGGTGATCATCACTGTTTCGGATCTGGAAGGAAAGGAAGCTTCTGTATACGCAGATGACTATTATGATGAATATGGATACGGTCATGGACAGGAACTGGATGGAATCCTTTTTCTACTTGATATGGGCGATCGGAACTGGGCCATCAGCACCAGCGGTTTTGGAATCACTGCTTTTACAGATGCAGGGCAGGAATACATTATGGAGCAGATTTCCGGAGAACTGAAAGACAACGACTATAACCAGGCATTTCAGGATTTTACTTCTCTTTGTGATAAGTTCCTTACACAGGCTAAAACCGGAGAGCCTTATGATACCGGTCATCTTCCAAAAGAGAGTCTGGATCTGTTCTGGCTTCCGGCAGACATTTTGATCGGTCTTGTGATCGCATTGATCATTGCTCTTTTTAAGAGAAGCAGACTGACCTCTGTCAGGGAAAAAGTAAATGCACAGGATTATGTGGTACCAGGCAGCATACATCTTACCACCAGACAGGATCACCTGGTAAACCGTACTGTTACGAAAAAGCCGATCGTAAGGGAGGAAGAGAAAGAGGAAGTAAAAACAGGCAGCACTACCCATACTTCATCCCAGGGGAAAACCCATGGAGGCTCCAGCGGAAAATTTTAAGATGGTATCATCAAAATCCAGGATACTGTCTGTGCTTCTTGGAACCCTGTGATGATTCGTGGAAAAAGGAATTGTTTTTTCTTTATGTTCTGTGTATAATCTTACAGGCAAACAGGAAAACACTGTACAAAAGTACAGATTTGTAACGGTTTGGCAAGGTAACTGCCCAAACCATAGATTATTGCAGAAAGGAAAAGAACACAGATGGAAAAAGCATGGTGGAAAGAAGCGGTTGTTTATCAGATCTATCCAAGAAGCTTTATGGACAGCAATGGAGACGGGATCGGAGATATCAAAGGGATCACATCCAGACTGGATTACCTGCAGGAACTGGGAATCAGTGTGATCTGGTTATCTCCGGTTTATCAGTCCCCAAATGATGACAATGGATATGACATCAGTGATTACCAGGCGATCATGACAGAGTTTGGAACGATGGAGGATTTTGATGAAATGCTCACAGAGGCTCATAAGCGTGGGATCCGGATCCTGATGGACCTGGTGGTGAACCATACCTCTGATGAACATAAATGGTTTGTGGAAAGCCGTAAGAAAGAAGATAATCCGTATCATGATTATTATATCTGGAGACCTGCTAAAGATGGAAACCTTCCGCCTAACAACTGGGGCTCCGTTTTCGGGGGCTCTGCATGGCAGTATGATGAACAGCGGCAGATGTACTACCTGCACCTTTTTTCAAAGAAGCAGCCAGACCTGAACTGGGACAATCCCCAGGTGCGAAAAGAAGTTTTTGATATGATGAACTGGTGGTGTGAAAAGGGTATTGATGGTTTTCGCATGGATGTGATCAGTATGATTTCCAAGACAAAGGAGATGCCGGATGGAGAAACCCACGGCGGTAAGTATGGAGACTTTGGGAAATATTCCATCCATGGCCCTAATGTGCATAAATATCTGAAAGAAATGAATGAAAAGGTGCTTTCCAGATATGATATTATGACAGTTGGGGAAACAGCAGGAGTTACTGTTGAGGAAGCCCAGAAGTATGCAGGCAAAGACGAGCATGAGCTGAATATGGTATTTCAGTTTGAACATGTGGACGGAGGCAAATACGGGAAGTGGACGGATGAACCCAAGCCATTAACAGAGCTGAAACAGATCCTGTCAAAATGGCAGACCCAGCTTTATGGAAAAGCATGGAACAGCCTTTTCTGGGATAATCATGATCAGCCAAGGGTAGTATCCCGCTATGGCAATGACAGCAAAGAGTACAGGGAAGTGTCTGCAAAGATGCTGGCTACCTGCCTTCATATGATGCAGGGGACGCCATATATATATCAGGGAGAGGAGCTGGGAATGACCAATTATCCTTTCAAGACCCCGGCAGATTTTCATGATATTGAGAGCATTAATGCATACAAGGAGTGGTGTGAAAGCGGAAGCTTAAGCCATGAAATATTCTGGCCATGCCTCACCTTTACAAGCAGGGATAATGCCCGTACTCCGGTACAATGGGATGACAGCCAAAGTGCAGGCTTTACCACAGGAACGCCCTGGATGCCTGTAAATCCTAATTACAAAGAGATCAATGCCAAAGCAGAGCTTCAGGATCCCCAGTCTGTGTTCTATTATTACCAAAAACTGATCCAGCTCCGGAAAGAGTATCCGGTGATCGTATATGGAAAATACCAGCTGCTTCTCCCTGATGATCCGGATCTTTTCGTATATACAAGGGAGCTGGAGCAGGAGAAGCTTCTGGTTGTATGCAATTTCTCCGGCAAAGAACAAAGCCTTCAGCTGCCGGAAGAATTTGTAAATGGCAAATGCCTTATTTCCAATCTTCCGGGTCAGTATGATCAGCAGCAGGTGCAGCTGAAGCCTTATGAGGCGTTTGTGCTGTATCGCTGATCGGAATGACCATATTTTCAAATGCATGCAGCATTTTCGGATGACGGATCAAAAAGTGCATGGCAGGAGCTTTGTTTTTGGAAACCATGACCCAGCTGCCTTTGTGGATCTGGATCTGGATATTGGAAAAAGCAGTTTCTGTGGTCAGGCGGCAGGTATAATTGGGATGGCATTCCTGGAATTTTTTAAGAAGCAGCAGATGCTTCTGATAGTCTTCCCAGCTGTAGAAAATATCTTTTTCACAGAAAATACCTGACAGGGAAAGCCGCATGGGAGACCTGTGGAATTCTTCTTCGGTAAGAAGGGGCATCTCTTCTGTGATGGTATCGCTGGAAAGGATCTGCAGTGCCATTTCCAGCTGTTCTCTGGCATGGGACAGGATTTGCGTCTGTTCTTTGGAGGTAACCTGATTGTGGTCCATGATCTGGCAAAGCAGGGCTTCATCTGCTGTGTAAAGAGGCAGTGAGGACAGGATCCCATACCGGCTGCCGCCAGAAGCAATATCCGAATGTAAAAACGCATGATAAAGAGAACGGGAATCCTTACCATAGATTTCCATAAGGGGCAGAGCCTTGGATAACAGGTGCTCTGCTCTTTTTTTATAATAAGCAACTTCTTCTTTATTATTGGTAAGATAATACCGGCCATTTTCGTGATAACCTGTAATGGCTTCGCCGGAAAGAGCCGCACTGCCGGATACCTTCAATAAATGGGAAAAGGTAAGATTGGCAGGAGTTTTCAGATAATAGGGGGAGATCTGGCCGGTCATATACATGGGGATCCAGCTTTCAAGTCCCAGCATCATGTCTGTAAAGGATCGGTTCAGACAGTGGATCTGATTCAGATGCAGTCCTTTTTTCAACATCATGGCCATGCCAAACATCCACTTTTTCGGGAAATCCGGATCCTTTGCCATTTCTTCCATAGGCATGTCACTGTACATGGTCACAGCTTCCGTGGATTTGGAAAGAACTGTGGTTTTCAGGAAAGCCAGCTCGCTGTCCATCATTTCAGACAGACCGTAATAGGATTTTGAAATGGGAAACTGAAAAGGTACAGAGGGTACTTTCATCTTATCAAAATGAATCACACGGATGTATTCATTCAGGTCAAATTCATCCAGCTTCCGGAGAAAACCTGAAAGATCGTCTTTCTCTTTATTTTCACCCTGTATCAGCCACCGGGAAAGTGCTTCAAAATATGCAGTATCATCCATAAGCTCCCAAGGATCGCAGCCGGTAAGGCGGGCAACCATAGTACGGTGGGAGGCTTCCGGATATCGTTTTACCACAAAATGAGCGGTTCCCTCAGCGAAAAGCCGGGGATCGGAAGGCGTCCGCTGCCCATTTCTGATCCTGGAAATATAAGAGGAATCATAATTCAACGCACGGGCCAGATCAGATACGCTGATAGAAAGACTTGACAAAAGGGCGTGGAAATTACGGGAAAACCGGTTCTCTGACTGGAGATTCATATCCCCGGCAGTGGAAAAAGTATCTGCAATTTTTTGAAATGTAAGATCGCTCTGACCATTTTCGGCAGCAAGCTGAGAAATTGCCTGACATAGAAGTTCAAAATGCTGTGAATCCGGGGAGGGGATGCGCTCACCGGAACGGTAACGGCTGATAGTAGCGCCGGAGATGCCGGAATAACGGGAAAGCTGGCTGGCTGTACAGCCCAGTGCATCTATGTACTGGTTCAGAATATCTTTAAATGAAGCTGGCATATATATGGACCTCCTTATAGAAACCAAAACACCCTGCAGGATACTTTCTGGTGAATAATTACAATTATATATAAAATCTGCAGGTCAGTCAAATTCATGCACACAACGTCTGGCAAGACTATTCACGGACAGAGCATCTGGTAAGACTATTCACTGTGCTAGCAAGAGAAGGAATGTAATTATTGAAGAAAAAATTCTCATACAGTCCATAAAAATACGCGAAAAACTTGTTTTTCTACGTGAATGACTTGCCAAAAGATTGGAATTATATGGTATAATATACAAAGACCAATTATGATCTTTGGACAAAGTATTGAATCAGACCCTGTGATTCGGGCACAGTTATGGAAGGTTTGTGAAGATTTACTTAGGCTGAAGATCATAGGCCCGGATGTATTCACATATTCATTAGATAACATCAGGGTCAAAATGGTTATTTTTATAAAAGGAGGAACGATATGGCAAATAAGAAGAAAATACCTGCTCGGGCGTTGGCTTGCCTTTTGTCTACAGCAATGGTTCCAGGTTCTCTTCCTATGGATGTGCTTACTGTTTATGGAGCAGAAGCAGAAGAGTTCTCAGACGGAAAGACAAGCGAAGCGGATATCACACCACTTGACGCGGATGCAGTGGATGATGCTGTTGAGACAGCAGACTTTTCATCCGGCAGTGAGGTGACAGCGGATGTTGTTTCCGAGGAAGCATCAGTAGATGTGCAGAGTGCGGATCCGAATTTCGATTACACACTCAGCGAGACAGACAAAACACTGAAAGTTGGAGATACGGGAAGTGTTTCCGGTACAGCTGTGTTGGACGGCAATGCAGTTACTCCCACAGTTACCTATGCTTCATCCAATCCGGCAGTGGTCGCAGTAGTAGATCAGTCTAACGGATTCTATAAGTGTCTGTCAGAGGGGACAGCTACTATAACAGCGACTGTGAAGTACACAGATTCTTCCAACTATACTCATCAGACAGTTAAGACCCTGAACATTACTGTTACAAAGGATGCAGAACCGCAGCTTACCGTGACAGTGAAGCAGCCGACTGTATCCGTAGAACTGGATGCAAAGGCAGATGCAGTAGAGGCATACGATCTGAAAAATAATGTTATCGTAGAGAATGCTGCTGCTGTAATGTACAAACTGACAGATGCTGTTACAGGATTTGATGCAGATCCGAGTGCAGCGACTGTGGACACTACAGGGCTGGTTACATTTAAGAAAGCCGGCAAGTATGTTGCTGCTGTTATTGCAGATGGAACGGACAGCACTGGTACTTTGGTACAGAAGACTTCCCAGGTTATCTTCGACGTAACAAAGAAGACCGCCGCAGCAGATGATTTTACATATGAGATCAATGAGCTGCAGAGAACACACACGATAGGTGAGAGCGGCAGTGCTGCTGGTACTGCATTCCTTGGCAGTCAGGCAGTACAGGCAGGCGTTGTTAATTATACATCATCTGACGACAGTGTTGTTAAAGTAGAGAGTGATGGCACATACAAATGTCTGAAGGCTGGCACAGCTACAGTTAAAGTAAGCGCCAAACAGGAAAGAGCTATGCCAGAACTATTAATCTGGTAATCACTGTTAAGGATGTGGACGCACCGGTTGTTACAGCCAACCAGACAGATGTTTCTCTGGAACTGGATGCAATTGATGGCGCAACAGCAAAATACAATCTGAGGTCTATTCTTTCCGTTGAAAATGGAGATCTCTCAAATGTAACATATGAGTCTTCTGATAAGACAAATGCGAAGGTTGAGAACGGAACTGCTACCTTCAGTAAAGCCGGCGAGTATAAAGTACGGGCTTATATTGGATCAAGCAGCGTTACCATCAACTTCCATATTACGAAGAAGGGTGTTCCGGCACCGATTATCACAGCCAACCAGACAGATGTTTCTCTGGAACTGGATTCTGCAGATGATGCTGAAGTAAGCTACAATCTGAAGTCTATCCTTTCCGTTGAGAATGGACTATTTGCAAATGTAAAGTATGAGTCTTCTGATGAGACAAATGCGAAGGTTGAACTGAACGGAACAGCTACATTCAAGAAGGCCGGCGAATACACCGTACGGGCTTATATTGAATCCAGCAGCGTTACCATTAACTTCCATATTACGAAGAAGGGCGTTGCAGCACCGACTATCACAGCCAACCAGACAGATGTAGATATTGAGCTTGGTGCAACAGAGACAGAGAGAGTATACAATCTTAAATCTATTCTGAATCTTACAGATGCAGAGTGGACAGATGTAGATATTCAGTCTTCTGATGCAACAAATGCAGAGATTAATTCTACTGATGGTACAGTGAAGGTAAAGGAAGCTGGTGAGTATACCGTTAAAGCTACGGTTACAACCAAGGGCGGAAGCCAGTCCGTAACTGTTAACTTCCATGTAACAAGAGAAGCGGCAGCTAAACCTGCTATTACTGCGAAACAGAAAGAAGTAAATATCACTCTTGCCAGCGGCAAGACTGTTACTTACAATCTGAAGGCAAACTTCACACTTTCCAATCTTGATTGGACAGACGTAGATATCCAGTCTTCTGATGCGACAAATGCAGCGGTTAATCCTACCGAGGGCACAGTTACATTCAGTAAGGTAGGTTATTATACTGTTACAGCAGTGGAGAAGACAAGCGCAGCAACAAGTGATATCATCATCTTCCATGTTACTTCAGCAGTTCAGGAAGCTGGTGCAAGCATCAGCGGTGGTCAGGATGTTCCGCTTTCCGAAATCGGGGATGCATTTGATGCAGATAAGACACTGACTGTGAAGGATTTTGATGGTACAGAGCTTGAACATGGCAGCGCTGGCGTTGTGTGGACTTCTGATAATAAAGCAGTTGCTACAGTTACAGATGGTGTGATCGTTGCAGTAAGTCAGGGTACAGCTGTTATTACAGCTACTCTGCCGAATGGCAATTATACTACTTACACGGTTACAGTTGCACCGGCACAGATTTCCACAGAGATATCTTCCTTTGACGTAGATCTGAATGACAAGAATCTGGATCCTGAAGATTATAATCTTTCCACACTTCTTACAGCGAAGAATGCAGGAACAAATAAGATTGTATATTCAGACTTCAACCAGAACATTATTCAAGTAGACGATGATGGACTTGTAACCTTTACCGGCAATACAGGTACTACTTATGTACGTGCTCAGATCGAGAATACTGATGCATATGTGATCATTACGTTCAATGTAACGAATTCCGCTACACCGGATCCGATCACCATCAACTATGCACCAAATGCTCTGCAGAATATCGAAGTGAAAGAAGGACAGGCTTATGAGAAGAACCTGCGTGATTTCATTGAAGTAAAACAGGGCAGTGATTTTACAGATCTTACAAATGTGACCTGGAGCAGCAATGATGATTCTGTTGCAAAAGTTGATAACGGTGTTGTTACAGGTGTGAAAGCCGGTACAGCAGTGATCACTGCAACAACGGTAGATGGTTATTATGTAACCTTCACAGTGACTGTAAAGAACGCTATGAAACTGAATGCTACACAGACCGCCTTTGCAGTGGATTTGAAAGATAATAAGACAGTAGATCTGAATACTTACCTGAATATTACAAATCCGGAGACAAAGCCGGGAACAACAGATGAGTATACACTGAATGATGTGCGTTATACCACATCTACAAATGAGATCGCTGAAGTTACAGGAGGCAAGGTTACTTTTAAGAAGACAGGATTAGCTGAAGTTAAGGCAGACCTTAACGGACAGACTGTTACCTTTACCTTCATTATTAAAGATACCACAGCTCCGTTACCAGTTGAGATCAACTTTAAAGCAA
Organism: uncultured Eubacteriales bacterium; assembly: GCA_900316115.1. Taxonomy (GTDB): domain Bacteria; phylum Bacillota; class Clostridia; order Lachnospirales; family Lachnospiraceae; genus Blautia_A. The sequence continues at coordinate 38,525 of ONBN01000026.1, forward strand.
ATGCTGAGTCCACTGTAGAGGTTGCAGAGGGAAAAGTATTCGATGAAAATCTTCGTGACAGAGTGGAACTGACCAATGGCGGTGACATCCGAGACATCACATGGACATCCCTGGATGAATCAATTGCTTCCGTATCCAATGGTATGGTGAGAGGTGTGAAAGCAGGCGAAACTACTGTGATCGCATCTACCAAGGATGGTTACTATGTAACATTTAAGGTGACTGTTCTTGCAGAGCCTAAGATGGAAGTGTCTCAGACAGAGTTTGATATTGACAGAGCAGAGCAGACAAGCTTGGATCTGAAGGCATACCTGAAGCTTCTGAATACAACAGATCAGCTTGATACAGATGTAACTTATACTGCATCCGCAGATGAGATCGCATCCGTTGGACCAGATGGTGTTGTTACCTTTAACGGTACAGGAACCACCAATGTGAAAGCTGAGTATAAAGGACAGGTGATCACCTTTACCTTCCATATCACAGATTCCACAACACCGGATCCTGTTAAGATTGATTATACAGCTGCAGCTGAGAAATCAATCGAAGTAACTGAAGGGGAAGCATATCCTACCAGCCTGGTAGATTATATTGAACTGACTAAGGGTGGAGCACCGGCAGATATCACAAGCGTGACCTGGAGCAGTAATGATGATTCTGTTGCAAAGGTTGACGGTGGTGTTGTTACAGGCTTAAAACCAGGTACTGCTGTAATTACAGCAACCACAGTTGATGGCTATTATGTAACCTTTACTGTTAAAGTGAATCCAAAGGCTCTTGCAAATGTAGCTTTGAAAGCACCAGGTACAAATGTAATTAACCTTACACTTGACAGTGCAGTTAATGCAAGCAAAGACCTTTCTGAACTGGTAGAGTCAACTACCGTTCCAACCGCAGATGTTAAAGGCTTTACATGGAGCAGCGATAATACAGATGTTGCAGTTGTTGCTAATGGTACTGTAAAGGCTGTGAATCCAGGACTTGCAATGGTAACAGTTACAGCACCGGATGGATCAAGCGTATCCTTTATCGTAAGTGTTTCAGCTGGCAGCTTTGATCAGACAACACTGACACCGGATAATCTGAAACAGATTGTTCTTCAGCTGAATGTTGCAGATAAAGAGACAGCAGCTCTTCCGGAGATCAAGTCTGACGGCGGTGTTGTTACATGGAAGGTTCTTGACACAGATATAGCAAGAATCGCAGGCAACAAAGTAGAAGGACTGAAGGCTGGCCATACCGTAGCTGTTGCTACAGCACCAGATGGAAGCTGCGTTGGTGTTTCTGTTAAGGTTCTGGCTGAGCCTGTTGTGACTGTTGAGCTTACTGGGCAGGAAGAGATTCCCCTTAAGATGGGTCAGGATGAGACTCATGACCTGACAAAAGAACTGACAGTAGATCTGATTGGTGGTCTTACAGCTCCAGGATTAGGCGGCAGTGCTCCGGCTGTTGGTACAAATTCTCTGTTAAGCCAGCTTACATGGACCTGCTCTGATGAGTCTGTTGTAAAGGTATACAGCGGCGTTGCAGTTGCCCAATCCGCAGGTGTGGCAGTTGTAACAGCAACAGCACCGGATGGAAGTATGGCTGTATTTACAATCACTGTAGATGCAGAAGATATCTCCAGCGTGCAGTTGAAAGCCGGCGAGAGTAATATTGTAAATCTGATCCTTGACGGATCTGATGCTGAAAGCTATAAAGATCTTGCTAAGTTAGTAGAAGATGCATCACCTGTTGGTGCTGACCCTGCTACATTTAACTGGGTATCTGCAGATCAGACCATTGCTACCGTTTCCCACGGCGTTGTTCGTGCACAGGCAGTTGGCAATACTACTGTAACAGTTACAGCTCCAGATGGATCCAAGGTAGTATTTATCGTAGCTGTATCTGCAGGCGGATTCAAACCGGGATATGAAGCAGACTGGGAAGCAATACTTCAGGTTGGCGTTGCTGATAAGATGTCCAAGAAGCTTCCGACTGTTGAAGCAACTGCAGGCAAGGTTACATGGAGCTGTGCAGATGAGTCTATTGCAAAGATCACTGGTGACAGTGTGACAGCAGTAGCACCTGGCATTACCTATGTGATCGCAAAAGCTCCAAATGGTTCAGAGCTTGCATTTAAGGTAACAGTTTATGCATCTCCGGCTATCAGCTTTGATAAAGATTCCGTATCCGTACCTACAGGCGAAGTTGTTCAGGCAAATGTTACTGTAGATCCGGAAGATGCAGCAGTAGATTATAAAGTAACACTGGATGGTAATCCGGCAGCTGCAGGCACAGATTATACACTTTCTGTAAATGGTAAGAAGATCAGCTTTGTTCCTCTTGCAGCAGGCAGATTTGTGATCACAGCAACTGCTGAGGTAAACAGTGAGACAGCAACCGCACAGCTGGTTGTGACCGCACAGCAGGAAGTAACAAAGGTTGCATTTACCGAGGACAAGAGAAATCTGTTCGTTGGTGATACAGACGATCTGTTATCCCTGATCCAGTGGAATGACGGTCTGTCAACACCTTATGATACCAGTCTTACCTGGAGCACAGGAAACGCTTCTGTTGCAACAGTAGACGATACAGGTGTTGTTACCGCTACAGGCGTTGGCCGTACTTATGTATATGCAAAGGCAAGCAATGGCCTGCGTGCAAAGATCCTTGTGATCGTAGACGCAAAGGTTGAGGGCGTAACCTTATCTCAGGAGAACTATGAGCTTTGGGTAAATGAGATCGCATTTATCAAGGCTACACCAAATCCTGCCAATGCAAAATATACAAAGGTGGAGTATACATCTGATGATGATACCATCGCAACTGTAAGTACAGACGGCAGGATCGTAGCTAAGAAGGGTGGCACAACCTATATCACAGCTACCATTACCTGGACAGATGCAGATGGCAATAACCAGACCGCATCTGCAAGAGCAAAAGTATTCGTGAAGACACCTGTTGAATCTGTAGAGGTGAGACGGGTAGATACAGATACCAATGCTGATGTTTATGCTAAGAAACGTGGCGAGACCATCCAGCTGAAAGCAGTGATCACACCTGCAGAAGCTTATGATAAGGCTCTCACATGGAGTTCTGAGAATGAAGCGGTTGCTACCGTTGACCAGAATGGTAAGGTTACTACCGTTGGCAAGGGTACCACTTATATTTATGCGAAATGCATGAATGGCACCTATGGCACAGATGGTAATGGCACACCGGCAGTAGGCATGATCAAGATCATTGTAGGTGCTAAGGATGACATCCAGCTGGATATCACACCTACAAGAAGCGAAGTATATCCAGGCGAGAATGTGCAGTACACAACTACACTTACACCGGAAGAAGCATACGCAGGTGAACTTACCTGGAGCAGTGACAATCCGGATGTTGTGATCGATTCTACAGGCGTTGCCATGGTATCCAAGACAGCAAAAGCCGGTCTTGCAAATATCACAGCAACCATGACATTTGCAGATGGTATTACCAAGAAGACAGCGAAAGCACTGCTGTACATCAAGACAGATGTTAATTCCCTGAAATTCGAGAAAGATGCAATGACCATCTATCTTGATGAGGATGATTACCTGTCACCGATCTTCAATGACGGTGCTACTACACCATCTGATACAAGCATTACATGGACATCCGATGATTCTTCTATCGTATCTGTTGACAGCTACGGTAAGATCCATGCAAACAAGCTTGGAACTACATGGATTTCTGCATACTCCTACAATAAGCTGAGAGCACAGATGCTTGTAAAGGTTATTGCAGCACCTACCGGTGTTAAGCTTAGTGAGGAAGTGGTTTCCGGATTTACAGGAGAGCAGCATGAAATTGGTTATACATTCACTCCGGACTATACAACAGAGACTGGTGTGACATGGTCTACCAATAATGCAGACGTTGCTTACTATGATACCTATACCAACAAGATCGTGATGAAGGGTGCAGGAAGCTGCTGGATCACTATTACAGCAAATGATACTCACCATGGTGTTATCACAGATAAGGTTAAGGTAAATGTAAGACAGAAGGTAACAGGCGTTACCATCAGTGATAAGAAGCTGACCAAGAAGGTTGGAAACATGTTCAAGATGACGGCTACCGCAATTCCGGCTAACGGAGTTGGAAGTACCATCTTCTGGTCCAGTTCCAGACCTCAGGTTGCTACTGTTGACGAATTTGGTGTTGTTACCTGTCTGAAAGCCGGTACAACCATGATCACAGCTATTACAGCAAACGGACATGTTGCAAAATGCTATCTGCGAGTAAAACCTGGCAAGAAAGTATACACTGTAAAATATGGTGTAACAACTGCAAGTGCCCTGTTTGTAAGAAATTCTGCCAGCCTTCAGGGTATTCAGATCGGACAGCTTGGCAGAGGTACAGCTGTTACTATCGTGGATACTGTAGATGAGTGGTATAAGATCAAGTTTAACGGCGGATATGGATATGTTCGTGCAGCTTATGTAAAAATTACCAGCGGTGCACTGACAAAACGTACAGCTGTGAAGTCTAATGGTCAGATTTCCACTACTACATGGATCTATACAGGCGTTGGTACAGGTGCTAACACAGTTGCTCCTGTAGCTACAAGAGTACTGATCACAGGTGAGACAGGCAATTACTACAGAGTACGTTACGGTACCGGTAGTGTTGGCAGCGGATATGTACTGAAGAGTTGCGTAAGACCGGATGCAGGATTTAAGTATGGTGTTGCAACAAAGACAACATACCTTGGAACCGGCACTGCAACTAAGAAGTTCAGCAGTACACCACAGATAACAGTATACCGTGTTGCCAGAACAACAAAGAGAACCGGCGTTTATGCAGACGCTACAGGCAAGGGCAAGAGGATCGGTGTGATCCAGTGCAAGGCCAAAGTGGTTCTTAACAGTGCGAAGATCAATGGCTATTATCAGGTAGTATTTACAAATGGTGTGACAGGATACGTTCCGGTTAAGGCTCTGAAGCTTCTTGGAGCAGGAATAAAATCCTATGTAAATACCACAAATACTTACACAAAAGCATATCGTAAGTAAGATATGGTATTGCAAGTAAGATATAATCAGATACTTCCATAAAACAGGAAGAGCATCGCCTGCCGGGCGGTGCTTTTTCTGCGTCTTGGACAAACTTTCGCTAAATGAAATGGTGATGCATACAAATTTCCGCTAAATGAAACTATGGTTGCCCTGTTATGACTGGTGTGTTAAAATTGACTGGACATGAACGATAGGAGAAAAAGTTTTTATGAAGCGAGAAAGTTTTCAATCACGACTGGGTTTTTTACTTGTAAGTGCAGGATGTGCCATAGGCATTGGGAATGTATGGCGCTTTCCTTATGTGGCAGGACAGAACGGAGGAGGCATTTTTGTGCTTCTCTACCTGATTTTCCTGTTAATGATGGGAGTGCCGGTACTTACCATGGAGCTGGCAGTAGGGCGTGCAAGCAGGAAAAGTGCAGTGCTGGCTTATAAGGCACTGGAGAAGCCTGGCAGTAAATGGCATATTCATGGATGGTTCTGTATGATGGGATGCTATGTGCTGATGATGTATTACACAACAGTTTCAGGGTGGATGCTTAGTTATTTTTTCAAATTTGCTACAGGTAAATTTACTTCCGGTATGGATAAAGAAAGTGTGGGAAATGTATTTCAGAGTCTGCTGTCTTCACCAAAAGAGATGGGACTGTGGATGGCAGTGACGGTTGTATTAGGCTTTCTGGTATGCAGCCAGGGATTACAGAAAGGCGTGGAGAAGATCAGTAAGTATATGATGTCTGCACTCCTGCTTCTGATCGTGATCCTGGCAGTGCATTGTATGCTGCTTCCCGGAGCAGGAGAGGGTATCAAATTTTATCTGATACCAGATGCGGCACAGGTTGCTAAGGTTGGTATCTGGAATGTGATCGCGGCAGCTATGAACCAGGCCTTTTTTACCTTAAGCCTTGGCATCGCAGCTATGGAGATTTTTGGAAGCTATATGGACAGGCAGTATACGCTTACCGGAGAAGCTGTTCGGATCGGGGCACTGGATACTTTTGTGGCACTTATGTCCGGGCTGATCATTTTTCCGGCTTGTTTTTCTTTCGGCGTACAGCCGGATGCCGGACCATCCCTGATCTTTGTTACTCTTCCCAATATTTTTGTAAATATGGCAGGAAAAAGGATCTGGGGATCTTTATTCTTCCTGTTTATGACATTTGCAAGCTTTTCAACGGTTATGGCGGTTTTTGAGAATATTATTTCCTTTAGCCTGGACATGTACAAGGTGGACAGAAAGAAAGCCGTACTGATCAATGGAGTGATCGTGCTGATCGCCAGCATTCCCTGTGTACTGGGGTACAATATCTGGAGTGACCTGCACCTGATCGGCGGCAGGGATGTACTGGACAGCGAAGACTTCCTTGTAAGCAATCTGCTTCTCCCTATTGGATCACTGATCTATCTTTTGTTCTGCGTGACCAGGTTCGGATGGGGATTTGATAACTATTACAAGGAATGTAATGCAGGAGAGGGGCTGAAGCTTCCAAGGATACTGAAGCCATACCTTCAGTTTGTGCTTCCTGTGCTGATCCTGATCATTATTGTTCTTGGGCTGGTATGATGTGAAAGAAGATTTCAGGAGGATTGCAGATGAATAAAAATCAGATCTTTATTAGATGCGGCACAGATTATAAAGAAATGACGAAGCTTCTTCTGGAGGACAGCGATCTGGCCGGTCAGATCGGGGACAGGGAGAAATTGATCGGGATCAAGCCCAATCTTGTATCTCCTGTAGAGGCATCCTGGGGTGGCACTACCCATCCGGAGGTAGTGGCCGGGATCATTGAGTATCTTCAGAAATATGATTTTCATAAGATCGTTATGCTGGAAGGATCGTGGGTAGGCGACCGTACACAGGAGGCTTATCAGGTGTGTGGTTTTGAGGCGCTTTCCCAAAAGTATCAGGTTCCTTTCTGGGATATGCAAAAAGACAAGGGCGTTGCTGTAGAGTGTGGCGGTATGACTTTAAATGTGTGTCAGAAGGTACTGGATCTTGATTTCCTGATCAATGTGCCGGTGTTAAAAGGCCATTGCCAGACAAAGATCACCTGTGCCTTGAAAAATATGAAAGGACTGATCCCAAATTCTGAGAAACGCAGATTTCACGCAATGGGTTTGCATGATCCCATTGCCCATTTAAGCCTTGGCATTCATCAGGATTTTATTGTTGTGGATAATATATGTGGGGATCTTGACTTTGAAGATGGAGGACATCCAGTGGTTATGAACCGGGTTCTTGTCGGAAGGGATCCGGTGCTGATAGATGCATATGTGTGCCAGATGCTGCATTATCAGGTTTGGGAGGTGCCTTATGTGGAAATGGCTGGAAAGCTAGGCGTGGGATGCAGTGACATTATAAAGGCAGAGATCCGAATGCTGGATAAGGAAGCAGCTAAGGAAATTCCCAGATCAAGAAAAGTTGTGGAACTGAAAGATGCAGTCGAAGAAGTAGAATCCTGTAGTGCCTGTTATGGATATCTGATCCCTGCCCTTGACAGGCTTAGGGAAGAAGGATTGTTTGACCGACTAAAAACAAAGATCTGTATTGGTCAGGGATACAGGGAAAAGAGTGGAGAACTGGGAATCGGCCACTGTACCAGAGGGTTTACCTACCATCTGGATGGGTGTCCTCCTACAGAAGGGCAGATTTATGAATTCCTGAAAGAGTACATTATGGAACACCAGAAATAGAAAGAAAGGGGCAGCTGTATGCGAAAATGCAGCTGCCCCTGTTCTATATGTCGCTTATGGCTTATGCAGTAAACTTATCTGTCTGAAAGGGTCTCTTTTACCATGGAGATGATCTGCTGGGTAGAGAAACGGCTGCTGTTGATGCACAGATCGTAATGAAGCAGATCCATCCAATATTCATCTGTAAAGTACTCATAATAAGCCCTGCGGTCCTTGTCGATCTTCTTGATCATTTTCCGGGCACTTTTTTCTTCTCTGCCTGTACGATCCATGGCAGTCTTCAGACGGTCTTCAAAAGGAGCATAGATGAAGAGACTGAGTGCTTTGTCCTTCAGGATATAATTGGCACAGCGGCCAACGATCACGCAGTCTTCTTTGTCTGCCAGATTCAGGATGATCTCCTTCTGGGCATCAAAAAGTACATCATTGATAGGAGTGAAATGATATTCTCTGTCGATCTGGATATCGTATTCTACAGAATAGCGCCACTGGCTTGCCTTTTTCTCGTCTGCCTTGGCAAACTCATCGAAAGGAACGCCCTTTTCCCGGCTGGCAATCTCGATCAGTTCCTTATCATAGAATTTTAATCCAAGCGCATCAGCAATTGCCTTGCCGATCACCCGCCCATTGCTGCCAAACATACGATTGATTGTAATGATCTGCTTGCTCATGAATCATTCCTCCTTCCGGAAATTACAGACTATTTTATAGATTTGAAAGTATTATAGCACAATAATTGTGAAAAATCCATAAATAATTATAAAATAATTGAAAATATATAGCGATATGACGAAAAAAAGTATTACTAAAACTGGCATGGATAGGAAGAAACCTATTGACGCATTAAGATATTCAGGTTAATATCAGATATGGTAGATAACTGCCCTGCAGACAACTGCTGCAGAGCTGCTAACAGTTACAAATAATAAAGAGGCTGTGGTATGAGCCGGCTGTCAGGAAACAGGCTTATACAACATCCTCTTTTCAGTGTGTTTATAATCAGTGTGTTTATAAGGAGGACTTTGTTATGAAGAAACAGTGGTGGCATGATAAAGTAGCGTATCAGATTTACCCGAAAAGCTTTTATGATTCTAACGGAGACGGGATCGGTGATGTTCCTGGCATTATAGAAAAGCTGGATTATCTCAGGGATCTGGGAGTAGATATTTTGTGGCTTTCTCCTATCTACAAATCCCCTCTTGCAGACCAGGGATATGATATTGCGGATTACTACAGCATTGATCCAAGATTTGGTACTATGGAGGATATGGAGCATCTGATCCAGGAGGCAAAGAAACGTCAGATGTACATTCTGATGGATCTGGTAGTAAACCATTGCTCAGATGAGCATGAGTGGTTCCAGAAGGCAATCCAGGATCCTGATGGAAAGTATGGGAATTTCTTTTATATTACAGACAGAAAAGAAGGAGAGAAGCTGCCCTGTAACTGGAGAAGTTATTTTGGCGGCCCTGTATGGGAGCCTTTGCCAGGCCATCCGGACAAGCAGTATCTTCATGTATTCCATAAGAAACAGCCGGATCTGAACTGGGAAAATCCGGAGGTCAGAGAAGAAGTTTACAAAAATATCCGCTGGTGGATGGAAAAGGGACTTGGCGGTTTCCGTATTGATGCCATTATCAATATCAAGAAAAAACTTCCTTTCCAGGATTATTCGGCTGACCGTGAGGACGGTCTGTCCAATATTGGCAACATGCTGGCTGATGCCCACGGGATCGGGGAATTCTTAGGGGAGATGGCTGAAAAAGCATTCCGTCCATATGAAGCCTTTACGGTTGGGGAAGTCTTTAATGTAAAGGACGATGAACTGAAGGATTTTATCGGGGATGATGGATATTTTTCTTCCATGTTTGATTTTAACGGCCATATTTTCGGCAAAAGCTATGATGGCTGGTATGCATCCAAAAGATACCTGACACCGGATGAGTATAAGCAGTGTATTTTTGAAACCCAGAAAAAGATCGGTGATATGGGTATGGTGTCCAATATCATTGAGAACCATGATGAGCCAAGAGGAGTATGTTATTATATTCAGCCAGAGGACCGGTGCACAGATGCCAAAAAGCTTCTGGCAGGTGTTTATTTCATGCTTCGGGGACTGCCGTTTATTTACCAGGGACAGGAGATCGGTATGGAAAACCTTGACTTCCATTCCATTGATGAGATTGATGATATCAGTACTCTGGATGAATACAAGGTTGCCAGGGAAGCAGGTCTTAGTGATGAGGAAGCCCTTTCAGTTGCCAGTGCATTTTCCAGGGACAATGCCCGTACTCCGGTGCAGTGGTATGATGGGGAAAATGCCGGTTTTACCACAGGAAAGCCATGGCTTGAGGTAAATCCAAACTATAAGCAGATCAATGTACAGGCTCAGGAAAATGACGAGGATTCTGTTCTTGCTTTTTATAAAAAGCTTACAAGACTGCGTAAAAGTGAAGAATATAAAGAAACTATTGTTTATGGTCAGCTGATCCCTTATCTGGAAGAAGAAAAGAATCTGATCGCTTACTTCAGAAAAGGAGAGAAAACACTTCTGGTTCTTGCAAACTTCCAGAAGGATCCAAGAAAGGTACAGCTGCCAGCACCTGCAAAAAAGGTGGTGCTGAATAATAAAGAAACTGTGAACTGGGGATGCCCAAGGGATACCAGTGAGCAGGAAGCATGCCGCAAAGATACAAGGGGCATGGAAATCGAATTATCAGGCTTCCAGTACGTCATGCTGGAACTTGAAAACTAAGGAAGGGTAAATCCGTAACATGCTGAAGATTAAAAGCTATGTAAAAGCAGAGAGCATCCAGCAGGCCTATGAGCTGAACCAGAAAAGAACAGCTGTGATACTTGGAGGAATGGTGTGGCTGAAAATGGGAAACCGAAGGGTTTCCACAGCCATTGACCTTTCCGGCCTGGATCTGTGCGGGATCCAGGAAAACCAGGAAGAATTTGTGATCGGCTGTATGACTCCTCTTCATGACCTGGAGGTGCATCCCGGCCTTCTGGCTTATACAGATGGAGCCATAAAAGAATGCCTTCGTCATATTGTAGGTGTACAGTTCCGTAATTGTGCCACAGTGGGAGGAAGCATCTGGGGAAGGTATGGTTTTTCCGATGTGCTTACCCTGTTTCTGGCAATGGATACATGGGTGGAATTATACAAAGGAGGAAGGATCCCTCTTCTGGAATTTGTTTCCATGGAAAAGGACAGGGATATTCTGCTTCACCTGATCATAAAGAAAAGAAAAATTGCTATCTGTTATCTGAGTCAGCGAAATACACAGACGGATTTCCCGGTGCTTACCTGCTGTGCTTCTCTTGCAGGAGAAGAAGTGCGTACAGTGGTGGGGGCAAGACCTGGAAAGGCACTGGTTCTGCAGGATCCGGAAGGCTTTCTTAAGGGCTTTTCTGCTATGGAGCAGGAGAACAGAAAAGAAGCTATCCACAGATACAGCGCTTGGACAGAGCAAAATGTGCCTACAGGAAGCAATATGAGGGGAAGTGCCGAGTACAGAACACATCTGGTACAGGTGCTTACCAGAAGAGCGTGGACAGGTATAGGAGGAACCGTAAATGAAAATGGATTTTTGGCTTAACGGGATTCACAGGGAGGCGGAAGTACAGCCGGATACCCTTTTACTGGATCTGCTGCGCCAGCTGGGCTGCTTCAGTGTGAAACGGGGCTGCGAGACAGCAAACTGCGGCCTTTGTACGGTGCTTCTTGAGGATAGGCCGGTACTGTCCTGCTCTATGCTTGCCCTTCGTGTACAGGGGAAAAAGGTGGTGACTCTGGAAGGCATGGAAAAAGAGGCTGAAGAATTCGGGACTTTTCTTGCAGGAGAAGGGGCAGAGCAGTGCGGATTTTGTAATCCAGGGTTTATTATGAATGTTTTTGCAATGTTAAAAGAACTTCCGGATCCGGATGAAGGACAGATCCGGGAATATTTGTCAGGCAATCTGTGCCGCTGCTCCGGATTTATGGGACAGACAAGAAGTATCCTGAAATATCTCAGATACAAGCAGGTAGGTAATTGCGAAACAAGTTCGCAATCCTGATTGAAAATGCGGTAAAAATCCTGCATTGCAGGATTTTTAAGATGAAAAAGTGGCTGGCTTGAAATTT
>ONBN01000015.1 GCA_900316115.1 uncultured Eubacteriales bacterium
GGTTTGCGTAAGTTTACTGTCGGAATAAATGGGTTAGAGTTCACCCTGGATGCTCAGATAAAGTATCTGGCGTAGATTTCTTATTCCAACTCTACTTCATTATTCGCTTTTTTACAAGACCCTTATGGGGCACAATCATACTTAGGTCTGCTTGGCTGCGCTTTTAGGCTGTGTACCGGATCCTGTCAAGAGTGTGTAACACCGCTTTGCGGCTAAAGCTCTTGACAGGATTCGGTCCGCAGCCTTTTTGGTAATCAAGCAGACCTAAGTATCTCTGTGGCATTTTCCTCTTTCTCATAATCCCCATATATGTTCATTGAAAAATACTTTTTTCTTTGTCTGCATGCTCACACTGTGAGTCATTGCTTCCACGTATTTCCCAAGCATACCATGGCGGCATTTTTCACTTTGTATGATGTCTCCTGGAAATATTGACTTCTCTTCACATCCCGCGGCTTTCGGCAACTCTGTTTTCTGATATCTCACCAGTTCCAACATATCTCCGCCGTTATAATAATAAGCTCTTAACTCGGCCATTTTCCCTGCTCCCGTCCGGCTCCATCCCATCGGACGCGAACTCATTCTGGATGACAGTATGTGACTTACATGTCCTTCTGTGCTGCTTCCTATCACTCCTTCTTTACGGAGCAGTCTGATTCTTGCGGCTCCCCAGTTATTCAGTATATAATCTCGGTTTTGCTCCAGTCGCATTGTTCCTGATTCTATACGTTCCTCTGGCAAAGCATTTTTCAGTCTCTCTACTACTTCGACCAGGTCGGCTTTTGTTCCATTACGGATCGCTTTTCTCAATTCTCTGAGGGCATCATCTGCACTGTCTTTCATATGGCTGATCATTTTCATCAGATATTTTTGCAAATGGAATTCATCTAATACATAAGTTACCCCCTTGATCCGGGTCTTTGCTGTTTCTATCCATCCGCCTCCGTCTGCATTCAGATAGATCTTTTTCACCTTTTCCAGGTCATAATGAGACGCGATATACTCATATATTTCATCCCAGAATGCTTCATTATCCTTTCCGTCGCATACTCTGCAGAAATATCGTGGGTTGATCAGCCTGTATCGTTTGCTCTGTGGTGCTTCCGGCTCTACTCCTTCATGCACATACACCAGTTTTGTGATCAGACAGTTATTCTTCTGTCCATTGCCGGTCTCTTTCAGATCCCCCTTATGTTCCTGAAACTGGAGTGACACATGGTCTTCATCAGCCTCTATATACAGATATTCAACTTCCTTTTTCTGTTCAGGTATTTCGGTATTCTTCGGAAACTTCAGTTTATGAAGCTTTGTTTTTACAGTTTGCTTACTTACAGCTCCTTCCAGACTGCTTTCTTCTCCACCTCTGCGGTAGGATGTCTGTACCGACTCTTCCAGCATTGCCGCCACTGCATCCTCTGTCATTCTTTCATGCTTTTCTAATCCAAGGATCCTATCCAACAGATACTCTCGTTCACCTGTCTCTCTGTTTATAAACAGGGTCTTCGTAAAATATACCGTCCCAAGAGATGTGACCAGCTGTTTAGGCTGATCTTTTTCAACATACCATCCGGTTGTTCTTTTCCCACTGTCTTTCAGCTGCTGATTCATCTGTTCCAGGGACTCCTGGATCATAAGGAGACCAACCTTATGCAGTTCCCGAGTAATGCCTTTGACGTACTCTGCTATCTTATCCGGATGTTTATAAAAATCATCCTCTAATTTTTCAAAAATGCTAATGCTTTCTTCTGCGAAATGTTTTATACTCTTAACCATAGAGAACACCTACCTTTGTTTGTATTTTGTTTGAGCGCTAAATACTTTATCACAAAAGTGGTGTTCTCTTTTTCATTTATTTAATTTTCCGACAAAAACTTTACGCTAGCTTAAAGCAGCAGGTCGATGATCTGCTGTATATTTTCTGAAGTTCCGGTGAAAAACCAGAAATCCAAATCCATATATCCGTTACCACAGTCCGGGTATCCGAAGGTAGTGCTGGTTGTTTCAAGCTCTGCGAAACCATCGCTGCTGGTATCGTTCATATAGATAAAAAGAGAACAGCCGGTTTGTCCGGGGGCATCAGAAGGCTCTTTGATATACGGATCAGAAGGATTGTTGTAATAGTTTCGTATCAGCAGTGTCCATTGATCTTCGGAAAGCTTTAACAGATATCCCACTCTTCCATGAGTCTGATAAGCCTTAAAGCCTATTTTATGTTCTTCATGGGAATGAACCTTTACTTTGGCAAGTCCATTTTCAAAGGACAGTACATTTCCAGAGGAAGGAGCATAGTAGTCCACATAGTCCAGAGTTTTTCCATGATAAGGGATCAGGAAGGTTCCACCTGGACGTACCTGAAAAAGATCCCAGATTTCCAGAAGTATTGGAGCGCCTGGCGTAAAATCTTCCAGATAGATATGCTCCTGGAAACCACAATAGGAAACCTTTGGAACCAGATCGGAAAAAACGCAGGATGCCGAAAGAGGATTTGAGAGCGGACGGATCTGGCGCCGGATATGAAAGCGCTTATGTTTCCAACTGGATTCATATAAATCTGCCTGAAGCATGGAACTGAGTTCGATCAGTTCAGGTGTCTCCCTGGAAATATGATAGTCTGCAGGATCAATGCCTGGCTGTACAGTGTAGGATTCTTTAAAGTGCTTCCTGGATTTTGTGAAAAAAGGAAATTCAGGAGCGATCCAGACCCTGTCACCGCCCATATCCCAGTTTCCTGCATGGAAAAAGTCATCAAAAGAAGGACTTTTAGGATATTTACTGTTGATCCATGTAAGAGGAACCGAAGAATCCGAGATATATGGACCAAAGATACGACAGCCATCCTCCTGGATCAGTATTTTGTGTCTGGAATCCAGGGGGAATTCCCGGAAGCTTTTCTGACTTTTTTTCAAAAACTTTTTCAGATTTCCTATCATAATCTCTTTTGTTGAGGATTTCTTTTGTTCTGTGCCATTGCCAGGTGGCATGCTGCTGATGGTTTCATTCATTGTAATGTTCGTCCTTTCTGCGATAGATGTAAACCAGTGCTGTTTACAGGTTATCAATCATGTTCTTTAGAATATTGGAAAAAACAATTTATGCATTGGATTATATATGAAACACAGAAAATAATAAATGGAAAAACGAAAGAAATTCTATAAAAAATATAAAATCTCCAATATTAACAAAAATACAACTGCAATATTATGTAAAAATATTGGAAAAAACATGTTGATATGTTGGAAAAACCAATATATAATTGAATTCAAGAAATGAGGCAAGCAAAAACGAAAAATAATGGAGGAAGTAATGTGGATGAACCTATTTTGAAAATGCAGGGAATTGAAAAAAGGTTTCCAGGGGTTATAGCACTTCATAATGCTTCATTGAATGTACGGAAAGGTCAGATCATGGCTTTGCTGGGAGAAAACGGAGCTGGTAAAAGTACATTAATGAAGGTCTTGACAGGTGTTTATAAAAGAGATGGCGGAACCATTGTCTACAAAGGAAAGCAGGTGGAATACCAGAATACCAGGCAGGCCATGGACGACGGGATCGCCATTATCCATCAGGAGCTTACCCTGGTTCCAAAGATGACGATCTACGAAAATATTTTTATGGGAAGTGAAAAGACCAAGGGCCTGGGAATAGCAGACAAAAAGTACATGATACAGAAAAGCCGGGAACTGCTTCATACATTGAATATGGATCTGAATCCGGAAAAAAGAATTGAAACATTGTCCATTGCCCAACAGCAGATGGTTGAAATCGCAAAAGTGCTTTTATATGATGCTCAGGTGATCGTTATGGACGAGCCCACAGATGTGCTTCCGGATGAAGAAGTGGAAAGCCTGTTCCGTGTACTTGAGGATCTGAAAAAAAGAGGCAAGGCCATTATTTATATCAGCCACCGTCTGAAAGAGATCTTCCAGATCTGTGACATGGTAACAGTGATGAGGGACGGAGAATTTATCGGGGAGAAACCGGTGAGTGAGATCACCAATGAGTCACTAGTAAGCATGATGGTGGGAAGAAAGCTGGATGAACAGTTTCCGCATGTGGAAGTACAAAAGGGTGAAGAAGTTCTGAAGGTGGAGCAGATTTCCAACGAATATGTGCATAACATTTCTCTTTCCGTACATGCCGGTGAAATCGTAGGGATCGTAGGGCTGGTAGGAGCAGGCAGGACGGAACTTGCAAAGACCATATACGGCTGTTATCCATATCAGGAAGGCCAGGTCAGTGTGAAGAACCGGAAAGTGCCAAAGGGTTCTATCAAACAGGCGATCCATTCAGGAATCTATTACATGACAGAGGACAGGAAAAGAGACGGTCTTGTGATGCTTCTGGATGTGCGGACGAATATGACCCTGTCTTCCCTGAAAAAAATCTCTCGCTGTTTTACGGTACTGAAAAAAACAGAGAAAGAAGCTGCCGAAGATTTCAGGCAGAGAACCAGGGTAAAAACCCCGTCCATTTTTCAGCTTGTACGGAACCTGTCAGGTGGCAACCAGCAGAAGGTGATCCTTGCAAAGGCACTGATGACAGAGCCGGATGTACTGATCCTGGACGAACCTACAAGAGGGATTGATGTAGGGGCAAAAAAAGAAATATACAATCTGATCAATGAACTGAAAGACAAGAATAAGGCAATTGTGATCATTTCCTCAGAGATGCCGGAGATCCTGGGAATGAGTGACCGGATCATCGTTATGAACGAAGGCTGTATCAAAGGGGAATTGTCCAGGCAGGAAGCTTCTCAGGAAAAGATCATGCATATGATCCTGGATCAGGCATGAGGAAAGGTGTGGAAAATGAGTAAAAGTAAAAAAGAATATATCAAAATATTGGGAAGATACAGAATGTTCCTGATTCTGATTCTTGCAGCAGTGATCCTGGGAATCATAGAACCAAAGTTTTTAACAGTATCAAATTTTTCCAATATTTTCAAACAGATTGCAACAAATGCCATTCTTGCAGCAGGAATGACCTTTGTAATCCTTACAGGAGGAATTGATATTTCTGTAGGAGCAACCCTGGCTTTTGTGGGGGCAGTTACCATTAACATGATCGGAAGCGGTGTGAATCTTGGGATTACCCTGATCGCAGGTCTGGCATTTGGAGCAGCGATAGGTGCGTTTAATGGTATTTTCGTGTCACAGATGCAGCTTCAGCCTATGATCGTTACATTGGCTACGCAGTCTATTTTCCGGGGTCTTACCTATATCATTACAAAAGGCTCTCCTATTCCGCTTGATCTTTCTTTAAAAAGCGGACAAGGATATAAATGGATCTATGGAGGTCTGATAGCGAATTCTATCCCATTTTCTTTTGTACTGGTATTTTTTGTATACATAGTTTCTTACTATCTGCTTAACAAAGCAACTTATGAAAGACATATTTATGCGGTAGGAGGTAGTGAGGAAGCTGCAAAACTTTCCGGAATCAATACAAAACTGACAATGATACTGGCATATGTGGCCTGTGGGGTAATGGCGGCAATTGCTGGGATCATCATATCTGCCGGAGTGGCATCCGCACAGCCTAATGCAGGTGAAACATATGAAATGGATGCAATTGCAGCCGTTGTAATCGGCGGTACATCATTACGAGGAGGGGAGGGACATGTTGGATTTACCATTATAGGTGCCATTATCATCGGAATGTTGAATAATTTTCTAAATCTGATGGGTGTGGATACCTATTATCAGGTAGTTGTAAAGGGTGTGGTAATTCTTTTGGCAGTATTGGCAGATGCAAAAACGGGGAAAAAGGCATAAAAATGTAAAGGAGAAGGTAATATGAATAAAAAATTAATGAAAAAACTTACAGCAATCGGTGTTGCAGCAGCAATGGCAGTTCCATGTGGAGCAGTGATGGCAGAGGAAAGCAAGGATACAGAGAAAAAGGATGTTCTGATCGGTCTTCTTGTTTATAATGACAAAAACGAATTTATCCAGAAGCTGATTGATGGTGCTCAGAAAAAATGTGATGAATACGGATACGAACTTGTGGAGTATGGCGCTGATAAGGATGCTGCAAAAGAAATGACCAATATGGAAGATCTTCTGTCATTGAATCCGGATGTGATCCTTTATAATCCAGTGGATTCTGATGCGGCAGGAGCAACTCTTGCACTTGCCAATGATGCCGGGATTCCGGTTATCACTGTTGACCGTGTGGCAAATTCAGGAGAGGTGATCTCCCATCTTGCATCTGACAATGTATATGGAGGGAAGATCGCAGGAGAGTACATTGCAGAACAGCTTGGCGATGATGGTGGCGAAGTGGTAGAGATCCAGGGACAGGCCGGAACCTCCGCAGCCCGTGACAGAGGACAGGGCTTCCATGAAGCGGTTGATGATGTGGAAGGTATTGATGTAGTTGTCAGTGATATTGGTAATTGGGATAAAGCAGAAGGTATGACCATTATGGAAAATGCACTGCAGGCACATCCAGATATTAAAGCTGTATTTGCCCACAATGACACAATGGCAATGGGTGCAATGGAAGCATGCCAGGCAGCCGGAAGAGAAGATATTGTGATTGTGGGTTTTGATGCAGATGATGATGCTGTTCAGGCAGTAAAAGACGGAAAACTGGCAGGAACGGTAGCACAGCAGCCGGAACTTATGGGAACTGGCGGAGTGGATCTGGCTCATGATTATCTGGAAGGAAAAGAGATTGAAAAATCTACTGCTATTGAAGTAACTCTGATCACCAAAGATACAGCAGAATAATCAGAAAAAATGGTTGCTTTTCTGTTTTATTTAGATTACCTTAAAAAAAGACAACCAGTATAATATACAGCGTAAACAGGAGGCGTATGATGAATAAAACAGAAAGGCACCAGGTGATCCTGGATTATATGCATAAAAATGGCAAAAAGGGAGAAATTGAGGATCTTGTAAAAACCTGTGGTGTGACAAATGAAACCATCCGGAAAGATCTGATCCAGCTGGAAAAAAAGAATCTGGTAAGGAGGATTCTGGGAGGAGCAGTACTGGTAGAAGAATTTGATGAAAAACCGTTTAATAACCGTTACTGGGAAAAGCTGGATTTGAAAAATCAGATTGCAACAGTAGCAGTTTCGCTGATTAACGACAGAGATTTTATTGCACTGGATTCAGGGACTACCACATTCTGTCTGGCAAAAAAGCTTCAGAAGAATGTTACAGTGCTGACCAATTCATTGGATATTGCTCGTGAGCTTGCTGTGGCAGAGGGAGTCAGATGCTTTGTAGCTGGTGGAGAACTGAGGGAAAGAAATATGTCTATGACAGGGGAAACAACGGAAAAGATCGTTGGAAGCTACAGGGTAAGTAAATGCTTTCTTACCAGTGAAGGAGTAGGACTTGGATATGGGATGATGGATGCTCATGAGTCTGAAAGCAGGGTAAAACGGGCAATGATGTCTGCTGCAGAGAAGATTTACCTTCTTGCAGACCATACCAAGTTTTCTATTCTTACGCCTATTGTAACAGCGCCGCTGGAAAGACTGACGGGAATTATTACAGATTCCCAGATTGATCCGAAAATCGTAAATGCATATGAAAAAGCCGGGATACCAATGATCGTTGCAGATCCAGATGGAAGTGAAAAACAGCTGGAATAGACAGAAAGGATAGGAACGAATGGATAGAACCGGATTTGAAATACTGGCAGAAAAACTGGAAAAAAACGGAATTGATGTGGAATGGGTGCTAAGGGAACTGGATCAGCTTCTTGTGGAGGTTCCTTCCTGGGGATTTTCAAAATCAGGAACCAGATTTTTCTCTTTTGAACAAAAGGGGGATGCAAGGAACTTTTTGGAAAGAGCAGATGACTGTGAACAGGTTTTGAAATATACAGGAAAAGGTGGACAGATCTGTATGCATATTCCGTGGGATCAGTGTGATTATAAAGCTGCCAGGGAATATGTGGAAGAAAAAGGTATGACTTTTGGAACTTTAAATACAAATATGTTCCAGGATAATGATTTCAGGCTTGGTACACTTGCAAATGCAGATAAAAAGATACGTAAAAAAACCGTAGATACATTGAATCACTGCATTGATGTAGCTCATACAGTTGGTGCCAGATCTCTGAATGTGTGGACCATTGACGGGAGTGACATTCCAGGACAGAATGATTACAGAATGCGTAGAAAATGGATGTTGGAATCCTTGAAAGAAGGCTATGACCATGCAGTGGCCTGCGGTGTTCAGTATAATATTGAATACAAACTGTTTGAACCATCTTCCTACCATATGGATATTCCGGACTGGGGTACAGCCTTATATTATGCGTCCAGACTTGGGGAGCAGGCGAAAGTAACCGTAGATCTTGGACATCATGCTTTCGGTGTAAATGTGGCACAGATCGTTTCCCTTCTCATTGATGAGCAGCGTCTGGGAGCTTTCCATTTGAACGATAATGTGTGTGCAGATGATGACCTGATCCCGGGCACCATCAATCCATTAAGGCTGTTTGCAATTGAAAATGAAATCGTTGCAGGGATTTGTGAAAAAGAAACAGAGAACTCTGCAAGAAGTGTATTACAGGGACTGGACATCAGTTTTTATATTGAACCAAAGGTAGAAGCCATGATCCTTTCCGTGGTAAATCTTCAGACAGCCTATGCAAAAGCCCTTCTGGTAAACAGGAAAAAGCTTCAGCAGCTTCAGCTGGATAATGATATCCTGGGAGCAAATCAGTGCCTGATGCAGGCTTATCATACAGATGTAAGTCTCCTTCTTGAGGAGTGGCGGAACCGTCATGGGATCCAGGGTGATCCATATACAAATTATATTCATTCTGAATATTTTGCAGACAGAAAGAAAAGAGGATAAGGAAGCAGGAACAGGATATGGACAGGAAAAAATACGTATTGTCCTTTGATCTTGGTGCTTCCAGCGGAAGAGGAATCGTTTTTTCTTTTGACGGAACAAGGATGGAGCAGATCTGCCAGCACAGGTTCGGCAATCAGGCAGTTTATCTGAACGGTACTGCTTACTGGGATTTTCTGTATCTGTATCAGAATATCCTTGAGGCCATGATCCGTGTGGGGACACAGTATCCCATAAGCAGTATGGGGATTGATACCTGGGGGCTGGATTATGGGGTGATCGACGGTTATGGCAGACTGTCAGGTAATCCGGTATCCTATCGGGATAAAAGAGGGAGCATAGGGGCAGATCTGCTTTTGCGGAAGATACCGGGGAGGGAACTGTATCAAAGGACAGGAACCCAGTTTTTATGTGGCAATACAATCTATCAGTTATTTTATGAAATTCAGAAACATCCGGAGCAGTTAAATAATGCAGAAGCAGTTTTAATGATCCCGGATCTGATCTCTTATTTTCTTACCGGCGAAAAGGGAGCGGAATACACTATCGCATCTACTACCCAATTGCTGGATATGAAATCAAAACAATGGAATTTCCCTCTGATCAGTGAAATTGGATTAAGAAAAACACTTTTTTCGGATATAAAGTATCCGGGAGAGGATTCTTATACCCTTTTTTCAGAGATTCAGGACAGAACAGGGATGAAAGAGGCAAAACTGGTGACGGTGGCATCTCATGATACAGCTTCTGCTGTGCTGGCTGTTCCGGCGGCAGAAAAGGAAAATTTTATCTATATCAGCAGTGGAACCTGGTCTGTGATCGGGATAGAAACCAGGGAACCTGTGATCAATGAAAAGGGATTTCTGGGGAATTTTACCAATGAAGGCGGATTTGGAAAAACGATCCGCTACTGCAGAAGCCTGACAGGAATGTGGCTGATACAGGAATGTATGCGGTGCTGGAAGGAACTGGGACAAACGATCACCTATGATCAGATGGGAGAGGGTCTGAAAGATACAGAAGAATTTATGTGCTTTATCGATCCGGAGAATGAAGCCTTCCAGAAACAGTGTGATATGCCAAAGGCTATCCAGGAGTATTGCCGGAAGACAGGACAGAAAGTGCCACAGTCACAGGCACAGATCGCAAGATGTATTTATGAAAGTCTGGCAATGAACTACCTGGAAACTGTGGAAATATTAAAGGAGCAGAAAAAAGCGGATTATGCCAGGATCTATATTGTGGGAGGAGGATCCCAGGCTGCGTTCCTGAACCAGTGTGTGGCCAATGCCACAGGAATGCAGGTGGCAGCAGGAATCCCGGAGGCAACCTCCTATGGTAATGCATTTGCCCAGCTGTATCATGCAGGAGAATTTCATTCCCAGTGGGAATTTCGGGAAATGCTGAAAAGAGAAGAAAATATCCGATATTATGAACCGGAAAACAAGGATGTCTGGAAGCTTATGTACGAAAGATACAGACGGGGAATAAAGAATGACGGAGGGCAGAGGATTTGAGAAAAATCATGAATAAAGCCGACAGATTTGTTTATGAACTGTGCAATGGCATTGCAATGACAAATCCGCTGGTTACAAATGATGAGCGATATAAGATAATCAGAAGAAAAGATCTGGATCCCGGCAAGGTTACATTGATCAGTGGAGGGGGCAGCGGCCATGAACCGGCACATGCCGGATATGTTGGAAAAGGTATGCTGGATGCAGCTGTATGCGGAGACATTTTTGCATCCCCTACCCAGATCCAGGTATATAAAGCGATTGAAGAAACTAAAAGTGAAAAAGGTACTTTGCTGATCATAAAAAACTACAGCGGGGATCTTATGAACTTTAAAAATGGTGCAGCCCTGGCAGAAGAAGAGGGGATAGAAGTAAAATATGTGGTTGTAAGTGATGATATTGCTGTGAAGGACAGTCTGTATACAGTAGGACAGCGTGGCGTGGCAGGAACTGTGCTGGTGCATAAGATCGCAGGGGCTGCTGCAGAAGAAGGCTGTTCCCTGGAGGAAGTACAGAAGGTTGCGGCTCATGCAGCAGATTCCGTGAAATCTATTGGCTTTGCATTTTCCTCCTGTGTGGTTCCTGCAAAAGGCTCTCCTACCTTCCAGATCTGTGACGGTGAAATGGAGTATGGCGTAGGAATCCATGGAGAACCCGGGATCCAGAGGGAAACATCTGTTACCAGCAGGGAACTGGCAGCACGTATGACCAGCCAGCTTCTTAAGGCGCTTAATATGGAAAATAAGGGAGAAATCGCCATTTTGATAAATGGCTTTGGCGGAACGGCACTGCAGGAACTGTACGTAGTTGCCAATGATGTGCGGCGAGAACTGGATCAGCAAGAAAATATTACAGTATATCGAAGTTTTGTAGGAAACTATATGACCAGTATTGATATGATGGGGGCATCCCTTACAATCATGAAGTTGGATGAATCTTTAAAGCATTATCTGGACTGTGAATGTTATGCGCCTGCATTTCGTGTGGACGGCCCGGTGCCTGTAATTCCATTCAGGGAAACTGATCCTGTAGTAAAAGATGCAGAGTTTTTTGAAACAGAAGATTCCTGGAAGCAGGTAGGAGAACTTGTATCTCTTGAAAACATAAAATATATGGTTGCCCAGATGGGACAGTGTATCATTGACCATGAGGTGCCTTTTTGTACCATTGATTCTTATGCCGGAGACGGGGACTTTGGGGCAAGCGTGGCAAAGGGCTTCAGACAGCTGAGAAACGAATGGCTGATGCTGAAAGAGAAAGACACCATAGAAGGTTTTCTGAAAGCCTGCGGAATGATCATTATTGAGTATTGCGGAGGTGCCTCCGGACCAATCTGGGGTTCTGCCTTTATGGGAGCCGGAAAATGGGCAAAAGGAAAAGAATCACTGTCTTTGGGTGAGTTCGGCGAAATGATGGAAGAAGCAGTAAGAAGCATTCAGAGAACTGGAGAAAGATCCTTTGGCAGAGGCGCAGTTGTCGGTGATAAAACCCTGATTGATGCACTGGTTCCTTATGCAGATACACTTGTTGCATGTGGTAAAAAGCAGATAGATATAAAAGAAGCTTTTAAGGAGGCATCCGCAGTAGCTGTGAAAGGAGCAAAGGAAACGGAAAAGATTGTGGCAAGAATGGGAAGAGCCGGTGTGGTAGGCGAGAGAAGTCTTGGACATCCGGATGCAGGTGCTTATGCACTTGGTGTTATATTCAGTTGGATTACGGAGGCGTTAAAGTAAATATGGAGATGAAGAAAATACGCTTTTTCAGGGACTTGATCCGTATGGCCTGTGATGGATGGCAGCTTGGCTGGCATGAATATCACGGGGGAAATATTACTTATCGAATGAATAAGCAGGAAGCAGAACAGGTACAGCCTTTTTTGACAGAAGATTCTCCATGGGTGGAAATGGAGGAAGCCTTTCCTGTTCTGGGAGACAGCTTCTTTGTTGTTACAGGCAGCGGGGAATGCTTCAGAGATGCAGCAGAATATCCAGAAGAGGTTTTTGGAATCGTAAAGCTGAATGAGAAGGGAACTGCTTATAAGGTGATGTGGGGATTGACCGGAAATGGAGGAAAACCTACCAGTGAGTTCATGCCCCATCTGTTTATACATGAAACAAAGATAAAGATCGGCCAGGAATATAATCGGATCGTATACCATGCCCATCCGAAAAAGGCTATTATCCTTACCAGCATACTGGAGCATGACAGCGGAAAGATCACCAGGGCATTGTGGGATATGGAGCCGGAGTGTCCCATGACATTTCCGAAAGGAATCGGAATCATTGACTGGTGTGTGCCGGGAACAGTGCAGTTGGCCAGAAAAACCGGAGAGCTGATGAAAAAATACAATGTAGTTTTATGGAGCCAGCATGGGATCCTTGTGTCAGCAGCAAATTGCAATGAAACGATTGGAATTGTACATACAGTAGAGAAATCTTCGGATATGTATCTGGAAATCCGGAAATATAAAGAAGACCCAGTTGGTGTAGTAACAGATGAGCAGTATAAAAAACTGGCAGAGGTTTTCAGACTGGATCTGCCGGAGAAATATATTTAGCATAAAAGACCGCTTTAAGGAAAGTCCTGAAGCGGTCTTTAGCATTGAAGTGATTTCCTTAAAAAATAGATAGAATCCTGAAAAGTAGAATTTATCAGCAGGTTCAGATCTTCCGAATCAAATAAGACTGACGGCCGTCACGAAGGAAAACAGGGATGGTTTCCAGAGGAGCCTGAGCCTGCACGGTCTGGCCGCCATCATACTGTAAGCCGGTGTGGGCTTCTGTCCAGGTGCAGCCTGCCGGAAGATAAACCTGTATGGATGTGGCATCTCCCAGGGTAACAGGTGCAATGAGAAGATCTGGACCGTACATGTATTCGTATTTAATGTCCCATGCTGCAGGATCCTTCGGGAAGTCGTAAAACAGGGGACGGATTACAGGCGCACCTGTCTTGTGTGCCTGTATCATCAGACTTTTGGTATATTCTTTTATGGATTCACGGATCAGAACATATTTCTTCATGATCTGATAGTTGGATTCTCCATAGCTCCAGATCTCATTTGGAGCACCGGTTCCCTCGGTCTCCTGTCCGTTTGGCAGGTATATGTCAGTTCTTGGCAGACGGTTCCCATGCATCCTCATGACCGGGCAGAAAGTACCGAACTGGAACCAGCGGATCAAAAGCTGCTCCTTTAAGGGATTTTCCTTATTATAACAATAAACCAGGCAATAGCAATAAAAATGGCATAAACATTTAGGAAGATATCGTAAAATAGTAATTAAGTGATCCTGATTTTTATGTACAATTTGTGAATTTTAGCTTGAAAAAGTAAGACATATGTGATAACCTATATTTCAATGTGTTTATACGCAGCACGAATGACCGCCACAGCCGTACAAACGGGGCGGATTCGTAAACTCAGGAGAGCCTCTTCAAAAAAATCTAGGGAAGAGCGCCGAAGGTGTACGCAGCAGGAATGCTGTCAATCTCTCAGGCAAAAGGATGGAGGAAAAATTATGTTCACACAAATCTTCACACAAATCAACAACTTTATCACATGGTTTGACGGAGTCGTATGGGGACTTCCGCTGATCATTCTGATCCTGATCACAGGATTTCTTTTAACCGTTCGGTTAGGTGTTCTACAGGTAAGGCATTTGGGAAAAGCCCTGAAATTCATGGTAAAAAATGAAGAGGGCGGCGAAGGTGAAGTTACCAGCTTTGGTGCACTTTGTACTGCTTTGTCTGCAACCATCGGTACAGGAAACATTGTAGGTGTTGCTACAGCCATTGCAGCCGGAGGACCGGGAGCATTGTTTTGGATGATCGTGGCCGCATTCTTTGGAATGGCTACGAAATATGCAGAAGGACTGCTGGCTATTAAATACCGTACCATTGACAAAGAAGGCCATGTGCTTGGCGGTCCTTTCTATTACATAGAAAATGGTATGGGCAGACAGTGGAGATGGCTTGCCAAGATTTTTGCATTTTTCGGAGCAGGTGTAGGGCTGTTTGGTATCGGTACCTTTACTCAGGTAAATGGTATTGCGTCTGCTGTAAAGAATTTCTTTGATCCGGATACAGTACATACTGTTTTAATCCTGGGAAGAAACTATTCCTGGGCAACAGTGATCGCATGTCTGATCCTTACTGTATGTGTAGGTCTGGTAGTACTTGGCGGTATCAAACGTATTGCAAGTGTATCACAGATCATTGTGCCATTTATGGCAATCTTATATGTGGCGCTTGCACTGATCATTGTTATTACGAATATTACAGCTGTACCGGCTGCCATTGTTCAGATCGTAAAAACGGCCTTTTCAGGAAGTGCCCTGGCAGGTGGTGTGATGGGAACAATGGTTGTGGCTATGCAGAAAGGTATTGCAAGAGGTATCTTTTCAAACGAATCCGGTCTTGGAAGTGCACCCATCGCAGCAGCCGCAGCACAGACAAAAGAGCCTGTACGTCAGGGACTGGTATCTATGACTGGTACATTTATTGACACCATTGTTATCTGTACAATGACAGGACTTGCCATTGTAATGACAGGAACCTGGAATACAGGACTTGAAGGTGTGGAGATCACAACTGCAGCCTTCCAGAAGGGACTTCCGTTCCCACCACAGGTCGCATCTTTTGCACTGATGGTGTGCCTGGTATTCTTTGCATTTACCACTATTCTTGGATGGGATTACTACGGAGAGCGGTGTCTGGAATATTTATTCAACAGGAACCAGGGCGCGGTAAAGACTTACCGTATCTTTTATATCATCTGCGTATTTATCGGACCGTATATGACGGTTGCAGCAGTATGGAACATTGCTGATATTTTCAATGCGCTGATGGCATTCCCCAACCTGATCGCCCTGCTTGCATTAAGTGGCGTGGTAGTAAGGGAAACAAAGGATTTCTTCAAACGTCATAAAAATTACGAATAAGCATTATAAATACATATTCAGGGGGCCGCTGTGGCCCCTTGTTTTATGCATGTCATAATATTTGCTTTTACAAAACAAATGATCTATGGTAAAATATATTTGATTTTAAAACAATTTTGAAAAAAGAAAAAACGTGAAGGAGATAATCATGAGCGAATATATTGTTATGACGGATACATCCGCAGATATTCCGGAAGAAATACTTGCAGAAGGTAATATCCGGGTGATTCCCATGGCATTTGAGCTGAATGGAGAAGAGCGGGTACATTCTGATCCTGGGAAATGGGACAGCAAGGAATTTTATGGAAAATTACGTGACGGCGGACTGGGCAAAACATCACAGATTCCCCCTATGGTTTATACAGAATATTTTGAAAAAGTATTAAAAGAAGGAAAAGACATCCTGTATCTTTCTCTTTCCGGTGGACTTACATCTACCTGGCAAAGCTCCAAGCTTGCAGCTACTGACCTGATGGAAGAGTATCCGGACAGGAAGATTTCCTGTGTGGATTCCCATGCGGCTACAGGCGGACAGGGGATCCTTACCCTGATCGCAAGAAAGAACCAGGAAAAGGGTATGAGCCTGGAGGAGAATACTGCCTGGCTGGAAGAGAACAGGAATAATATCTGTCACTGGTTTACTGTAGATGATCTGGATTTCCTGAAACGGGGCGGCAGGATCTCACCGGCAGTTGCCTGGATCGGCGGCAAATTAAAGATCAAACCTATCCTCAGGATCGCTGAGGATGGTACACTTGCCATTATGGAAAAAGTAAGAGGAGCAAAAGCAGCCCTGAATTATATTGCCGGCAAATACACATCCATTCCGGAAAATTATGATCCTGAATATCCATATGTATTCCTTTGCCATGGGGACGCACAGGAGCAGGCAGAAAAGCTGAAAGCAGACATTCTTGCAGCTATGCCCCAGGCTCAGGTAGTGATCATGCCTATGAGCCCTATCATCGGCGTACATACAGGCCCAGGCGTTCAGGCTGTGATCTATTACGGCCGGAACAGGGCATAATCAAAGATCATTAAGGCTCCCGAAGGAATAGCCCATAGATTCCCAGCGGGTCAGCAGTTCATCGAGAATATTGGCATTGGTAGAAGAGGTACTGTGAAGCAGCACGATGGCACCAGGATGGATGCGTCCAAGCAGCTTTTCAAAGGCCTCTTCTTTTGTTGGCTGTTTATCCTGATACCAGTCTACATAGGCAAGACTCCAGAAAAAGGTTTTATAGCCCAGTTCTTTTGCCATAGAAAGATTGGTGCTGCTGTAAATCCCTCTTGGAGGACGGTAAAATTTTGTCATGGCAGAGCCTGTGACTGACTGGTAAAGATCTTCCGCTCCCTGCAGCTCTTTCTGAAACCCTTCCATGGAGGAAATAGCAGACATATCCGGGTGGGTCATGGTGTGGTTCCCGATGGTGTGGCCTGCCTGGATCATTTCTTTTAAAAGCTCAGGCTGGTCAGAGATAAAGTTTCCCACAACAAAAAAGGTGGCAGGCACCTGATGCTTTTCCAATGCTTCAAGGATCTTTGGCATGTTTCCGTTTTCATAACCGCAGTCAAAGGTAAGATATATGATCTTTTCATCTGTGTCTGCAGCATAGTATGCATTATATTCTGCCAGTTCTTCTATAGAAGCATTTCCAATGGGACGTTTTCCCTTTTCCTGAAAGCTTAAGCCCCAGCTGGTATTTGCAGAGGACACACTGGCTGCGTGGGATCCGGGAAGAAAATGTCCGGTGGCTTTACCCAGCAGTGAACCGGCGCAAAAAGCCCCTGTAAGAAGAATAAGAACCAGAACCTGTGACTTTGATATGGGAATGGATTTCAGATGAAGAAAGAATTTTTTCATAGGACCTCGGAAGGGAAGATTTGTATCAGTTTATGAAAAAGAGAACAAAATATGTGAAAAAAATAAGAGCCATCCGTCTTTACAACCGATGACTCTTAGGAATGCTCACTGTCCAATGGAATGTACCTCGCTTTCATGATCTAATAAAACAATTCAGGTATTTCGTTTAAGTTCTTGGTGGACCGTACCTTCCTTTCTTAGAATATAGGAAAATCATTTCTTATTTCGGTGGTCTGTACCTCACTTTCCTGGATTTTATTTGAGAAATAATTTTATGTTTCTGGGGGAATCACTCCTTTTCTTTTATTATGTTTCCCTTTTGTTTTATGAACTTACCATAACAGAAAAATCATCATATGTCAACAGAAAAATAGAAAATAATATAAATTTATAAAAATAAAAAGTTTATAAAATGATAAATACTAAAAAGACTGAAAATTAAGGAGGCCTTTCCAAAGGATTTATAAAGAATACAGGAATATAAAAGAATGGTTTTTGAAGATAAATAAGAAAAAGGCCTGATAATATATGATAAAAAGTGTATGAACAGGATGTTGCGGTTTGGAAAGAATAAGGGTATAATAGCAAACGTATTTGACAGAGATAAGGGAGGAACAGATCATGCTGGATAAAATCCTGAAAGACAGAAAGATTCAGGCAATTCTGATTATAGATCCATATAATATGCGCCATGTGAGCGGATTCAGAGGAGGAGAAGGAGCACTTTATATTTCTGCTACCCAGACCGTTCTGATCACAGATTCCAGATATACGGAGGCAGCAGCAAAGGAAAGCAGCTTTACCGTACTTCAGGAGTCCAATCAGCATAAAAGAGAAGAAATCCTGAAAGAATGCATGGAAAAAGAGCAGGTACAGGGCGATTTTGCAATGGGCTACGAAGACCAGGCAATGCTCTGCTGTGATTTTGATAAATTAAAAGAAGCACTGCCAGTTCAGTGCTGGGTACCCCTTGAAAGCAGTATCAATGACTTAAGACAGGTGAAGACACAGGAAGAGATCCAGTGCCTGAAGATGGCAGAGGAGATTGGCGACCGGGCATTTGCAAAGCTGCTGCCTCTTTTGAAACCAGGTATGACAGAACTGGAAGCAGCTGCTGAGCTGGAATATCTTATGAAAAAAGAAGGAGCAGAGGATCTCAGCTTTAATACTATCGTAGCTTCAGGATTGAACAGTTCCATGCCACATGCCATTCCAAGCGCAAAGAAATTTGAAGAAGGCGATTTTATTACCTTTGATTTCGGATGCAAATATAAAGGATACTGTTCAGATATGACCCGTACAGTAGTCCTTGGAAAGGCAAGCGACAAGCAGAAAGAGATTTACAATGTTGTCCTGAAAGCACAGCTGGCAGGTCTGGAAGCATTAAAAGCTGGTAAGTCAGGGGCAAGTGTGGACAAGGTTGCCAGAGACATTATCGCAGAAGCAGGTTATGGAGAATATTTCGGACATGGACTTGGACACAGCGTAGGACTTTTCATCCATGAGAATCCAAGGCTTTCTCCATCCGATGATACCATTCTTCAGGAGAATATGATCGAAACCGTAGAACCGGGGATCTATGTGCCTGGTTTTGGCGGAGTAAGGATCGAGGATATGGTAGTTGTTACCAAAGATGGCCATATCAACCTGGCACACTCGCCAAAGGAACTGATCGAGTTACCAGTGAAATAAAGAAAAAGAAAAATATACCGAGGAGATTATTATGTTAAAACAGTTATCTATTTTTGCGGAAAATACAAAAGGTGCCATGCACAAAATGACACAGATCCTTCAGGAGAATGAGATCAATATTCTTGGATCTGTTACCAACGACAGTGCAGAGTATGGTATTGTACGTATGGTGGTATCAGATCCGGACAAGGCTGCCAGGTCTTTGACAGAAGCAGGATTTCTGTGCAAACTTACAGATGTTCTGGGCATTGAGGTTAAGGATGAAGTGGGAAATCTGAACAACCTTCTCCAGAGCTTTCTGGACAGCAATGTAAATATTGATTATCTGTACCTGTCCTTTAACAGGGATACAGGCCGCCCGATCATGGTCCTTCATGTGGAGGATATCATGGAAGTAGAAGCCTGCCTGAAAAGCAAAGGCTTTATTTCCCTATAATTTACAGACCGGGAAATGTGATAAAAGGATCTGTTTTGAATAGAAAGTACCGTTACAGGAAAAACTACCTTTATAAATTTCAGGAGGTAAAAACATGTTACGGTATCTTCCTATCAGAAAGATTCACGCAAGACAAGTATTGGATTCCAGAGGCAATCCTACTGTAGAAGTAGAAGTTACAGTAGGGGAAGGCGTGATCGGAATCAATGGATATACAGCAAGAGCAATGGTACCTTCAGGAGCATCTACAGGGAAATTTGAGGCTGTGGAACTGAGGGATCAGGAAAAAGATAAATATCTGGGACTGGGTGTGGAAAAGGCGGTTCAAAATGTAAATACAAAGATCGCTGAAGCAGTTCTGGGAGAGAATGCATTAAATCAGATGTATATTGACCAGATCCTGCGGCACACGGACGGAACAGACAACAAGGGGAATCTGGGGGCAAACGCTACTCTTGGAGTATCTATGGCAGTAGCAAGAGCCGGGGCAATGGCCATGCGGATTCCCCTTTATCAGTATCTGGGCGGGTGTCATGCCAGCAGGTTGCCTGTGCCTATGATGAATATCCTGAATGGGGGCTGTCATGCGGACAATACAGTGGACCTGCAGGAGTTTATGATCATGCCTCTCGGAGCAGAATGCTTTCCAGAGGCTCTGCGGATGTGTGCGGAAATATACCAGCATCTGAAATGTATCCTCAGACAGAGGGGCATGAATACCGGAGTAGGGGATGAAGGCGGATTTGCACCGGATGTAAAGAATTCCAGGCAGGTACTGGAACTGATCATGGAGGCTGTGGAGAAAAGCGGTTATCAGCCTGGAAAAGAGATCGGGATCGCAATTGATGCTGCTGCCAGTGAACTGTATGACGAAGAAAGAGGAGTTTATGTTTTTCCAGGCGAAAGCCAGATGACAGGAAAAGAAGTATTGCGGGACAGTGGAGAGATGATCGATTATTATCACACACTGGTTCAGGATTTTCCTGTTGTATCTATTGAAGATGGGCTTCATGAGGATGACTGGGAAGGCTGGAAGACGATGACAAAGACACTGGGCAGCAGACTGCAGCTGGTGGGGGACGATCTTTTTGTTACAAATATCAAAAGGCTGGCCTGTGGGATCCGTCTGGAGGCAGCCAATTCCATTCTGATAAAGGTGAATCAGATCGGAACAGTAACAGAAGCTTTGGATGCTGTGGAAATGGCTCATCGTGCAGGATATCGTTCCGTGATATCACATCGTTCCGGAGAAACAGAGGATTCCTTTATTGCTGATCTTGCAGTGGCAACAGGAGCAGGGCAGATCAAAACAGGAGCACCCTGCAGATCTGAGCGGAATGCCAAATACAACCAGCTTCTTCGGATCCATGAGCATCTGGGAGAACTGGCAGTGTATCAGAATCCATTTCTTTAATTGTTTTAACTTTTTAAGATAATATTTTCTGAAATATTTTGAGAAAACATTTTGGAAAAACAGTTGAAATCCCACTTTACCTATGATACAATGAAGAGCAGTTGATTAGGAGGTGTAACAGAGTGGAGATTTTAAGAACGATATTAACAATTATTTTTGTTATAGATTGTATTGCCCTTACCGTAGTAGTCCTGATGCAGGAGGGAAAGTCTCAGGGACTGGGCGCAATTGCTGGAGTAGCAGATACCTACTGGGGAAAGAACAAGGGACGTACCATGGAAGGCGGACTTGTTAAAGCAACTACCCTGATGGGAGTTCTGTTCTTTGTGCTTGCTGTAGTTCTGAACCTGAATTTCTAATATTCCAGTGACAGGACGAGCCGCAGGTTTTACAGCTTTATGCTGTGGACATTGTGTATAAGTTAGTAAATGGGAAAGGCTGTTGCATATAACAACAGCCTTTTTTTTATCAAAGGAGATATTTTGAGCGGAAAAAATAATACAGACAAAAGGAAAAAATTCATACTGGAGCTAATGGGAGATCCGGTCTACAAGCCTATGCGGCTGCGGGAAATGGCCTCTTTGCTTGGTCTGTCAAAAGAGGAAAAAAGAGAGCTTTGGCAGGTGCTGGACGAACTGGAGCAGGAGGGCAAAGCCCAGCTGGACAAAAAGGGCAGATATTCCAAAGTATCCGGTAAAAAGAAAAAGAATAAAATCAGGGAAAATGAATCAAAATCTGCAAAAGGGACAAGGTCTGCAAAAGAATCTAAAAGCGGGAAAGAGAAGACCTGGGGCAAAAAGAGGCAGTCTGAGAACCGTTTTCAGGAAGACACCGGGGATATGCCAAGGTATGAGGGAACATTTATCGGACATAGCAAAGGTTTTGGCTTTGTAGAGACAGAAGAACTGGAAGATGATATTTATATTCCAGAGGAGAATACAGGCACAGCCATGCATCAGGACCGGGTTGTGGTGGTCGTGACCAGGGAGCCAGAGGAGGGCAAGCGCAGGGAAGGCGCTGTTGTGAAGATCCTGGAAAGAGGCACCACCCAGATCGTTGGTACTTATCAGAATAACCGGGATTATGGCTTTGTACTTAGCGACAATCCCAGATTTTCCAAAGATATCTTCATCCCCAAGAAGGATTCTAAGGGAGTGAGGGACGGAGACAAGGTAGTTGTCCAGATCACTGACTATGGTACGAAGAATAAAAGCCCGGAAGGAAAGGTGATCGAGGATCTGGGAAGCATTAAAGCACCTGGTACAGACATTCTTGCCATTGTGAAAAGCTTCGGGATCCCCAGTGAATTTCCAGATAAGGTGCTGCGTCAGGCAGACCGGGTGCCGGATCATGTGCTGGATGCAGACCGGGAGGGCAGGCTGGATCTGACCCATCTTCAGACAGTTACCATTGATGGTGAGGATGCAAAGGATCTGGATGATGCTATTTCCCTGACAAAAGAAGGAGATATCTACCACCTGGGAGTACATATTGCAGATGTAAGCAATTATGTGCAGGGCGGCAGTGCGCTGGACCGGGAGGCTTTAAAGCGGGGAACCAGTGTTTATCTGGCAGACCGTGTGGTACCTATGCTGCCGGTGCGGCTTTCCAATGGGATCTGTTCTCTGAATCAGGGGCAGGACCGTCTTACACTTTCCTGTCTGATGGATATTGATTCTTCAGGAAAGAGGGTATCCTATCAGATCGCAGAGACCGTGATCCGTGTGGATGAGCGGATGAGTTATACAGATGTTAAGAATATTCTGGAGGATACGGATCCTAAGGCAAAAGAAAGATATGCCAAACTGGTTCCCATGTTTTTCCTTATGAAGGAGCTTTCCGGGATCATCCGGGAGGGCAGGCATCACAGGGGATCTATTGATTTCGATTTCCCTGAAAGCAAGATCATCCTGAATGCAGCAGGAAGGGCGATAGATGTAAAGCCTTATGAAGCAAATGTGGCTACCAGGATCATTGAGGATTTTATGCTGATGGCCAATGAGACAGTGGCAGAAGAATACTGTAAAGAGGGAAAGCCTTTTGTATACAGGACACATGACAACCCGGATCCTGAGAAAGTAGAAAGTCTTTTGACGCTTCTGCGTAATCAGGGAGTGGCTGTACAGAAAATGGGACAGGAGATCACACCAAAGGAGATCCAGCAGATCCTTGAGCAGATCCAGGGACTGGAGAATGAGCCTCAGATCAGCCGTCTTACACTTCGTACTATGAAGCAGGCCAGATATACCACACAATGCAGCGGCCATTTCGGATTGGCAGCGAAGTATTACTGCCATTTTACGTCTCCTATCCGCAGGTATCCGGATCTTCAGATCCACAGGATCATTAAGGATAATTTAAGGGGAAGGCTGATCCGGGAAGGAAGGACAGAGCATTACCAGGAGATCCTGGAGGATGTGGCGCAGCAGTCCAGCGCCTGTGAGCGCAGGGCAGATGAGGCAGAACGTGAGTCTGACAAGCTGAAGAAAGCAGAATACATGTCCTATCATCTGGGAGAAGAATATGAAGGGATCATTTCCGGGGTTACAGGCTGGGGCTTTTATGTGGAACTTCCGAATACAGTGGAAGGACTTGTGCATGTGAATACACTGAGAGATGATTATTATACATTTGATAAAGAAACCTATGAACTTAGGGGTGACATGACCAGGAAGGTATACCGGCTTGGACGGAAGGTAAAAGTCCGGGTAGCAGATGCAGATACATTCCTGAAAACTGTGGATTTTACAGTGGTCAATCCGTAAAAGTAATAAAAGGAAGGGAGAGAGCCAATGGCAAAGAAACCTGGGATCAAGCTGATCGCAAACAATAAAAAAGCCTTTCATGATTATTTTATAGAAGATACCTATGAAGCCGGGATCGCACTGGCTGGTACAGAGGTAAAATCTCTCCGCATGGGGAAATGCAGTATTAAAGAATCCTATGTCCGGTCAGAAAGAGGGGAGATGTTCATATATGGTATGAATATCAGCCCTTATGAAAAAGGTAATATTTTTAATAAGGATCCTCTTAGGGTAAGAAAGCTTCTTCTGCACAGATATGAGATCAATAAGATCGAAGGAAAGCTGAAAGAAAAAGGACTTACACTTGTTCCGTTAAAGGTTTATTTTAAGAACAGCCTTGTGAAAGTGGAGATCGGAATGGCAAGAGGAAAGAAACTGTATGACAAGCGTCAGGATATTGCCAAGAAAGATCAGAGACGAGAGGCTGAACGAGACTTTAAGGTAAAGAATCTGTACTGATGGAGGCAGCATGGAGAAAGCAGGATTCATGGAGAAAAATAAAAGTCAGGACAAGGAACGCCTGGTTCGTACAGTGGCGGATTCAAGGACAGAACAGGTACATCTGATCATGCATCAGCATTTAAATGCAGGTGGGCGTCTGTTTGGAGGTATGCTGATGCAATGGGCAGATGAGGTGGCCAGTGTGGTAGCCATGCGTCATGCAGGCACCAACCGTGTGACAACGGCAGCCATTGACAATCTGCAGTTCAAAGAAGCTACCTATGAAGGGGAGCTTCTGGTACTGATCGGATATGTTACCTGTGTAGGAAATACTTCTATGGAAGTGGAGATCGATACGTATGTGGAACGGTCAGACGGCATGCGCTATTCTGTGAACCGTGCGTTCTTTGTTATGGTTGCAATGGATGAAAATGAGCATCCTATGCAGGTGCCAGGACTTAAGACCTGCACAGAGGCAGAAAAGGGCAGACATGAGGCCGGGATCCTCAGGAAAAATATGAGGAAAAACCGTATGAAAACAGGATTTTAGCAGGATTATTTCCGTGGAAAAGAGGTTACTGTCCATTTCGTTTACAGTAATGAAAAGTCTAAAAATTGTATGAAATCCTGCCAGGGTTGGTTGACAAGATGGGGATACTCTGTAATAATAAAATAGTATTTTTACTGGATGGCAGGTTTGACATCCGGGTTTTATTTTTGATTATCTATCCAATTTTCGGGAGGTATATATATTATGAAAAAGCGTTATCTGATCCTGGCAGGGCTGCTTGTCTGTGTGGCAGCTGCAGCCGGATGTGGATGTGGGAAAAAGAGCACAGACGATGGGAAGCAGTCTGAGGCGCAGGTGACAGTGGCTCCTGCATCAGACGACCAGAAGGCTGACAGCTCTTCCGGCAGTGACACCGGACTGGTGGACATGGAGAAGAGCACAGATGAAGACATTACCAATATTATGGGAGAGAAGACAAGCACATCTTCCAAGGTTGTTGTGATCAATAAGACAGGCTCTGAGGTGGCAAGGATCTATATCCGTCCTAATTCTGATGATGATGACTGGGGTGATGACCTTGTGAATGGCATGTTTACCCTGAAGGATGGAGACAAGGCTCTGTACTACTTTGAGAAGGATGCCAAGGATGCTTCCGGCAATACAGTTTCCAGCTATGATATCCGTATTTCCTATACAGATGAGAATAAGAGCGAGTGCTTCTTCAGGAAGATCCCGCTTCAGAATATCAGCCAGATCACATTGAAGATGGATGGCTCAGGAGATTCTTCTATTCCGTATGCTACTTACCTTACAGGCAGCAGCAAGAAGGAGACATCCACACTTACAGAGGTTAAGAAGAGATTAGGGCTGATCGATGACAATGGAGAGAGTACAGATGGCAGTGACAGCAGTAATACAGATGCCACACCTACTCCGGCAGTGACTTCTGCGCCGTCAGCCACCACAGCTCCTACACCTGCTCCTGATCCCAATAATACAGATCCATCTGACAGCAGTGCCAGTGTGGCAGAGCAGTATATCGGGCAGTCCCTGGACAGCCTGATCGCAGCATGCGGAGAGCCGCAGGGCAGCGATTATCAGAATGAGCCGGAGACCGGAGAGACAGGTTATCATTATTATCCGTCTTTCACAGTTTCCACAACTGTAGATGAAAGCGGCAATGAGATCGTTGCAGGTGTATGGTAACATATATTGCCATAGAGCAGACTGCATAGAATAGAGAATAATCAGAAGCAAAGGCAGGGTTTTACAATGGAAATGAAAAGAGTGTTATTAAAATTAAGCGGTGAGGCACTGGCAGGCCCCAAGAAGACAGGCTTTGACGAGGCTACTGTGATCGGTGTTGCAAAGCAGATCCATCAGATCGTATCCGAAGGCCTTCAGGTAGGTATTGTGATCGGAGGCGGTAACTTCTGGAGAGGACGCACCAGCGGTGCTATGGACCGCTGCAAGGCAGATCAGATCGGCATGCTTGCTACCATTATGAACTGCATTTATGTATCTGATATCTGCAGATACGTAGGTCTTTCCACGGAAGTTTATACACCGTTTACCTGTGGCGCATTTACAAAGCTGTACTCTGAGGACAGCGTAGAGGAGAGCTTTGCACAGGGCAAGGTCGTTTTCTTTGCAGGCGGTACAGGACATCCTTATTTTTCAACAGATACAGCTACTGTACTCCGTGCAGTGGAGATCGGTGCAGATGCTATCCTTCTTGCAAAGGCAGTGGATGGTATTTATGACAGCGATCCTAAGGTGAATCCGGCAGCAGTGAAGTATGATGAGATTTCCATACAGGAAGTGGTTGACAAGAAGCTGGCTGCTATGGATCTTACAGCATCTATCATGTGTCTGGAGCAGAAGATGCCTATGCTGGTATTTGGTCTTGAAGAAGAAAACAGCATTGTGAATACTGTTCATGGTAAATTCTCCGGTACAAAAGTAACCGTGTAGAAAATAGAGAATAACAGGAGAGGGAGATTGAACAATGGACGAGAGAATTCAGAAATATGAGGACAAAATGAAAAAGACCTTAAGTGGTTTTGAGACAGAGCTTACAACCATCCGTGCAGGACGCGCCAATCCGCACATCCTTGATAAGCTGACTGTAGATTACTATGGAACACCTACCCCGATTCAGCAGGTAGCCAATATTACAGTTCCGGAAGCACGTATGATCCAGATCCAGCCATGGGAGAACAGCCTGATCAAGAAGATCGAGAAAGCAATCCTTTGCTCTGACCTGGGACTGAATCCAAGCAATGATGGCAAGGTGATCCGTCTCCTTTTCCCAGAGCTTACAGAGGACCGTCGTAAAGAGCTTGTAAAGGATGTTAAGAAAAAGGGCGAGGCTGCGAAGGTCGCTGTCCGCAATATCCGCCGGGATGCCAATGATGCCTTCAAGAAACTGAAAAAAGAAGATGTTTCCGAAGACGAAGTAAAGGAACTTGAAGATAAAGTCCAGAAACTGACAGATAAGTATATCAAGGATGTAGATGCTGCAGTTGATAAGAAATCCAAAGAAATTATGACAGTATAAGCATTATATAAGGGAGGACTGCTGCAAATAAGGCATTGTCTGTTTGCAGCAGTCCTTTTGTACTGCGATATAGCGAAGGAGAAAAATATGAAGGTGCCCAATCATGTAGCAATCATTCTGGATGGTAATGGCAGATGGGCGAAAGCAAAAGGCATGCCAAGGACTTACGGGCATGTAAAAGGCTGCGCCAACCTGGAAACCATTTGTGATGATGTAAAAGACCTAGGAATCAAATATCTGACAGTGTATGCATTTTCCACAGAGAACTGGAAGCGTTCCAGGGATGAGGTGGAAGCACTGATGAAGCTTTTCAGAAGCTATCTGAAAAAGTGTGTAAAAATAGCAGAAAGAAATAAGATGCGAGTGAAGATCATTGGAGATACTTCTGTGTTTGATGATGTGATCCAGGAAAGGATCCGTTATCTGGAGGATGTGTCCAAGGATTATGATGAGCTGTATTTCCAGATCGCACTGAATTATGGCAGCAGGGATGAGATCACCAGAGGTATGCGAAGACTGGCCCAGGATGCTGCAGAAGGTAAGCTGATTCCTGCACAGATCACAGAGGAGACCATTGAAGGCTATCTGGATACTGCAGAGGTACCGGATCCGGATCTTCTGATCCGCACAAGTGGTGAGCTGCGTCTGTCCAATTTCCTTTTGTGGCAGCTGGCATATACAGAGTTTTATTTTACAGATGTTCCCTGGCCGGATTTTGATAAAGAAGAATTAATCAGAGCCATTGAGAAATATAATCAAAGAGAAAGAAGATACGGCGGGGTAAAGGAGGAGCAGAATGTTTAAAACTAGGCTTATAAGTGGGATCCTGCTGGTGGCAGTGGCTCTTCTTACGATCATGAGCGGCAGCTATATACTGTTTTTCACACTTCTTGGGATATCCCTGATCGGTATGCAGGAATTATACAAGGCCATGCAGGTCCATAAAGAGAAATTTACGCTTCTGGAGATCACAGGCTATGTGGGGGCTGTGGTATATTATATTGCCATGACAGCAGGTTATGAGAAATATGGCATGATGGGAGTGATCCTTGCCCTGATCCTTCTGCTTTTTGTATATGTGTTTACATATCCAAGATTTCAGGCAGGAGAAGTGATGGCAGCATTTTTCGGGATCGTCTATGTTGCTGTTATGCTTTCCTTTATTTACCTTACCCGTAACCTTACGGATGGTAAATACATTGTATGGCTGATCTTTTTATGCTCTTGGGGATGCGACACCTGTGCATACTGTACAGGTATGTTGATCGGTAAGCATAAGATGGCCCCTGTATTAAGCCCGAAGAAATCCGTTGAAGGAGCCGTAGGTGGTGTGGCTGGTGCAGCCCTTTTGGGTGCGCTGTATGCAGCAGCTACCGGTGGCAAAGTAGCAGAGTATGCTATGATCTGTGCTGTTGGTGCATTGATCTCCATGGTAGGAGATCTGGCAGCTTCTGCCATCAAGAGAAATCAGGGGATTAAGGATTACGGCAAACTGATCCCAGGACACGGCGGGATCCTTGACCGTTTTGACAGTGTGATCATTACAGCACCGGTGATTTACTATCTGGCAACCCTGATCCTGGGTTGATCCTTATATAAAGAAAGGGTGTATGTTCATGAAAAAAATAGCAATTTTGGGATCTACCGGATCCATAGGCACCCAGACACTGGATGTGGTCCGGGCAAATAAAGATATACAGGTTCTTGGCATCAGTGCCGGGAGAAATATCTTGAAGCTGGAAGAACAGGTGCGTGAGTTTCATCCCAGGCTG
Source organism: uncultured Eubacteriales bacterium (assembly GCA_900316115.1). Lineage (GTDB taxonomy): Bacteria > Bacillota > Clostridia > Lachnospirales > Lachnospiraceae > Blautia_A. The sequence continues at coordinate 28,771 of ONBN01000015.1, forward strand.
GTAGCTGTATGGGATGAACAGTCTGCAAAGGATCTTAAGGTACGGATCGCTGATCTGCCTGTAGAAGTGGTTTCCGGCATGGAAGGCCTGCTTCAGCTGGCCAGGATGGAAGAGACGGATATCCTGGTAACGGCTGTGGTAGGGATGATCGGGATACGTCCTACCATGGAAGCCATCCAGGCAGGGAAGGATATTGCCCTTGCCAATAAAGAAACACTGGTAACAGCCGGACGTCTGATCATGTCCCTTGCAAAAGAGAAGGGTGTACAGATCCTGCCTGTAGACAGTGAGCACAGTGCGATTTTCCAGGCAATCCACGGAGAAAATAAAAAAGAGATCCATAAGCTTCTCATCACTGCTTCCGGCGGTCCTTTCCGTGGGAAGAAAAGAGAAGAACTGGAGCATGTAACTGTAGCAGACACATTAAAGCATCCCAACTGGGTTATGGGACAGAAAATCACGGTAGATTCTGCAAGCCTGGTGAATAAAGGTCTTGAGGTAATGGAAGCCAGATGGCTGTTTGATATGGATCTTGACCATATCCAGGTAGTGGTACAGCCACAGAGTATTATCCATTCCATGGTAGAATTTAAAGATGGGGCCGTGATAGCACAGCTTGGCACGCCTGATATGCGTCTGCCGATCCAGTATGCCCTGTATTATCCCCAGAGGCGCTATCTGGATGGAGAACGCCTTGATTTCCACAAGTTAAAGCAGATCACCTTTGAAGAACCGGATATGGATACATTCCTGGGTCTGCCTATGGCTATTAAGGCAGCACAGGCAGGGGGAAGCATGCCCACCGTCTTTAATGCAGCCAATGAACTGGCAGTGAGAATGTTCCTTCAGGAAAAGATCCGTTTCCTGGATATTTATGAGATTATCGGGCAGTCTATGGAAAGACATAAAGTGATCCCTCATCCGGATCTGGATCAGATCCTGGCTGTGGAAAAAGAAACTTATCAGTGGATTGAAAGCAGGTGGTAGATTGAAAATCATTCTGGCAATCATTATTTTCAGCGCAATTGTCCTGTTTCATGAGCTGGGACATTTCCTTCTGGCAAAGAAAAACGGGATCGTAGTTACTGAATTTTCTCTGGGTATGGGACCAAGACTTATTAGCACTGTAAAAGGCGGCACCAGGTATTCCCTGAAGCTGCTTCCTCTTGGAGGATCCTGCGCTATGCTCGGGGAGGACATGGAGGATGACAGACCCGGTACCTTTAATGCTGCACCTGTTTGGGGACGGATCGCAGTGGTGGCAGCGGGACCTGTGTTTAACTTTATCCTGGCATTTGTACTTTCTGTGATCATGGTGTCCCTGGTAGGGTATGATCCAGCAGAGGTACTGAATGTGGAGACTGGTTCTTCCGCAGAAAAGGCAGGGCTTCAGGCAGGAGATGAGATCACGAAATATGAAGGATATACCATTGATCTTTCCAGAGATCTGTACCTGTATACTTATTTTAATCCGGCACAGGAAGATAAGACTGTGCACATGACGGTAGAGCGTGACGGAGAGGAGATCGATCTGGCCTTTAAGCCGGATGTATCTGTCAGATACCTGCTTGGCTTTAACAGAAGTGATGCATCATCTATGGAGGTGGAATCCCTGATCTCAGGGATGCCACTGGAGGAGGCAGGACTTCAGGCAGGAGATGTGATCACATCTATTAATGGAGTGACTGTGGCAGATGGGGATGAATATCAGGCTTATATTGACGAACACCCCCTTTCCAATGAGCCTGTACAGATTACTTATGAGCGTGATGGACTGGAATATGATGCCACCATTACGCCAAAGGAATACCGTACACCAGATCTTGGCTTTTCCTATAATGGCGGTTATCAGAAGACCCAAGGGATGTCAGTCCTGAAATACAGTGCCTATGAAGTGAAGTATCTGATCCGTTCTACGATTATGAGCCTGAAAGAACTGATCACCGGGCATCTGGGGATCAAGGATCTGAGCGGACCGGTAGGTGTGGTGGATGCCATTGGAACCACCTATGAACAAAGCAAAAAAGAAGGATTACTTGCAGTGTGGGTAAATATGATCTATATGGCAATCTTTCTTTCTGCAAACCTGGGAGTTATGAACCTGCTTCCTATCCCTGCACTGGATGGAGGAAGGCTTGTATTTCTGGTGATCGAGGCAGTAAGGAGAAAGCCGGTGAACCGTCAGGTGGAAGGGATGGTTCATTTTGCAGGGCTGATGCTTCTTATGCTATTGATGGTTGTGGTCATGTATAATGACCTTTTGAAGATTTTTTAAACAGATATCAGCGAAAAGAGTGGAAAAGGAAATGAAGAAAAAAATCATTGCAGTATGCCTGATCTTTTTTATGATTTTCCCGTACATTGGCAATGCTGTAACCGCAGAGGAAGCAGCAGAGAAAATCTTCCGTGATACATCAGAGATCACGGAAGAGGAAAATAATGAGGATGAAAAAGAACAGGATATTTTTTCGGATGAAGGGGATCCGGATCAGAATGCAGAGGATGACACAAAGCAGGATGTAAATACAGATGAAAATATCCAGGATGCGATGGATGTAGATCCTGATGAAAATGCAGGGGAAGAAGTATCTGCTTCGGATGAAGAAGCAGTGGAAGATGTAGAGGAAGAATCAGAACCTGCAGATATTTTTGAAGAAGAATATACAGATGTAACAGATGTAGTCGATGCAGATGCAACAGAAGCAGAAAGTACCCAGGTTTCAGAAGAGGAACTTTATTCTCTGAAAGATGGCATGAACTACATTATCTATTATATAGATGGCGATACCAATTATGGGATGGCAGCGCCGGCCGGCAATGAACAGGGCGGCGTAAAGGAACGGATTCTTGCAATAAATGAGGATGGGGTAGATTTTGGCGATGATCCTGCATGTATCTGGAAATATGAGGCAGACAGCTCTTCTTTGTGCTCTACAGTAGATGGGATCCAGAAATATCTGGGACTGAATGTGTACTGGGCAGGGATGCCTTATATTGCAAAGGCTGGAACTACGGCTTCCCCTCTGGCGTTTAAGATATACAAGAAGTCAGACGCTTATGCATTCTGGAGCCTACTACAGAATCAGGGACAGGCTAATGGAGGATTCCTGGGCTTTGACATACAGAACAAATGGTTTACCAGTTTGGAAAACTCTTACATGTCTATGCAGATCGCAGAACTGGGATATGATATTGCAGTAGAGGATCACAGTAACATGGTATATAGTGAAGGTGATCCGATTCTGATCAGCCAGTATGTGAAGGATGGGGGAAGCTATCAGATCACATTAAACAATACCAAGGCAGATGGCAGCGGTGACATTCTGTGGGTGTGTGAGGGAATGGATGGCAGCACTTATACAAAAGGAGATAACAATCCGAATGTGGATATTACCACAGATCCGGATAATCATACCACTACCGTTACTCTTACCGGCGTAAGCCAGAGCTACAGGATTTTACCTATTGATGAGAATAAAAGTTATCATCTGGTTTATAAGATGAAAGCAGGACATGCATCGGATGGTTCCTACTGGGACACCAGGGAAGGGCACTACCCTGTGCTGGAAACTGGCACTTATGACTCCTTTACTACGGATCTTTCCGCTTCGCAGCCATGTATTACCTATCAGGTATCTGATTTTACGGTAGATGAAGAGGGAAGCTATACACCTCTGGATCTGGAAAGCCATTACTGGCAGACCCTCACCTACAGTGGGGATAATACAAGGGCTAATCCCAGGTATACTTATACCTTTGGAGGGTGGAGACTGGCTGATGAAAAGGGCAATACCCATCTGATCCATAAGGGTGAGAAGATCACAGCAGCCCAGTTAAGCAGTTAGGCAGAAGCAGATGGCACGATTACGCTGATTTCGGAATGGTGGCTGTGTGAATCCGGGAATAATTTTGCTTCGGTTTCTTTCTATGTGAATCTGGGCGGTAATGAGAATTACGGGCAGACCCAGAAAGACAATTTTTCAAAGAGTATTTTTGCCACACATTTTGTGGATGAAGGCAATGGAAATACATATGTAACGGCTGACAATATTCATAAAGTCATGCCGAATATAAAGTATTGCATTTTCGGTGGGGACAGTGACGGAAGTGCTGTAGACAGTATCGGGAAAGGGCAGCCTATCACGGACATGGACGTATTTAGCAGTGCCCTTCCGGAATTTGACAGCCAGATCCGGCAGCTGGCAACACTGGCAGTAGAGTATAAGGATGATGACCGTAATCTGGATCTATGGTTCCGGCTTGCACATTTTCCTACGGATGAGGAGGCCATTGCTGCTGTACGCAGGGAATATGGCAATCCGGCAGATGATAAAGACAGTCCTTATGTGGTTGGTACGGAAGTGCTTAAGTGGGGCGAGATCACACCGGATAAATTTACCATCCGATGGAATGTATTTAAAAGAAATCCGAATACCAGGGACTGGCATATTGATGGAGTGCTTACAAGGAAGAAGGGCAAGCTGGTTGTTACCAAGATTTTTGCGGGCGAAGAACTTGCTATACAGGCTGTCAAAAACAATGGTTATTCCATTAAAGTAGTTCCGGATGATCCACAGCTTGATACTGTAGAGCATACTTTGAATCTGGAACCTGTTACAGAGGATAATCCGGGAGGCTACTCTTCATACGACAGTGATACAGGAAAGTATACCTGGGTGATAGATGTACAGCCTACTACCACTTATTCTGTAACAGAAGAGAATTATATTTATACTGGCACAGAGAACGGGGTAGTGTATTCTACCAGTGCAGAATATCAGATCCAGAATGGAAAAACAGGGAACTGTACCTGGAAAAAATACGACCCGGATACAGGAATACAGAATATTTCAGTAGAAGCCTATCCAGAGGATATACTGGATAATCAGGTATTTCAGAGAGTGGAATTTCGGAATACCTACAAGAAAACATATACACTTTCCCTGGAAAAGGTAGACTATACAACCGGGCACGGACTGCCTGGGATCCGGTTTAATATTGAAAAATTCCAGGTTCTTACAGAGGACGGCAAATATGTGGACTGCAAGGACAGAATCTGCCTTGCTGATGGTTTTACAAGCGGTGTGTATCAGATCCATACACCTGGTTCGGATGTGCAGACTGTACTGGAAACAGGAAAAGACGGCATATTGTGGTTGAATTATCTGGAAACCGGTACTTATGAGTTTACCCTGGAAGAGGAGGCACCTCCCGGATATGATGCTTCTGGTGATTATGGGCAGGTATCCGGACGGGTAACAGTGCTTAACGGTCAGATTACAGATACGGTGATCAGCAAGAATGATGCAGGCGTCAGGGTAAACGGACGGCTGGACTACGGAGAAGATGATGTTACTACCTGGAGACTGAAAAACAAATCCGTAGACAAGCTGGTTTCTGTTACAAAGGATTGGCTGACAGACAGTGAGCAGACCAGTGTATCCATACAGCTTCTGCGAAACGGTGTTGCTGTTGATACAGTCATGCTGGATGGAACCGGAAATTATGTGCAGACCAATGAAGAAGCGGTGCTTGGCTGGAGCAGCAAAAAGGTGGCAGGCTGGACCTGTACCTGGACGGTTCCCCAGATGGTAGACCTGAAAAAGGCAGTATACACAGTGAAAGAAACCAGGATCGGTACTGTAGATTACGATACCATGTATCCGGATGGGTATGCGGATTATATTGTGCTGACCTCAAAAGGAACTACTGTGACAGATGGGGAAGGGCAGGAACATCTGTCCTATGTGGTCTCCAATATGCTGGATCATGGGCAGATCCTGATTTATAAGTATGATGAGAATAACAATCCACTGCCTGGCGCAGAATTTACTTTTTACACAGATGAGGCATGTACACAGCCGGTTATGACTGCAGCAGGAACAAGCCTTACCTGTACATCCAACGACAAAGGGATCATTTTCATACGTAACAGTCTTCTGAATCAGGGCGGCACCTATTACATGAAAGAGACAAAGTTCCCAGACAGCAGGTTTTATGAACTGAATGATTCTGTGTATAAGATCAATATAAAGAATAAAGTATCTACAGTAACGGTTTATAATGAAGATGCCCATGCCTGGGTTACTGCAGATGGGATCGTGGATGCATCTGTTCAGGTTACTGAGAAGATCCTGACTGTAAAGAAGCAGGTAAAAGGAAATCTGGCAGATACAGACAAGCGGTTTGACTTTACACTTAGGGTAAAGGATTCTAGGGAAAATGCCTATGCCGATGATCTTACGGTTTCTTATGGGGAAGATGGGGAACAGGTTCTTCATGCAAAAGGAGATGGATCCTATCACTTCCGGTTAAAGCATGGAGAGCATATCAATATAGCTGTTCCTGAAAACTCTGTGTGCAGTGTATCAGAAGAGGAAAGTGTAAGTGCAGGATACGCAGTAAGCTATCAGGTGGATGATGAACCTGTAGTAAAGGGTGACTCCTGGACTGGTGGCAAAATGACCCGGAACACAGTCGTTACATTTATCAATGTGCTGGACGCAGTGGCATATACAGGAGTAAAAAGAAATATTCTTCCATATGTGCTTCTTGCAGCCGTGGGAGCACTGCTCCTTGTGGGAATGGGATATTTCCACAGCAGAAAAAGGAGGCACAGGGAAAGCTGATGGAAGAGGTAAAAGGCTTTTTGATCAAGCTGTTGCTGTTTCTTGTGATCATGTTTACTCTGTTTGGGGTGATTTTTGGACTGGCGCAGGCACCAAATGATGATATGTTCCCCAGGATTTCCGCAGGGGATCTGATGTTATATTATCGTCTGCCTTCTGCATGGCACAATGAGGATGTACTTGTTTATATAAAAGAAGGGCAGCTATATGTAGGCCGTATCGTCGCAAGAAGTGGCGATACAGTAGAGATTACAGATCAGGGAGCCCTGAAGGTGAATGGCAGTACAGTACAGGAGAACAGGATTTATTTTAAAACTTTGCCATACGACAGTGAGGTAAGCTATCCGCTGACTGTAGGAACTGATCAGTTTTTCGTGCTTTCTGATATGCGGGAAGGGGGAAAAGACAGCCGCTGGTTTGGCTGTATTTCCAAAGAAGAGGTAAAGGGCAAGGTAATTTCCATACTAAGAAGAAATGATCTTTGATCTTGAAGCGAGGATATGTTTTACAAAAAAGATAAAGGGGAAAGGAAAAGCGAAATGAGGAAAAATGGGATTATAGCAGTGCTTGCAGCAGTAATGCTTCTTGGCAGTACCGTAGTATATGGGGCAGAGCAGGCGCCTCAGGCAACAGACAACAAGGCAGTGTTTTCACAGGCACTGGACATGACAGAGGCTGTGGGGGCTTCTGTACCGGGAGTGACTTTTAACTATACTATTGCAGCAGGAGCAGCAGTTGCTGAATCTTCTGCAAATGCAGAAGTAAAGGCAGGGGTTGTTGTAACAGACGCACAGGGAAATGTGACAGCACCAACCATCCAGGGAGAGGCTTTTTCTTCTGCGGATACAGTCAGCAGCTCAAAGGTTGTGAAGAATATTACTGTGGATTTTGCAGGAGTTACCTTTACCCAGCCAGGGATCTACAGGTATGTTGTGAATGCCAGTCCGTCTGGAAATGCAGATATTACAAATGACGCAGAGCCGAACCGGTATCTGGATGCTTATGTAACAAGAAATGCAGATGGCAGTCTGTCTGTAACCAGTTATGTGGTTAAGAAGGAGATTGTGAATCCGGCGCAGACCGTTAATCATGGTGAGATCGGCTATACCTACGGAGAGGTGGCAAAATCTGAAGGATATACCAGTACTTACAAAACCTATTCCCTGTCTCTTGAAAAGAAGGTTGAGGGTTCAATGGCAGATCTTAGCAGGAAGTTTGATTTTACCCTTGCGTTTACAGGACCTGCAGGCACCAGCTTTACCTGTGTGATCAGAAACGGCGGAACAGATACAGCGGAAGCACCGGTGGTTCTGGATGAAAACGGCACTGCTTCTGTAACAGGGATCCAGCTGAATAACTCTACAGGTACCTATGTGATCACAGGTGTTCCGTCCACAGTTTCATACAAGATCACGGAAAATATTGATGAAGGTGAGGGATATACAACTACTCATCAGATTAATAAAGGGGCTGCCACAGGAACGATTACTACTGGTACCTCTACTTCCGCAGACAGCACCAAAGAGCTTATGGGAAAAAATGAAAACAGGGTTATTTTTACAAATACGAAAAATGCGGTATCACCTACAGGTATTGTCCGCAATGTGCTGCCTTATGTTTTAATGGTTGGTATTGCCATTCTTAGCATTTTTGCAGTACATGTTGGAAAGAAAAAGGAAAAACCGGAAAAGTAAAGAGCAAGATAGATCTATTAGAAAACGTAAAAGACGAAAGGAGTGAGGATGATGAGAAAGGCGCTTATAAAGACTGCCCGTGCAGGCAATAAGCTGCTGAATCTCTGCCTTGTGCTTCTGGCAGTTGTACTGCTTGCATTTGGCGGTTATTCGCTTTGGGATACGTTCCTGCTTTATAAGAATGCCTATGCATCAGAAGAACTTCTCCAATATAAGCCGGTTGGCAGTACTGAGAGCGCAGGCTCCGGATTTATGCAGCTGCAGAAGCTGAATCCGGATGTAAAAGCCTGGCTGACTGTGGATGATACCCATATAGATTATCCGGTGCTTCAGGGAGAAAACAACCTGGAATATGTGAATAAAGATGTTAATGGCAAGTATTCTGCATCAGGAGCCATATTTATGGACAGTGAAAACAATGCAGATTTTAAGGATCCTTATACCATCCTGTATGGCCATAATATGGAGAATGGCGCCATGTTTGGAGATATTAAGAAATATCAGGATAAGGATTATTTTGAAAAGCACAAAAGTGGGATCCTGTATGTAAACGGCACGGAGTATCAGATACAGTTTTATGCACTTATGCAGGTGGACGCATATGATCCGGTGATTTTTAATGTTACAGATCTGGATGCACAGGGTATCCATGACCTGCTGCAGTATGTGGATGAAAATGCCATCCAGACCATTGGTGCTGCCATAGAGGGCAGCAACCTGATCGCATTGTCTACCTGTACAGAGGAGACAAACGGAAGACTGGTTCTGATGGGACAGATCAATACGCCAAAAAGATCCGGGGATCCGGCAGATATAGGTGCCAGCGGGGCAGATGGTTCAGGGAATATCAGCGGTCTTCCCACAACAGAGCCTGTAAAAACGGATGATCCTACAGACCTGTTAAAATGGTATCAGCTTCTGGCTTTGGCAGTCATTCTGTGTGCTACAGCAGGCGCAGGGTTTTATTTAAAGAAGGATAAGCACTGATATGGCAGGTGTCCATATTTAAGTTCAAATGAATAACCGTAATATACTCCGAGATCATGGGGCCTGGACAATTCCGGGCCTCTTTTATATTGTCAAAAATCAGGAACATTATTTTGCATGGTGTCATATGCTAATCTGAAAAGCATTTTTTGAGGGATTATATGCGTTCATTTTCAGGAATCCATGCCATGGAGGAAAATATAGACAGGGGGAAACTTCAGGTAACAGTAAGATCAGGTGCAGACAATCATCCGATAGAAAATGCGCTGATCAGAATTTCTTATACCGGTGATCCGGGCAGTACCATTGAGGAGGTACGGACAGATGCATCCGGACAGACACCGGTACTGGAACTGAAATCCCCGCCTTTGGAATACAGTATGAGTGCGGATCAGGAAGAACAGCCATATGCAGAATATACTGTGCAGGTGGAAGCGGAAGGATATGAAAATGAAGAGGTGGCGGGAACAGAAGTGCTGCCAGAGGTACTGGCAAAACAGCCGGTTCTTCTGGCAGCACGGAATATACCTGACTCTTATCAACGGATCGTGATACCGCCTCATACCTTGTTCGGGGATTATCCGCCGAAGATTGAAGAGGCAGAAGTAAAACCAGTGGACGAATCCGGAGAGATCGTTCTGAGCAAAGTGGTGATCCCGGAGTACATCGTGGTTCATGACGGGCCTGTAAATGATAATTCTGCGTCCAATTATTATGTACGATACAGAGATTATATAAAAAACGTGGCAAGCAGTGAGATCTATGCCACCTGGCCGGACGATACCATCCGGGCAAATGTACTGGCCATCATGTCCTTTACATTAAACCGTGTATATACGGAATGGTACCGGAACAGACAGTGATTCGTCATTGAGGCGGAGTGATCAACGGATGTTCTTTATAATATCTCTTGGTGAAATTCAGAAAGATCTGCATATCATTACGGATATATTTCCCCTTTTTCCAGACAATACCGATTTTGATGTGGATAGGCGGATGCAGGGGGATACTGACAATAGAAGGAAAACGGTCAGTCATACTGGTGTACAGAAAACAGCCACAGCGTCTGGTTTTTAAAAACTGTAAAGTGGTATAGATCTGACTGCTTCGCATAATAACATCAGGAGTATAGCCGTCCAGTTCAAAGCGCATCTTTATAAGCTGATTCTGAACAGAATCTCCATTAAAAAGGATCAAAGGCTCTTTTGCCATTTCCCTGGTGGTAACTGTTTCTTTGTGTGCAAGAGGGTGTTCCTTATCTACACAGAATACCACCTGATCATTGGCAAGAAGAATATTGTGGAATTTATCAATATTATACTGCTCCATATTTACAAGTGCCAGATCAAGGGTATCATCCTGGACAAGATTACAGGCACGCACTGAACCATATTCTTCCAGAAGCACAGGAATTTCCGGGTATTGTTCCTGAAAAGCATTCCATAATTCAGGGAAAAAGACAGTACTGAGCATAGGGGGGATCCCTATATGCAGGGGTGGCTTGACTCGGAACATGCTAGAGCAGTCGGCCTGCATTTCGTTACAGTATTGAAGTATATAATTTGCCTTTTCGTAAAGCTGTTCACCCTCAACTGTAAGGATCAGTTGATTTCCTTTTCTGTAGAACAGACTGATACCGAATTCAATCTCAAGATCACGGATAGCTACAGAAACCGTTGGCTGAGTAACAAACAGTTCTTCGGCTGCACGGGTAATGCTGTGACAGCGGCTTGCAGTACAAAAATAACGAAGCTGATTTAAGGTCATATGAAATTCCTCCGGATGTATGATCTCTGGCATCTATATATAAAGAGTAACACAGAAGCAGTAAGTTATCTATGTGAATCCTGGAATACAGTAAACTTGCATAAAAATAGCTTCTTGATTTGTAAAGTATAAAAATATTTTATGGGGTTATACTTTCTAACAATTTGTTTTTATGATACCGGGATTTTATAATAAAGTCAACAAAGGAAAGGCGTGCGGCCGGCGCTTTACAAAAACGAAAGGAGATTTAAGAATGTCACAAACAACAATTACCCTGCTGTTTCTTGCGTTCACTGTGGTCAGTTTTGTCCTTGAAAAGATTCCTCTCGGTTTGACAGCAACGATCTGCGCCCTTGGTCTTAATTTAACCGGAGTATTGGATGGAACAACGGTTTTTTCACAGTATGTGAACAGTAATGTTATTTTATGCGTAGGCATGTTTGTAGTAGGACAGGCATTATTTGAAACAGGAATGGCAAATAAGATCGGTGGTGTGGTAACAAAATTTGCCAGGACAGAGAAAAAACTGATCATAGCGATCATGGTGATCACAGGGATCATGTCAGGATTTTTATCCAACACAGGTACAGCAGCAGTTCTGATCCCGGTGGTATGCGGGATAGCAGATGAGTCCGGATATTCCAGAAGCCGCCTGCTTATGCCACTGGTATTTGCCGCTGCACTGGGAGGAAATCTTTCCATTATCGGTGCACCGGGAAACCTGATGGGTGTAAATGCACTGCAGGAAATGGGGCAGCCCACCAGCAAAACGAGCGTGAAAAAGTGATATCTGCCATTTCATCCGCAAGATAGAAGAACAGTTCCCCAAGAGTT
>ONBN01000006.1 GCA_900316115.1 uncultured Eubacteriales bacterium
CTTTGTATGCGGTAATCCCTGTTTATATTGTCTTGACAACTTTATTATACAGGTAAATCCACGTTGTTACAAAGTGGAGGTCATTACATATTGTCTAATTATAAGAAAGCACAGATATGTCATATTCAGAAGAACTGAAAGTATTTACATCAACACATACATATAAAAAGGAGATTGCAGGTGGAGGATTATATCCGGACAATCCGTAAGTTCCTTGAAAATATAAAGGAATAAAAGACTGAGATATTAATACTGCTTATCAGGATTTCGGGGTGTTTTTGGCATTTTTTGTGCAGGACATGCATATGATCAGAGTCAGAAGAATACAGCTGTAAAAAGAAGGACAGGGGCTGGATTTTTCATGTGTTGTGATCCTGAACATGTTTGCGAATATGTGCGTATAGAAAAAAACTCTGAATCCGGGATAAGGATATTCCTGGAATTTCCCAAACATACAGAGGCGGATGCGGCGGGAATCTTGCAGGAGGTAAGGAAAATCCTTTCAGGAGCATTGAAAGAAAGGCTGGCCCAGTCAAAAGGCGGTTCAGTACATGAAGAAGGTACGGATACTGTTAAGGGTAAGTTCTAACCAGCAGCTGGAGGCAGATGGAGACTTAAGTGTGCAAAGGCAGCTGGTGACAGAATATATTCAGGAACACCCGGATTGGCAGCTGGACAAAAAAGAGTATTTTGAAGGGAGCAACAGCGGCTATAAGAATGCTGTTGCAGACCGGGATGTGCTGCAGGAAGCACTGGAGGATGCAATAAAAAAGGAATATGATATCTTGGTTGCATATAAGGATGACCGGATAGGCCGTCGTATGTGGGAGATTGGCGCTTATGTGATGTCGCTGAAAAAGTATGGTGTTGATATTTATACAGTGAAGGATCATTGCATTTCTCCGGAATCTGACGATATTATGGGGCAGATGATGCTGGCACTGCGTTATGGAAACGCACAGAAAAGCAGTTCAGATACCGGTATGCGGGTAAAAGATACGGCCAAAAAGCTGGTGCAGCAGGGGAAATTTATGGGTGGAAAAGCACCCTACGGATACAAACTGGAACTGTCCGGAGAGATCAGTAAACATGGGCGTGCGCTGAAGCATCTTGTGATCTGTCAGGAGCGGTGTGAGGTGGTTAGGTTTATCTATGAACAGGCATTACAAAAAGAATATGGATCTGCAAAAATCGCAAAAATCCTGAACAGCCATGAAAAATATAGACATATGGCTCCCAATGATGTATGGAAAGCCGGAACGATCACCAGTATCCTGACCAATCCCATATATGCGGGATACACAGCATATAACAGGAGAACCAGGATTGATGGAAAATACCGCAGGATTGGAAGTGAGCATTGGATCCTTGCAGTTGAGCCTGACCCTGGGATCGCCATTGTTGACGCTGATGCCTGGAACAGGATCCAGTATATGCGGAAAAAAAGAGCGGGTGGAACTGCCGGGACAAAAGAGTGTAAGAAGTCAGATATTGTTGTTATCCGAAATCATCCAGGTACATTAGCCCTTATAGATGTTCTGTATTGTGGTTATTGCGGACACAAAATGACAAATGGCAGCCGGTATAATTACTGGAAAATAAAGCGTACCAAAGAACAGAGATCCAGCAAGATCGGATTTTACAAATGTCAGGAGAAAGAAAGCGGAGTGATCCATCCGGAAAAGGGAGCATACAGAGCAGACAAGATTGAACCAATTATTTTTAGAGTCATTTCTGAATACATAGTAAAGACTCAGAAAAACAAGGATGTGGCTGGAGAAATTGTATTTTATAAGCAGGCAGACAAGAACGCATTAAAAGAATTACTGGAAAAAGAAAGGCAGGAACTGACCAGAATCCAGAAGCGAATTGATGTGATGGAAGAATGTATTCCCAAGGCTATGACCGGGGAATATCCATTGTCCTTAGAGGAACTTATTTCTCTGATAGATAAGCAGAAACAGGCGCATATCAGGCAGCAAAAAATAATTAAGGAAAAGGAAATGATGCTTGAAAGCATGGACAGATCCGATTCTGAATGGAAATCTTCCATGGAAAATGTTCCTACGTGGCAGCAGGTATTTATGGATGCAGATCCTCATACCAAAAGGATTCTGATCAATAAACTGGTAGAAAAAATCTACATAAAAGAGGACCAGGTCACAATACGGTTCCGCATCCCGTTGGAGGAATTGGGCAATTTACAGGTTGTATAACGAGATATGAGCAACAGTCTGAGAGCTTTTGTCAGCGCTTGCTATTTGTCTGGGCAGATGATAAAATCAAGTTATATTTATTTTTATCTACTACTTCAGACGGAAGGAGTGATTACAGAAATGGGAGAACTGTTAAAGCTGCCTGTAGGGATTGATGATTTTGAAAAGATACGTAAAGAAAAGTTTTATTATGTGGATAAAACTCGGCTGATTGAACAGATACTTGAACAGTGGGGAGAAGTGAACCTGTTTACCAGACCGCGCCGTTTTGGAAAAACATTGAATATGAGCATGCTCCAGCATTTTTTTGAAATCGGAGCTGATAAAGCTTTGTTTGATGGGCTTTATATTTCAGGAAAATCAAATCTCTGTGAAGAATATATGGGGCGGTTTCCGGTAATATTTCTGTCGCTCAAAGAAGTGGACGGACTTACTTTTGTAAGTGCTAGATATCGTTTGACTGAATTAGTGGGTATGGAAGCAGAGCGTTTTTCTTTCCTGGCAGAGAGTGACAAACTTTCAGAAAATGAAAAAGAAAAGTACAGGACATTGATCAGGCTGTGCGATGGAAAATATTCCATGGACGAGGAATTACTGAAATCTTCTCTGAAAATATTATCTCAGCTTTTATATAAGTACTATGAAAAGAAAACCATTATTTTAATAGACGAATATGATGTCCCATTGGATAAAGCCTTCCAGCATAATTATTACAAAGAAATGGTGTCATTGATTCGGGGATTATTTGGGCAGGCCCTTAAGACGAATAATGCCCTGCAGTTTGCCGTTTTAACAGGATGTCTCAGGGTTTTTAAAGAAAATATTTTTACAGGACTGACTAATTTTAAAGTATTTTCTATTACAGATTCTCATTTTGATGAACCGTTTGGATTTACTGATGAAGAGGTTATCAGGCTTTTGCAAGATTATCATCTGGACGACCATCAGGCTGAGACAAAGGAGTGGTATGGTGGATATCATTTCGGAAATACGGATGTTTATTGTCCTTGGGATGTGATCAATCATGCAGACCGACTTTTTGGGGAGCCAGGTGCAGAACCGCAGTTATACTGGATCAATACCAGTGGTAATGACCTTGTAAAAAGATTTATTGCCAAAGCGGATAAAACTACTAGGAATGAGATTGAGCGTCTGATTACCGGGGAGTCTATTGAAAAAGCTGTCCGCACAGAACTGACTTATGATGAGATTGACAACAGCATAGATAATCTTTGGAGCATTTTGTTTACAACTGGTTATCTTACGCAGAAGGGAAAGTCAGAGAAGGATGTTTATCATCTGATTATTCCAAACAAAGAGGTACGGGATGTTTATATCTTTCAGATCAGGGAGTGGTTTAAAAATACAGTTCTCCATGATACGGAACCGGTGAGAGAGCTTTTGCAGGCATTTGAAAACGGAGATGCCGGAATTATTGAGAAACAGCTTACCAGAATTCTTGGGAACACAATCAGCATTTTTGATACAAAGGCTCGGAGTGAAGAGAAAGAAATTTTTTATCACGGAATGCTTCTGGGACTATTAAGGTGTGAATCAAACTGGCTGATCCAGTCAAATATAGAGTCAGGGGATGGGCTTGTAGATATATTGATTGAGCCGGAAAATCCTGATGCAGGGATGATTATTGAGTTAAAGTATGCACAGACATTTGATGGTATGGAAAAAGCATGTGAAAGGGCAATGAGTCAGATACGGGAGCGACGTTATGATGAACGTCTTCGTAATGAGGACAGAAATAATATACTGGCATATGGGATTGCTTTCTGTAAAAAGAAATGTAAAGTGACTGTTGAAAGAATGTAAAGAATAAATTTTCTTGTAACAGTGATTTTGAGAAAATGGAGAAGAGAGACTATGAGTTGAGGGGGCTTGTCGGCCCCCTCAATTTATGCCCAGTCGTTTTGGACTTCATTTAATTTGTCATTAAGTAACTTTTCAAGATTAGTAAAAGCAGGCAGGAAACTGTTACGTATAAGGAGAATCATTTCATCAACTTCCTCTTCGTTATATATATGGACAGATGTGTTCCGTTTTTTTAACATGAGTATCCATACTGCTGAGTCGTTCAAAAAACCGATCTTATAAGCGAGTTGCAAAATTTCACGTGGAGATCCGGTAGCTGCGCCTTCTACACCATGCATTTTCATTACTTCCTGCAAAGCTTTCCAGGCCAGTTCAAAAGTAAGGTTGAACTGACCAATAATACCTGTTCTGTAGATATCGTTTGTTTCTGCAAGCTTAAAATCAGCATTTTTCAGTATAGACAGGCAGTTTGAAAAATTATCAAGCTTTTTCATAAATTACAACACCATCCTTTTTAATTTCTTTATTTAGTTCATCTGAAATTGGCAAATCTGCCTGTACAATATCAAACATTAAAAGAGAATTGATTTTTTCTTTTACATCCCAATAAAAGCTGTCAAAATCTCCACCGTATACCGCGATATCTATATCGCTTCTTTCTGTGTTCGTGCCTCTTGCACGGGAACCAAATAATATAAGTTTGGTGACGGAATATTTTCGGGCATAAAAAGAAAGCTCTCTTAAAACCCGATCCGGAAGATCATATTCCATTTTCAGTGACCTCCATGCCTGATATAGAATAAGAAATTGTAGTCAGGAATTTTCTATAGAATAGCATATTTGAAAATAATTAACAAGCATGGTAATCCAATCCCGGATTTGGCAATGTTTATTTTACTGTATCGTGCCAATCCTGAATGACTATATAACAGGTGGTACCGGAATAAAGGCTATGATTTTACGATTACTTCATCTACTGCGTATGATCACAAATGGATCCGGGGACGGAATATTTTTGACTCTATTGACCGGATCGTGGATGAACTTTTTGAAAACTATCTTTCCAGACCAAATGTGCGCCAGCCGATCCTGACACAGTACTGTGACGGTCAGAAGGTTCAGTGCCAGAGCCGTGGGTGGATGACCCAATGGGGAAGCAAAGCCCTGGGGGACAGAGGATATTCTGCTATAGAAATCCTCAGATATTATTATGGGAATGATATGTATATCAATGTGGCTGAAGAAATCTCAGGAGTTCCTGCATCATGGCCAGGGTATGATCTGGACATCGGTGCATCTGGAAGTAAGGTGCTGCAGATCCAGGAGCAGTTAAATGCCATCAGTCAGGCATACCCGGCACTTCCAAAGGTAAATGAGGATGGGATTTATGGAACGCTTACGAAGGCTTCTGTACGGAAGTTTCAGAACATTTTTGATCTTCCGGAAACCGGGATCGTGGACTACAGTACCTGGTACAAAATCCAGGAAATTTATGTAGGTGTCACCCGGATCGCAGAACTTCAGTAAGCAGAAAATCCACAAGGGTGTATAAATAAAGCCACAAATAATAAATATGTATGTTTTATATTTTTATTGCTGAAAAATAGTGGTACAATAAACGCAAAACATAAAAGAATCTGAGGGCACAAATGAAGAAAAAACTGAGAAATGGGTTATTGATATTTATGTTCTTTCTGTTCATTCCGAAAATGGTATGGGCAGGGGATATGCAGGTACATTTCCTGGATGTAGGACAGGGGCTTTCCATACTGGTGCAGTCAGAGGGCGAGAATCTTCTTTATGATGGCGGTGGCAGGGATGCATCCAGTTATGTGGTTTCTTATCTGCAAAATCAGGGCGTGCAGGATTTGGATTATATGATCGCTTCCCATTATGATGCAGATCATATCAGCGGTTTGGTAGGCTGTCTTAGCAGCTTTCAGGTGGAAAATCTGACAGGTCCGGATTATGCACATGATTCCCAGCTGTATGCTTCTTTTATGGATAAAGCAAAACAGCAGGGACTGGATGTGCAGCATCCGTTAGTAGGGGATGTGTATCCTGTTGGCAGTGGGACTTTTACTGTACTCGCACCTCAGACGGCCAGTGATCAGGACAGCAATAACAGCTCTGTGGTGATCCGGGTAGATAATGGAGAGGACAGCTTTTTATTTACAGGAGATGCAGAACACAGCAGTGAGGAACAGATGGTAGCTGCCGGGCTTAACCTGGAATGCACGGTGCTGCAGGTGGGCCATCATGGTTCAGCCAGTTCCACCAGCTGGGATCTTCTCCAGGCAGCAGTACCTGAATATGCAGTAGTCAGCTGCGGCAGCGGTAACAGCTACGGCCATCCGGACGCAGATACCATGGAAAAGCTGCAGTCCATGGGGATTCATGTGCTCCGCACAGACAAACAGGGGACTGTGACGGCATATTCTGGAGGAAATGGGATCACCTGGGATGTATCACCTTGTGACGATTACACACCAGGGAATCCGGATGACACTGGAACACTTGCAGGAGAGACAGACACCAGTCAGGATTCTGGCACAGAGCAGCAGGTCTGGATCTCAGCAACAGGGAGCAAGTATCACAGCAGGCCGGACTGCGGGAACATGAATCCGTCCAAGGCAGTGGAAATGCCGGTGGATCAGGCTGTGGCACAGGGGTACGAGGCATGTAAGAAGTGCTGGTAATGTTATCTTGCGAGAGAACAGGTGAACAGCCTGACGAATTGAAAAAACTGCGGGAAATCAGCAAGTGAGTGTGGAAAAATTTGACTCATAATTTGGCGAAAAAATATTAAAAAACATCTTGACTTATAGAAAATGATTTGTTATAATTCTATCTGTTGCGAGGGCGAAAGACAAAAAGCCCATGAAATGCAGCATGCGGAAGTGTCGGAACTGGCAGACGAGCAAGACTAAGGATCTTGTAAGCATTGCGCTCTTCCGC
Organism: uncultured Eubacteriales bacterium; assembly: GCA_900316115.1. Classification (GTDB taxonomy): domain Bacteria; phylum Bacillota; class Clostridia; order Lachnospirales; family Lachnospiraceae; genus Blautia_A. Next base: position 6,999 of record ONBN01000006.1, read on the forward strand.
ATTAGAATTTGAGAAACCTTTCATCAGAGAGGTTTCTTTTTTTGTCTGATTACAATAAATCCGATTGCAATAAGCAATGTGGTCAAAAACCATGAAATCGGAAAAGCGATATACAGGATTTTTAAACTATTATATTGTTTGAACATGGTACAGATCCAGATGATACGGAAACAGCAGGTGCCTATAATGGTGGCAACGGCCGGATACAGAGAATGTCCGGCACCTCTTAATGCGCCTGCCGGGATTTCATATAAACTGCATAATGGTTCCAGAAGAAGGATGCACATGATACGGAGGCAGGCAAGCTGTATCACCTTTGGATCTGCTGAAAAAAAGCCGGCAAAAAAAGTGCGAAAGATAACAAGGGGGCCAATAATGACCATGCTGCTTATAACAGAGAAAACCATGCATATCCATAAAATTTTCCTGCAGCGATCCGTTTGCCCGGCAGCATGATTCTGGCTGATAAATGTAGTTGCAGTCTGGCCAAATGCGGTGATTATATAATAAGCAAAATATTCAAAATTCATGGCAATGGTGCTTCCTGCAATGGCATATGCGCCAAAGCTGTTTACAGAAGCCTGTACAAATATATTGGCAAAGCAAAATACAGCACCCTGGATCGCTGAGGGAATGCCGATTTTAAGAATCGTCATTGCAATTTTCGGATCGATTTCAAATTTATGAAAAGACAGGTGAAAAACAGAAGTATCTGTTTTCAGGCGGTAAATAATAAGGACAGCTGAGAGCATGGTTGATAAGACAGTGGCAACAGCAATACCTGCCACGCCCATTTTAAATAATACAACGAATATTATATTAAGAAAAACATTTACAATTCCGGAGATGGTAAGTGCAATAAAAGGATAGCGGCTGTCTCCATATGCCCTCAGGATGGCTGCGCCAAAATTATACAGCATCAGGAAAGGATAACCGCAAAAGTATATTTTCAGATATAATACAGAGGTATCAAGAATATCTGAGGGTGTTTTGATAAGGGAAAGTAAAGGAACTGATATGAATTGCCCCACGAAAAGACCAAGAAAACCGATGATGACAGCAAGGGACAGGGAAGTTTGAACTGTGGAGGCTATGGAATCGGTTTTTTTCAGGCCAATCTGATGGGCAATCAGTACATTGACTCCTACAGACAGGCCGGAAGATAAGGAGATAATAAGGGCAATGATCTCGCCATTTGTACCAACTGCAGCAAGAGAAGAGGGATTGGTAAAAAATCCGGCGATAGCAGTATCTGCTGCATTGAATAACTGCTGAAACATGCTGCTAAGAGCAATGGGAAGAGTGAATAAAATGATATTTCTGGATAAAGAGCCGTTTAGCATATCTATATTTTTTTCTTTACAGTGCATCACATCTGTATCCTTTCAAAACAATATATCCGTTCAAAATAATCTTGAATCATTGTAATACAGTTGATAAAATAGAAAAAGCGAATGTATTTGATAAGACATATCGAAAAAAGGAATGAATATAAATGGACAATAATTTATTAAAATACATTGCGTTTGTTGAAACCGTTGATAAAGGCAGTTTTACAAAAGCGGCAGAAAGCCTGAATTATGCCCAGTCTTCTGTCAGTAAAATGATTGCAGATCTGGAAAAGGAATGGGGAGTTGTTTTATTACAGCGCAATAAAAAAGGTGTGTGCCTTACATCTTCCGGCGAGCAGATCCTGCCATTTGTAAGAAGGATATTGAACGATTTCGGGGAACTGCAGGGAAAGGTAAATGAGATCAAAGGGATTCAAAGCGGTATCGTAAAAATCGGCACATTTTCCAGTGTGGCGATCAACTGGCTGCCCAATATATTTGCAAAATTTCAGGAGGATTATCCTGGAATTGATTATGAAATGTTATTAGGAGATTATGAGGAAGTAGAACGGTGGATTGAAGAAGGCCGTGTAGACTGTGGCTTTTTAAGGCTTCCGGCGAATACGGATCTTGATGTGATCAAGCTAAAAAGCGATGAATATAAAGCAGTTTTACCTGTGAACCATCCTCTGACCCAAAAAGAAAAACTGGATTATCAGGATTTAAATGACCAGCCATTTTTACTGCTGGAGCATGGAGGCAAAACAGAAGTGTCTGAATTGCTGGAGAAAAATCATGTACATCCCAATATACGTTTTATCACATGGGAGGATTATGCGATCATGTCAATGGTGGAAAGAGGGCTGGGGATCGGTGTGCTTCCGGATATGATCCTGAAGCGTATACCATATCAGATTGCTGTAAGATCATTCGTAAAACCATACTTCCGGGAAATTGTGCTGGCAATGAAGGATAGAAAGAAACTGACGCCTGCAGCCGGAAAATTTATAGAATATCTGAAATACAGAGATGTTGAATAAATGTTAAAACGGAATGGAGTTTTTGAATTTTTATGCATTCATTCTTTTTTTAATGGAGAAAATCTGTTATACTTAATAAGTATGACAAAAATCGGGAAACTTAACAGGGTATACATCAGTATACCTGAATAAAAATGGTGGTGTAGGATATTTGAAAGAACAGACAAGAGTAACATTCACAAAGGAGGAACTGGCTGCTAAGGTCAAGGTTCCTGCGATCGTGGAACAGGATTTAAAGAGGATCATCAGTGACCGTCTGGAACAGTGCGGATTGTATTACAGGGTTTTTTCACGTATAAAGACGGCTGCATCCATGGCTCATAAATTTGAACTGAAGGATTACAGCGTAGAGGATAAGAAACTGCAGGATCTGGTAGGCGTAAGGATCAACCTTTATTTTGATGATGATGTGGAGATCTGCCAGAACATTGTAGAGAATACCTTTGATGTAGAAGGCTGGTCCACATCAGAGCGCAGCGAAGAGGAGTTTAAGCCAACCAAGCTGAACGGAGTATGTAAGCTTCCGGAGTACCTGCGGTCTGAGATTTCTCCGGAAACATGGGATATGTGTATAGACGATACCTTTGAGATCCAGATCAAGACCATGTTTTTTGAAGGCTGGCATGAGATCGAGCATGATATGCGTTACAAGGGAGAAGAATTGTGGCGCAATTACAAGGGTTTTTCCAGATACTTTAACAGTATTTTAGCCACACTGGAGCTGTGTGACAAGTCTATGGTCACATTGTTTGAGGATCTGGGACATTCTCTTTACAAGTCAGGCAGATGGAGCGACATGATCAAAAGCCATTTCCGCCTGAAGCTTGGGGAAGGGACTCTTTATCCGGAGGTTGCCAGACTTCTGGATGAGGACAAGGACAAACAGGTAGATAATCTGGCAAAGCGCATTTACAAAACCAGCAAGCAGACCCTTGTGGAACAGCTTTTAAAGCGGAGTAAGCGGACACCTATCAATGTAAATACCATTATTGCATTGTTAAATGACAGCCAGTTTCATGACAGCCGGCTGACTGCAATCTTTAAAGAACGTGACGTATATAATGACGGCCGTGAGGAGATTCCAGGTGAGTCCAGGCATTATGAAATGAAGCCTTTGATCCGGTACAACGTATTTCAGATGAATACACGGGTGGACGGAAGCAGGATCAAAGATCCTTCTGCCTGCGATGCGGCCTCTATTTTTAAAAGATCGGCAGACATTATTTATCAGTGGATCGTGGATAAATATGGCGGCCTGTTTAAGAGTATGCCAAGGGAAACCGTGACTTTTCATGCGGATATCCTGGCTTACCATGTGGCTGTGAACTATAATCCGGAAGAACTTCGGATGAATATGCACGTGCGTCATATGGATCTGGAGGTAGGCGGCCGTATCTGGTATTCAGAGGCTGGCCTGGAAGTGGTAGACGGACAGGTACTTCTGAAGGTATGTAATGGGTATGCAGATCCGCAAAGAGAACATTCTTCCCTGGAACCTGGCGTGGTGTTCTTCAGCTATCCGGGATACTACAAGTCCATTGTAGATGAAGTGGGGATCATCAGCGGGATCCAGTGTTCTAACAGGCGCAGGATCTTAAGGGAAGAGCAGTTTTCCATGCTGGCAGCTGCATTGAAGGATCCGAAGAGGATGTTCCCTGTGGTATTGGTTATTTCCAAAAGCACGCCGGACGGCATGATGGATGAGGACTGGCTGGGGCAGTTCCGTGTATCGGATTTTACAAGGACGGTATGGCGGTATGCCCATGTATTTACCTGCCATGAAAGCACAGGCAAGAAATTCCTCCGTGCTGCAGGGGTAGACCCGAGACAGATCGAGGATATTCCCAGATTATATATTTTCTGGCCTGGGAAAGAGATTGATGATTATGGCCCGGAGGATGTGGAGAACTGCAGCTTTGGCCGTCATCTGGAGGCAAGAGGAGACGCCCGTACTTATGATATCGTAAGAGGCGGACAGGCGTTTTATCACAAGATCGTTACAGATCTGAGAGAATGGAATGTTTCAGCGGATATGTGGGAAGGCTTTAAGCTGGAGATCCTTACTGAGATTCCCAAATAAAAACAAAACCTAAAACAAAATCCTTAATTACAAATCTCAAATATATAAAATCCCTGTGGAGCACGGCTTTTAAGTGTTCCACAGGGATTAACTTTCTTAAGGCATAAAAAAAGAAACCTTCATAACAAAAGGTTTCTCAAAATCAAATGCGGAAGATGGGACTTGAACCCACACAAGCGCAATGCTTACAAGATCCTTAGTCTTGCTCGTCTGCCAGTTCCGACACTTCCGCATGCTGCATTTCCTTTTTTGAAAAAATAAAATAATTTTCAAGATTTTTTTGAAAAAAAGAGGAATTTGCAATTTTGTGTAGAATATAATTAATAAGAGGTTTGTCTCAGTTGATCCGGCAGCCGGTATGGTGTGACGGGGCATGGTTGTTCTGTGGAGGAAATTGGATGAATATCAGAGAGAGCATGGAACAAAGAGAACGGGAGCTTTTAAGCCCTTATGCAGCCTTAAGCGGTGATTCCAGAGGGCGCAGCAGGCCAGAGGAAGAATGCGATGTGCGAACAGTTTATCAAAGGGACAGGGATCGGATCCTGCACTGTAAGGCTTTCCGCAGGATGAAAGATAAGACCCAGGTATTTCTTGCACCTCAGGGAGATCATTACAGGAACAGGCTTACCCACACCCTGGAGGTATCACAGATCGCACGTACCATTGCAAAGGCATTGCGTTTGAATGAGGATCTGGTGGAGGCCATTGCCCTGGGCCATGATCTGGGGCATACGCCTTTCGGTCATGCAGGAGAGCGGGCGCTGAACCAGGTACATCCTGGAGGTTTTGAGCATTGCAGCCAGAGCCTTCGGGTGGTAGAGCTTCTTGAGAAGAACGGCGAAGGACTGAATCTTACCTGGGAGACAAGGGACGGGATCCTGAATCATCGTACCAGCGGCCATCCTTCCACACTGGAGGGACAGGTGGTGCGCTATGCGGATAAGATCGCCTATATCCATCATGATATGGATGATGCCCAGAGGGCAGGGATCCTTACAGAGGACGATCTGCCGGTTACACTTCGGATGTTTCTTGGATATACTACACGGGAGCGTCTGAACACCTTTGTGCATGATATTATTGAGAACAGCCTGGACCGGCCGGTGATCAGCATGTCGCCGCAGGTACAGGAAGCCATGATGGATCTTCGCAGTATTATGTTCCAGGACGTTTACCTGAATCCTGTAGCTAAGAAAGAAGAATCCAAGGCAATTAAGATGCTTACTGAATTATATCAGTATTATATAGAACATCCGGAAGCAATGTCCGGAGAATACAGGGAGCTGATCAGCAGGAAGCAGGAGTCTGTAGCTCAGGCTGTCTGCGATTATCTTGCCGGTATGACAGACCAGTATTCCATGGAAAAGTTCCGGGAAATATATATTCCGAAAGCATGGGAAGTATATTAGAGGAGGATGCACATGCGATATTCTGACGATATTATCGAAGAAGTCAGGATGAAAAATGATATTGTGGATGTGGTTTCACAGTATGTGAAGCTTACCAGACGAGGCAGTTCCTATTTTGGACTGTGTCCTTTCCACAATGAGAAAACACCTTCCTTTTCTGTTACCCCGTCCAAACAGATGTATTACTGTTTTGGCTGCGGTGCAGGAGGAAACGTATTTAATTTTGTAATGGAATATGAGAATTATTCCTTTGGGGAAGCCCTTTCCCAGCTGGCGGACAGAGCCGGGGTAAAGCTTCCAAAGATCGAATATTCCAGCGAAGCCAGGGAAAAGGCAAAGCAGCGGGAGATCCTTCTTGAGATCAACCGTCAGGCAGCCCAGTACTTTTACTATCAGCTTCGCAGGGAAAGCGGCCAGATCGGCTACCGTTATCTTACAGGCAGAGGCTTAAGCGATGAGACCATCCGTAAGTTTGGCCTTGGGTATTCGGACAAGTTCAGCGATGATCTTTACAAATTCCTGAAAGCCAAAGGATACAGTGATGACCAGCTGCGGGACAGCGGCCTGTTTAATGTGGATGAGCGTCATGGTATGTATGATAAATTCTGGAACAGGGTGATCTTCCCAATCATGGATGTGAATAACCGGGTGATCGGCTTTGGGGGAAGGGTCATGGGTGATGGAAAGCCCAAGTACCTGAACTCACCGGAGACAAAGATCTTTGACAAAAGCCGTAATCTGTATGGCCTGAATGTGGCACGTACATCCAGAAAGCCATACCTGATCCTTTGTGAGGGCTACATGGATGTGATCTCCATGCACCAGGCAGGCTTTACTAATGCAGTAGCGTCCCTGGGAACAGCGCTTACATCCGGACACGCCAGTCTACTGAAGAGGTATACCCAGGAGGTTCTGCTTTTGTATGACAGTGATGAGGCAGGAGTAAAGGCGGCACTACGGGCCATTCCCATACTGCGGGAGGCCGGGATCAATTCCAGGGTTGTGGATCTGAAGCCCCACAAGGATCCGGATGAGTTTATCAAGACAGAAGGGGCAGAGGCTTTTCAGCAAAGGCTGGATCAGGCAAGGGACAGTTTTATGTTCCGGGTGACTGTATCCGAGAGGGATTTCCCGATGGAAGAACCTCAGGGTCAGAACCGTTTCTTTGAACGGTGTGCAAGGCTTCTTCTGGAATTGTCAGATGAACTGGAGCGGAATCTTTACATAGAGGCTATTGTGAGGCAGTATCACAGATATGGGATCAGTGTGGAGGATCTTCGTAAAAGGGTAAATACCCTGGCTATGAAGGGAACACCACTGGAGCAGCGACAGCAGCCAAAGACTGTGGAAGCCCGTCAGGCCCAGAAAAAGGAATCAGCAGCAGATAAGGCGCAGAAGCTGATGCTGACCTGGCTTGTGACTTATCCGGGGATCTTTGATACAGTGGAGAAATATCTGTCTCCAGGGGATTTTATCGTTCCCCTTTATCATGAAGTGGCGGAAATGCTTTTTGAACAGCATGCCCAGGGAGATGTGAATCCTGCACGGCTGCTGAACAGCTTTACAGACAGTGAAGAACAGCGGGAGGTAGCGTCACTTTTTAATGCAACCATTCATCTGGAAACAAAGGAAGAGCAGGAACGGGCATTTAGCGATACCCTGATCCGTATCAAGCAGGAAAGTCTTGCAGAGAAAAATAAAAACTGGGATCCAACAGACATGGCCGGACTACAGGAGCTTGTAAAGGCCAAAAAGGAACTGGAGGATCTGGGAAGAAAAAGACAGCAGCTGCATATTTCCTTTCAATAAGGATAAAATATAAACACTATATGGAGGTTAAAACACCTATGGAAATGAATATGGGCAAATTCAGTGAGAAACTTGTAGAGCTTCTGGAACTTGCAAAAAAGAAAAAAAATGTGCTGGAATATCAGGAGATCAGTGATTTTTTCAAAGACCAGCCCCTGGATGTGGATCAGATGGAAAAGGTTTTTGATTTTCTGGAAGCCAGCGGTGTAGATGTGCTCCGTATCACAGGCAACGGCACAGAGGACATGATCCTGGATGATGATGTGGACATTGACGGCCTGGAAGATGAGGAAGAGGTAGAACTGGATAAGATCGACCTTTCTGTACCGGAAGGTGTCAGCATTGAGGATCCGGTCCGCATGTATCTGAAGGAGATCGGAAAAGTACCGCTTCTTACAGCTGAAGAGGAGATCGAACTGGCAAAAAGAATGGAGCAGGGGGATGAGGAGGCCAAGAAGAGACTGGCTGAGGCCAACCTGCGTCTGGTTGTCAGCATTGCAAAGCGTTATGTAGGCCGTGGAATGCTGTTCCTTGACCTGATCCAGGAGGGAAATCTTGGTCTGATCAAGGCAGTTGAGAAATTTGATTACAGAAAAGGTTATAAGTTCAGTACCTATGCTACATGGTGGATCCGTCAGGCGATCACAAGAGCGATTGCGGATCAGGCAAGGACTATCCGTATTCCTGTCCACATGGTAGAGACTATCAACAAGCTGATCCGTGTTTCTAGACAGCTGCTTCAGGAGCTTGGACGGGAACCTACCCCGGAGGAGATCGCAGAAGAGATGGATATGTCTGTAGACAGAGTGCGTGAGATCCTGAAGATTTCCCAGGAGCCGGTATCTCTGGAGACTCCGATCGGTGAGGAGGAGGACAGCCATCTGGGTGACTTTATCCAGGATGATAATGTGCCTGTTCCTGCAGATGCAGCAGCATTTACCCTTCTTAAGGAGCAGCTGGTAGAGGTTCTGGGAACTCTTACAGAAAGAGAGCAGAAGGTGCTGAGGCTTCGTTTTGGCCTGGATGACGGCCGTGCAAGAACACTGGAAGAGGTTGGTAAGGAGTTTAATGTTACAAGAGAGCGTATCCGCCAGATCGAGGCAAAGGCTCTCAGGAAGCTTCGCCACCCAAGCCGCAGCCGTAAATTAAAAGATTATCTGGATTGATCAGGAGAAGCGTATGCAGTTGTCTTTACGTTTGGCTGCCATCAGCAAAATGGTGCACAGCGATAACCGGCTGGTAGATGTGGGATGTGATCATGGATATCTGCCGGTGTACCTGATTTTAAATAAAAAGATCCCCTCTGCCATTGCCATGGATGTAAGAAAAGGCCCGCTGCTTCGGGCAAAGGAGCATGTGCAGCAGTACGGGGTTTCAGATTACATAGAACTTCGCCTTTCTGACGGCCTGTCTGCACTGAAGGCAGGAGAGGGAGATACCCTGGTGATCGCAGGGATGGGCGGCCCTTTGATGGAACGGATCCTGACAGAGGGAAAGCATGTGCTGGATTCTTTTCAGGAACTGATCCTGCAGCCGCAGTCGGATATTGGCCATTTCCGGCATTTTATCCGGGAACAGGGCTGGGAGATCCGGGAAGAGGAGATGATCCTTGAGGATGGCAAATTTTATCCTATGATGCGTGTGACAAAGAACACAGAAGGATATGTTCCCTGGACAAGGGAAGAAGAGGCCTTCGGAAAGCTTCTTCTGGAAGCCAGACATCCGGTGCTTCAGCTATATCTGCAAAGAGAACTTAAGATCCGGGAGAAGATCCTGGAAAAGCTGACTCATGCAGGAGAAGGCACCAGGGAACGAAAAGCAGAAGTAGAGGAGGAACAGCGGCTTTTAATGGCTGCTCTTACAAGATATGAAAGCATGTGAACTGATCTGCTGGCTTGAGAAGGAGTATCCTTCTTCGGCAGCAGAAAACTGGGACAATGTGGGACTTCTGGTGGGGGATGATCAGAAGGAGACTTTCCATATTTTCCTTGCACTTGATCTTACTGACAAAGTGCTGGAGGAAGCGGTTGCCTGTGGCGCAGATATGATCCTTACCCATCATCCAATGATCTTTTCTGGTATGAAGAAGATCAATACCCATGATTTTACAGGCAGGAAGGTGATCCGGCTGATCCGGGAGGACATTCCTTATTATGCCATGCATACCAATTATGATATTCTTGGAATGGCAGACTTAAGTGCAGAATATATTGGTATTTCAAAGACCAGTGTTCTTTCTGTGACAGAGGATGGGCCGGAAGGAGTACAGGGCTTTGGAAGAGTCGGTGATCTTCCAAAAGAGATGAGCCTTGGAGAATATGCAGGCTTTGTGAAAGACTCTTTAAAGTTAAAAGATGTGAGAGTATACGGTGATCTGGATATGCCTGTAAAGCGGGCTGCCATCTGTACAGGCTCCGGCAAAAGCATGATCCCGGATGCAATGGCAGCAGGGGCAGATGTGTATGTGACCGGAGATATAGATCATCATACAGGGATTGATGCCCTGCAGGCAGGCCTGGCAGTGATCGATGCAGGCCACTATGGTACAGAGTATATTTTCATGGAAGCAATGAAAAAAAGAATACAGGAAGTATTTGGCGGGCTGAAGGTAACATGTGCAAAGGTTCAGTGTCCATATACCCTTCTGGCAGATATGTGACACAGGCAGCACGCCATAGAAATGGAGGTGCTATACATGGAGTCAGTAAAAGTAACCATAAACGAAACTGTAAAGGAATATCCAAAGGGGATTTCCTATCTGGATATTGTAAAGGAATACCCGGCAGATGAGAAAGCACCAGTGATCCTTGTGGTTTCCAATGGGAAACTGAAAGAGCTACACAAAAAAGTAAACAAGGACTGTACCCTGCGCTTTGTGACAACCAGGGAAAATATCGGAAACCATGCTTACAGGCGCAGTGCCTGCATGATCTTTCTGAAAGCTGTTTATGATGTGGCGGGCAAAGAAAATATAGAAAAAGCAGTGCTACATTATTCCATAGGTGCAGGGTATTATTTTACCATATCCGGCAATCAGCAGGTGGATCAGCATTTTCTGGATCAGGTAAAAGAGCGGATGCATCAGATCGTAGATGCAAAGCTTCCCATTATGAAACGAAGCGTTGGGACAGAGAATGCTATTGAACTGTTCCACAAGCATGGCATGTATGATAAAGAAAAGCTGTTCCGTTACCGTCGGGTGTCCAAGGTTAATATTTACAGCATTGAGAATTTTGAAGACTATTATTATGGCTTTATGGCCTGCAATACCGGTTATATAAAGTATTTTGACCTGGTTTTATATAAGGACGGGATCGTTCTTATGCTTCCGGAAGCAAAGGCTCCGGATCAGGTGCCGGAGTTTGTGCCAAGGGATAAGCTTTTTCAGGTGCAGAAAACCTCCGAAGAATGGGGTGACAGGCTGGATATTGCCACTGTGGGGGAATTGAATGACCAGATCGTTGCCAAAGGGCTGCGTCAGATCCTTTTGATCCAGGAAGCGCTTCAGGAGTCCAAGATCTCTGAAATAGCCGGACAGATCGCTGCAGCAGGAGATAAGAAATTTGTGATGATCGCAGGACCTTCTTCCTCAGGAAAGACCACATTTTCCAACAGGCTTTCCATACAGCTTTCCGCACATGGGCTGAATCCACATCCTATTGCTGTGGATAATTACTTTGTGAACAGGGAGAATACTCCTGTAGATGAATTCGGGGAAAAGAATTACGAATGTCTGGAAGCCATTGATGTGGAGCAATTTAATAAAGACATGCTTGCCCTTCTTTCAGGCGAACGGGTAGAGCTTCCTGTATTTAATTTTAAAACCGGGCAGAGAGAGTACAAGGGGGATTACCTGCAGCTTGGCAAAGAGGATATCCTGGTGATCGAGGGGATCCATGGACTGAATGACCGGTTAAGTTATGCCCTTCCCTCAGAAAGCAAATTTAAGATCTATATCAGTGCACTGACTCAGTTGAATGTGGATGAGCACAACCGGATCCCTACCACAGACGGACGTCTGATCCGCAGGATCGTCCGGGATGCAAGAACCCGTGGCACTTCTGCAAAGGAGACAATTGCCAGATGGCCTTCCGTGCGAAGGGGAGAGGAACAGAATATTTTTCCTTTCCAGGAGGGCGCTGATGTGATGTTTAACTCTGCGCTGATCTATGAACTGGCGTGTCTGAAGATTTATGCAGAGCCACTTCTTTTTGGCATTAAGAAAGGGGAGCCGGAATATCTGGAGGCCAACCGCTTATTAAAGTTCCTGGATTATTTTGTGGCAGTTCCAAGCGAGGAGATCCCCAATAATTCCATTCTCAGGGAGTTTATTGGAGGCAGCTGCTTTAATGTATAAGCGATTTAGGGGTTTACACACATAAAAAAACATGCTAGAATAGCGTTTGCGTAAGCAGACCAGGTAATCGCGGCTGAACAGACGAAAGGGTTCAGACGAGGAAAGTCCGGGCTTCACAGGGCAGGATGCCGGATAACGTCCGGTGGAGGTAACTCCCAGACCAGTGCAACAGAAATAAACCGCCGGTTTTCCGGTAAGGGTGGAAAGGCAGTGTAAGAGACTACCGCCGGCCTGGTAACAGGACGGGCACATGTAAACTCCATTTGAAGCAAGGCCGAGAAGAAAGCGATACGGCTGCCCGTCGTGCTTTCAGGTGGGCCGCTTGAGCCATTCGGTAACGGATGGCCTAGACAGATGATTACCCAAGACATAACCCGGCTTATAGGTTTACTTACGCATGTAAGATAACGAATAGCATAAGTTCTTATAAAAAGCAACAGCCCTGGATCCATACGATCCGGGGCTGCTGTTTTATGAAAAATCATTTTATTTATTTCTGTGGCCTGAATATTTCTCTTCGCAATATTTGCAGCGGTAAATCTCTTTCTCCTCATCAGCCAGTACAAATACCTGGTCAAGTCCCTGCTCGATGGAAGTGATGCAGCGGGGATTCTTGCAGCGGATCACATTTACTACCTGTTTTGGAAGACGAAGATCCTTCTTCTGGACGATCTTCTCGTCTTTGATGATATTTACGGTAATGTTGTGATCAATAAAGCCAAGGATATCAAGGTCAAGGTCTTCAATAGGGCACTCTACCTTTATGATGTCCTTTTTGCCCATTTTGTTACTGCGGGCATTTTTGATGATCGCTACTGTACAGTCAAGCTTGTCAAGCTTCAGGTCATGATAGATGGTCATTGCCTTTCCTGCTTTGATATGGTCTAATACGTAACCTTCACGAAGTGCACCTACATTTAACATGGTAATTCTACCTCCAGTAATGTGAGAATCAGAGCCATGCGGACATAAACGCCGTACTGGGCCTGTTTGAAATAAGCTGCTCTTGGATCGGAATCAACTTCCACTGCGATCTCATTTACACGAGGAAGAGGATGAAGTATGTACATGTCTTCTTTTGCAAGCTCCAGTTTGGCTTTGTCCAGAATATAGAAGTCTTTCATACGTACATAATCTTCTTCGTTGAAGAAACGCTCTTTCTGAACACGGGTCATATACAGGATATCCAGATCCGGAATAGCGTCCTCCAGACGCTCAACCTCCTGGAATTCAATATTGTTCCGTTTCAGGACATCTTCACGGATATAGCTTGGGATACGCAGCTCTTCCGGAGAGATCAGGATAAATTTAACATTCTGGTAACGTACCAGCGCCTCGATCAGAGAGTGTACGGTACGACCGAATTTCAGATCTCCGCACAGACCGATGGTAAGGTTGTCAAGACGTCCATGAAGGGAACGGATGGTAAGCAGGTCGGTTAATGTCTGGGTGGGATGCTGATGACCGCCGTCTCCGGCGTTGATAACAGGAATATTAGATGCAAGAGAAGCAACAAGAGGAGCACCTTCTTTAGGATGGCGCATAGCACAGATATCTGCGTAACAGGAAACAACCCGGATGGTATCGGCAACACTTTCGCCTTTGGATGCGGAACTGGAATCTGCAGATGAGAAACCAAGAACCTTGCCGCCAAGATTCATCATGGCTGCTTCAAAGCTTAATCGTGTACGTGTGCTTGGCTCATAGAAAAGAGTGGCAAGACGTTTGTCATCACACACATGTGCATATTTCTTAGGGTTCTTCTCAATATCACTGGCCAGATCCAGAAGCTTTTCAAGCTCTTCAGTGGACAGGTCCAGCGGGCTCATTAAATGTCTCATTTCATACCTCCATGTATGATCGTGGTGTTATAACAGGGTTTCCTCAAAAATCCTTTCGGTCTATGATATAATACTTGGATGATTTTTTCAAGATGATTTTGTAAGTATTTTTTCAAAGAGAAGACCTGTGATAAACCATAAGGGGGCATAGTCCAGACGGATCAGTCCTTTGTACTGAAGGGGTGCATTGCTGTAGTTCCATGGACACATGTGGAAATGTTTCAGGATGCTTCCACTTGTATATTCTGTAAAGAAGATTCCGGCTGTGTATACAAGCCCTCTGCAGGCTGTGGGGATATGGGAAATCTTCCGGTATACAAAAGGGATCACAGAAGCACAGCCATAAATAGGAAACATCAGCAGGGAAGTTTTTCCCATCATAGTGGCTTCACCCTGTAAAAATGCATGGAAACCTGTCCAGAAGATTTCCAGACACCATCCTGTAAGTCCGCAAAGGATAAAATTTTTCTTCATACAATCCCTCACCTGCTTTAAAGTATTGTGGATAACTGTTGTTTCTGGGCTGAAAACAACCGCTTTCTTTTACAATTATTTTACATGAAACTATTATTGCCTGCCTTGAAAATTTAATACGTGTAGGATATAATAAAAAGAAATCTGCAATCAGGCAGATGCAGAATCCTGTAGTGCAGGATTTTTTATTACAAACTTAGAGGAGCAGTGGAGATGGACTATCGTGAAAGCCGTGCATATATTAAGGATGCAGAGAGATACGGAAGCGTTCTTGGCCTTGATAACATGCAGGAGATGATGAAACGCCTTGGGGATCCCCAGGACAGCCTGAAGGTTATCCATGTGGCTGGTACCAACGGCAAAGGATCTGTCATTGCATATCTGTATTCTGTCCTTGGAAGGGCAGGATATCGTGTGGGACGCTATATTTCCCCGACTCTTTATTCTTATCGTGAGCGTCTTGAGATCTGTGGGGAGAAAATCACCTGTGAAGAATTTGCGGAGTGTGTGACTGAGATTTCGGAAGTGATCCGGGAAATGACCAGGGAGGGCCTGCCTCATCCAACCCCTTTTGAAATTGAAACAGCTGCCGCTTTTTTATATTTCAAAAAAGAAAACTGTGATATTGTACTGCTGGAAGTAGGCATGGGTGGGAATCTGGATGCCACAAACATTATCAAACATCCGGTGCTGTCCGTGATCGTTTCCATCAGCATGGATCATATGGGATTTCTTGGCAATACCCTCGGGGAGATCGCAGAGAAAAAGGCAGGGATCATTAAAAAAGGCTGTCCTATGGTTACAGTAAAACAAAAGCCTGAGGCAGAAGCCGTGTTGAAGGAAAAATGTAAGCAGATGGGAGTTCCTTTTGTATGTGCTAACAGCAGTGAAGCACAGATCACAGAGGAAGGGATCCGGGGACAAAGCTTCTGGCTGAAAGGGGAAGAATACAGGATTTCCCTGGCAGGCGTATATCAGAAGGAAAACAGTGTGCTTGCCTTAAAAGCCCTGGAGCTTCTTGAAGAGCTTGGCTATCCTACCAGCCTGAAGGAGAGGAAAGAAGGACTTCTGGCAGCCAGATGGAATGGCCGTTTTACAGTGATCCATGAGGATCCGCTGATGATCGTGGATGGAGCACATAATCCGGGAGCAGCAGATATGATGGTAGAGACGATCCGCCATTATTTTGTAGGGAAAAAGGAAGGACAGAAGCTGATCTACATTATGGGAATGTTCGGAGATAAGGACTGCAGAAGCGTACTCTCCAAAACACTTCCTTTTGCACAGCAGGTGTTCACCATTCAGACACCGGATAACGTGCGTGCACTTCCTGCCGGAGAACTGGCTGATATGGCAAGGGAATTTCATCCGGATGTAACTGCCTGCCGGCAGATACCGGATGCAGTGGCAAAGGCATTTCAGGCAGCAGGGCCAGAGGATGTGATCCTTGCATTTGGGTCTTTATCCTTTATTGGCGTTCTTACAGAGGCAGTGCGTCAGTATGATGACAGCCGGAAATATAATATAACAAAGCAGAAAGAGGAAATCGATAGATAGTATGACTGATTTACAACAATATCGTCAGGAAATTGACAGGATAGACAATGAGATCGTGCGCCTTTTTGAGGAAAGGATGGAAGTCTGCGAAAAGGTGGCTGAGTATAAGATACAAACAGGAAAACAGGTGCTGGATCCGGAAAGGGAGAAAGTAAAGATCGATGCAGTAAAAGCAAAGGCTCACACTTCTTTTAATGCAATGGGTACAGGGGAACTGTTCAAACTGATCATGGCCATCAGCAGGAAGAGACAGTATCAGCTGCTTACCCAGAACGGGATTGGGGAAAACAGTGAGTTTGAAAAGATCCGGGAGCTTCCAAGAGAAGGGGTGACTGTGGTATTCCAGGGTGTGGAAGGCGCTTACAGTTACGGGGCAATGCGTGCATATTTTAAAGAAAATATCAACAGCTACCATGTAAAAACCTTTAAGGATGCCATGGAAGAGGTGGCTGCAGGCAGGGCTGATTATGCAGTCCTTCCTATAGAGAATTCCACAGCAGGGATTGTGGCAGATATTTATGACCTTTTAATGGAATACCAGCTTTACATTGCAGGAGAGCAGATCCTGAAGGTGGAGCATGTGCTTCTTGGGCTTCCAAAGGCACAGCTTGAGGATGTACAGACTGTATATTCCCATCCCCAGGGACTTGCCCAGTGCAAGGCTTTTCTGGATGAGCATCCAGGCTGGAAACAGGTGGAGGCAGGAAATACAGCCGGGTCGGCAAAAAAGGTCAGCGAAGAACAGCTGGTATCCCAGGCTGCGATCGCAAGCCGCGAAGCAGGGCAGGTATTTGGCCTGAAGGTGCTTGCTGAGAATGTGTGTAAGAATGACGGCAATGCTACCCGGTTTATTATTCTGGGAAGAAAGCCTGTGTATGTGGAGGATGCTTCCAGGATCAGCATCTGCTTTGAGGCAGAGCATGAAAGCGGTGCTCTGTATAATATGCTTTCCCATATTATCTATAATGGGCTGAACATGACAAAGATCGAATCAAGGCCGATTCCAGATAAGAACTGGCAGTATCGGTTCTTTGTGGATTTTGACGGGAACCTTCAGGACAGTGCAGTGAAAAATGCGCTGATGGGGATCCATTCAGAAGCGAATATGATGCGTATACTTGGAAATTACTGAAAGAAGAAATAATAAAAAGAAGAAATAATAAAAGAAGAAACAATTGAGAAAAGAAATAGCTGAGAAAAGAAATAACGAAAAGAGAAAGTAACTGTGAGGGTTCTGAACAGTTACAAGAGGAATAAAAAATGGCAAGAATTGAGGAGTGTATCCTTTACCGGGATTTTGAACATGGGGAGATCTTAAAACAGATCACCTTTTTGATGGACAGATATGAACAGGCAGGAGAAAAGGAACTGGAAGAAGGAAAAGATATATTTTACAAATGCGTAGGCGGCCTTGTGGAACTGGCCGGTATGTATGGCTTTTCCGGAAATCTGTGGCATTGTTACCTGACATTTCTTCTGGTAAATCATGAAAATGCATTCAGCACAGCCTGTGAGATCAGAGGCACTGTGGAGGGTAGTATCAACCAATTGGCACTTCACGATTTCCAGATCTTTAAAGAACTGTATGATTTTGACCTGCAGGTATTTGACCAGGCATTTCATACCTCCTGCTGCAGGATCCTGGAGCAGTATGAGAATATTAACGGCAACAGCAAAATGTTTAACCAGAGGATCCGTAACCGGATCTGTGACATGAGCAGGACTCTTGCCAAAGCTGCAACTACCGAAGAGTTTATGAAGGATATGGTGCAGTTTTACAAGGATTTCGGTGTTGGAAAACTGGGGCTTCATAAGGCATTCCGTATTGAGCATGTTGATGGGGAAGGTGCAAAGATCGTGCCTATTACAAGGATCGCCCATGTGAAGCTGGAGGATCTGGTAGGCTATGAGATCGCAAAGCAGAAGCTGATCGAAAATACAGAGGCCTTTGTAAGAGGGAGAAAAGCCAATAACTGCCTGCTGTTCGGTGACGCAGGAACTGGGAAATCTTCCAGTATCAAAGGAATCCTGAACAAATACTATGATGAAGGACTTCGGATCATTGAGGTGTATAAGCACCAGTTCAAGGATCTGAATGATGTGATCGCCCAGATCAAAAACCGGAATTATAAGTTTATCCTGTATATGGATGATCTTTCTTTTGAAGAATTTGAGATTGAATACAAATATCTGAAGGCAGTGATCGAAGGCGGACTTGAAAAGAAGCCGGATAATATCCTGATCTATGCAACAAGCAACCGCCGTCATCTTGTAAAAGAAAAATCAACCGATAAGCTGGAGATCGCACCGGATGATGATCTTCATTCCTCTGATACAGTACAGGAGAAGCTTTCTCTTGTTTACAGGTTTGGCGTGCGGATCTATTTTGGTGCACCGGACAAAAAGGCTTTCCAGAATATTGTAAGGGTGCTGGCAGACAGAAACGGCGTTCATATGCCGGAAGACCAGCTTATGCTGGAGGCAAACAAATGGGAGCTTTCCCATGGCGGGCTTACAGGAAGGACTGCACAGCAGTTTATCGATCATCTGCTTGGTACAGTGGTGGATAAACAGGATTAAAGGCAGTTACAGGGCAGAACCCTGATACTATAAAACAGAGCAATCGAGTCCCGCAAAGGGACAGGAAGGAGCAGGAAAATGGCAGTTACTACTTTTGCAGCCATAGACATTGGCTCATATGAAGTAAGTATGAGGATTTTTGAACTGTCAAAAAGGATCGGTTTCCGGGAACTGAATGATGTACGTTTCCGGCTGGAGCCGGGGAAAACCGTGTACTCTACAGGAACCCTGAGTATGGAGATGGTAGATTCCATCTGTGAGATCCTGAGCGATTTCAGACGGATCATGGCTGAGTTCGGGGTGGAAGAATGGAGAGCATGTGCTACCAGTGCATTCCGTGAATTAAAGAACCCTCTGATCGTGATCGAGCAGATTTACCAGAGAACAGGGATACGTATTGAGGTGCTTAGTAATGCAGAACAGCATTTCCTTGGATACAAGTCCATTGCTGCCATTGAAACAGGCTTTAAAAAGATCATCCAGAAAGGAACTGCGATCCTGGATGTGGGTGGAGGAAGTCTGCAGGTTTCCCTTTTTGATAAGGATGCCCTTGTAACCACCCAGAATCTTAAGATCGGAAGCCTGCGTATCCGTGAAAGGCTTCGTGAACTGGAGCGTTCCTGCAACCATTATGATCAGCTGGTTGAGGAATTTATCAGGAATGACCTGGTTGGTTTTGAACGGCTTTATCTGAAAGAACGGGACATCCGAAACGTGATCCTTATGGGAGATTTTCTTACAGATACTATTTTCAGGGAAGAACGTCAGGATAACATTATTACAAAAGAAGAATTTATGACAAGGTATGAGGAGATCGTACACAAGTCTGCACAGGTGCTGGCAGAGGACATGGATATCGATCAGGAATCAGCTTCCCTGATCGTACCTACCTTGGTAGTACTTAAGAACTTTATGGATGCATTTCATGCAGAGTCCCTGTGGGTTCCTGGCGTTTCCCTGCTTGATGGGATCGCCTATGATTTTGGGGAAAAGAAGAAATTTATTAAAAGCGGCCATAATTTTGAAAATGACATCCTGGTGGCTTCCAGAAATATTGCAAAGAGGTATTCTACCAGTAAAAGCCATATCCAGGGCACTACAGATGTAGCACTTGCCATTTTTGACAGTATCCGGAAGATCCATGGTATGGATGCAAGACAAAGGCTGCTTCTGCAGATCGCAGCCCAGCTTCATGACTGTGGCAAGTATATCAGCATGGGAGATGTGGCAGAATGTTCTTACAGGATCATTATGGCTACAGAGATCATCGGGCTTTCCACAGAGGAAAGAAAGATCATCGCCAATGCAGTAAGATATAATACAACAGATTTTGTTTCTTATGAGATGCTGAAGGATGAAGAAACAGGCCTGGACAGAAGCCAGTACCTGCTGATCGCAAAGCTGACAGCTATTTTAAGACTTGCCAATGCCATGGACAGAAGCCATTACCAGAAGGTAAAAGGGATCAAGGCAGTATTAAAAGAAAGAGAGCTGCAGCTGATGGTGGATTCAGATCAGGATATTTCCCTGGAACTTGGACTTTTAAAGGACAAAGTGCAGTTCTTTGAAGAAGTCTTTGGTGTACGCCTGGTTCTCAGACGTAAAAGGAAAATGTAGAGGAGAAGAGGATCATGGATAAGAAAAATTTTGAAAAACCGGAATACTATGTGAATCGTGAATTAAGCTGGCTGAAGTTTAATGACAGGGTGCTTAGTGAGGCCAGGGATAAAAACCTTCCTCTATTTGAAAGACTGAAATTTTTAAGTATTACATCCTCCAACCTGGATGAGTTTTACATGGTGCGTGTGGCATCCTTAAAGGATCAGGTACATGCTGATTATGAGAAAAAAGACATTGCAGGGATGACTCCAAAGGAGCAGTTAAAGGAGATCAGTGCCCAGACACATGAACTGGTGCATATCCAGTATAATACCCTGAACCGTTCTCTTCTGCCTGCACTGGAGAAGGTGGGACTTCACCTGATCGCAAGCCATGAGGATTTGGATAAAGAGCAGCAGGAGTATGTAGACCGGTATTTTGAGGACAATGTATATCCTGTTCTCACACCAATGGCAATGGATTCCTCCCGGCCGTTCCCACTGATCCGGAATAAAACCCTGAATATTGGTGCCCTTATTTCCAAAAAGGACAAGAAAAAGGGAAAAGAAACCACTGTATTTGCTACTGTGCAGGTTCCATCCGTGCTTCCAAGAGTGATCCAGATCCCATCTGTAAAAGAAGGAGATACCACGGTGATTCTTCTGGAAGAGGTGATCGAGAAAAACATCGACAAACTGTTCCTTGGGTATGATGTAGTGTGTGCACATCCTTACAGGATCATGCGTAATGCAGATCTGACCATTGACGAGGACGGGGCAGAGGATCTTCTGGTTGAGATCCAGAAGCAGCTGAAGAAGCGTCAGTGGGGCGAAGTGATCCGCATGGAAGTGGAAGAAAAAACAGATGAAAGACTGTTAGACATCCTGAAAACAGAATTTGAGATCAAGGATGAGGATATTTTCTATATTAATGGTCCGCTGGATCTTACTATGCTGATGAAGGTTTACGGTGTGGAAGGATATGAGGAATACAAGGCGAAAAAGCATGTGCCTGCTCCGGTGCCGGCTTTCCAGAATGATAAAGATATTTTCCGGGTGATCCGAGAAGGGGATGTTTTCCTTCATCATCCATATATGAGCTTTGATCCTGTGGTTAATTTTGTACGTCAGGCTGCCAAGGATCCGGATGTGCTGGCGATCAAGCAGACGCTGTACCGTGTCAGCGGCAATTCTCCTATTATTGCAGCTCTTGCACAGGCAGCAGAAAACGGCAAGCAGGTATCTGTACTTGTGGAGCTGAAGGCCAGGTTTGACGAGGAGAATAATATTGTGTGGGCAAAAATGCTTGAAAAAGCAGGCTGCCATGTTATCTATGGACTGGTTGGACTGAAAACACACAGTAAGATCACACTTGTAGTACGCAGGGAGGAAACTGGCATCCGCAGATATGTGCATCTGGCTACAGGTAACTATAATGATTCTACAGCAAAGCTTTATACAGACTGCGGTATTTTCACCTGTGACGAGCGTTATGGGGAGGACGCAACAGCTGTATTTAACATGCTGTCCGGATATTCAGAGCCTAAGAGCTGGAACCGTCTGGTTGTGGCACCGATCTGGATGAAGGACCGTTTCCTGAAACTGATCCACAGAGAAGCTGAAATGTCACAGAAAGGGATCCCTGCTTTTATTGTGGCAAAGATGAATTCCCTTTGCGACCGCAAGATCATTGCTGCCCTGTATCAGGCTTCTGCATGTGGAGTACAGATCTACCTTCTGGTAAGAGGTATTTGCTGTTTGAGAGTGGGTGTGCCAGGTGTCAGCGAAAATATCCATGTACGCTCTATTGTAGGAGATTTCCTGGAGCACAGCCGTATTTTCTATTTCCATAACGGAGGCAATGAAGAGATCTTTATGGGAAGTGCAGACTGGATGCCACGTAACCTTGACCGTCGTGTGGAAATCGTATTCCCGGTAGAGGATGAGGATATCAAAAAAGAGATCAAGCATATTCTGGATCTGGAATTTAAGGATAATGTGAAAGCGCACATCCTGCAGCCAGATGGAACTTATGAGAAGATGAACCGTCGTGGAAAAGTAAAAGTCAATTCCCAGATGATCTTCTGTAAAGAAGCGGAAGACAAGGCGAAAGCAGTGAAAAAGCAGAAAACAGATCATGGACGGGTATTTATTCCTGCAGAACCGGCAGAGGATATTGGAGAGTAAACGGGCATGTGGCCAGCCGGCCACATCATCATACATGAAAGTCATATAAAAAGGGGGATGTCATATGGCATCCCTCAAATTATATAAAATACTGTCAGTACAGGAGTGCGTGGCAGGCAGTATAGTTATGGATAACAAAAAAAGAACTGTAAAAACAGTTCTTCTAAAACAGCCAGTACGAGAATCGAACTCGTGTTTTCGCCGTGAGAGGGCGACGTCTTAACCCCTTGACCAACTGGCCATATGTATAAAACTTATGGATATCGGTTAAAAATAGCAGCCAGTACGAGAATCGAACTCGTGTTTCCGCCGTGAGAGGGCGGCGTCTTAACCCCTTGACCAACTGGCCTTGTGTCAACCGACTTGCTTAGTATATACTACCTTTCATGAAAATGCAAGCACTTTTTTAAAAAAAATTTATATACGGATTTTTCGCAAATTTTCCGTGAATTTTCCTGCTTGCAAAATCAGTAGGATCTGGGGTATGATATAGAACGAATGTTTGAACGTAATAAAGTATGTAGTCATTCAGCTGCTCGTAACTGTAAGAGTACTGAATAGTTAAGAAAGGATTTGAAACAGTCATGGCAAAAAAAGATACCTATGACGCAGGCAGTATATCTGTACTGGAGGGACTGGAGGCGGTCCGTAAACGGCCGGGAATGTATATCGGAAGTGTATCACGAAAGGGTCTGAACCATCTGATCTATGAGATCGTGGATAATGCAGTAGACGAGCACCTGGCAGGATACTGCAGCCTGATCCATGTGGTTCTGGAAAAGGACGGCTCCTGTACAGTTACAGACAACGGACGAGGGATCCCGGTGGATATGCATGAGAAAGGCATGTCTGCAGAGCGTCTTGTGTTTACTACGCTTCATGCAGGAGGTAAGTTTGACCACTCTGCTTATAAGACAAGCGGCGGACTTCATGGAGTAGGTTCGTCAGTTGTGAATGCGCTGTCCGTATATCTGGACATTAAGATCAGCCGTGACGGTTATATCCATCATGACCATTATGAAAGAGGTATCCCTACCATTCCCCTGGAAGAAGGACTTCTTCCAAAGCTTGGCAGGACAAAGGCTACAGGAACCTGTGTGAACTTCCTGCCGGATCCGGAGATTTTTGAAAAGACTCGCTTCTCTGCCACTGAGGTAAAAAGCCGTCTTCATGAGACTGCATACCTGAATCCTGAGCTGACCATCCGCTTTGAGGACAAAAGAGGAGAAGAGGCAGAGGATATTACTTACCATGAACCGGAAGGGATCGTAGGGTATATCCGGGATCTGAACCGGAATACAGAAGAACTTCATGAGCCGGTTTATTTTAAGGGAGAAGCAGACGGGATCCAGGTAGAGGTGGCGTTTCAGTATACCAATGAATTTCGTGAAAATGTGCTTGGCTTTTGCAACAATATTTACAATGCAGAAGGCGGCACTCATCTTACAGGCTTTAAGACCACTTTTACAACTGTGATGAATACCTATGCCAGAGAGATCGGCGTATTAAAAGAAAAAGACCCTAATTTTACAGGTGCTGACATCCGTAACGGTATGACTGCAGTTGTGTCTGTGAAGCATCCGGAGCCAAGATTTGAAGGACAGACAAAAACAAAGCTGGATAATCAGGATGCTGCCCGTGCTACAGGTAAGGTGACAGGCGAGCAGCTGGTGCTGTTTTTTGACAGGAATCTGGAAACATTAAAGACTGTGCTTTCCTGTGCGGAGAAGGCAGCCAAGATCCGTAAAACAGAAGAACGTGCAAAGACAAACCTTCTTACAAAACAGAAGTATTCCTTTGATTCCAATGGAAAACTGGCTAACTGTGAAAAAAAGGATCCTGCTCTTTGCGAGATCTTTATTGTAGAGGGAGATTCTGCAGGCGGTTCAGCCAAAACAGCCAGGGACCGTAATTATCAGGCTATCCTTCCGATCAGAGGTAAGATCTTGAATGTGGAGAAGGCCACCATTGACAAAGTGCTGGCAAATGCAGAGATCAAGACCATGATCAATGCCTTTGGATGTGGTTTTTCAGAAGGGTACGGCAATGATTTTGATATTACAAAGCTGCGCTATGACAAGATCGTGATCATGGCAGATGCGGATGTGGACGGAGCACATATTTCTACGCTGCTGCTTACTTTATTTTACCGTTTTATGCCGGAACTGATCTATGAAGGACATGTGTATATTGCCATGCCGCCTTTATACAAGGTTATGCCGAAAAAGGGTGAAGAAGAGTATCTGTATGATGACAAGGCACTGGAAAAATACAGACGAACTCACAAATCCGGTACTTTTACCCTGCAAAGATATAAAGGTCTTGGAGAGATGGATGCCCAGCAGCTGTGGGAAACTACTCTGAATCCAGAGACAAGACGGATGAAACGGGTGGAGATCGAGGATGCAAGGCTTGCATCCAGCGTGACTGAGATCCTGATGGGCAGTGATGTGCCTCCAAGAAAGGCATTTATCTATGAACATGCTACAGATGCAGAGCTTGACGTATAGTCGCAGAGAGGATATGAAAGATGGAAACAAAGCAGGAAAATATTATTGCTGCCGATTATTCGGAGGTAATGCAGAAATCATATATTGATTATGCCATGAGCGTGATCATTTCCAGGGCGCTGCCGGATGTGCGGGACGGCCTGAAACCTGTACAAAGACGTACCCTTTATGATATGTATGAACTGGGGATACGGTATGACCGGCCTTACAGGAAATGTGCCCGTATTGTGGGAGATACCATGGGTAAATATCATCCTCATGGTGACAGCTCCATTTATGAGGCACTGGTAGTGATGGCCCAGGATTTCAAGAAAGGAAAGACCCTGGTAGACGGCCATGGAAACTTCGGATCCATAGAAGGAGACGGGGCCGCTGCCATGAGGTATACAGAGGCCAGGCTGGAAAAGCTGACCCAGGAAGTATTTCTTGCAGATCTTGACAAGGATGTAGTGGACTTTCTGCCTAACTTTGATGAGACAGAGAAAGAGCCGGAGGTGCTGCCTGTACGTATCCCCAATCTTCTGGTAAATGGTGCAGACGGTATTGCGGTAGGTATGGCTACCAGCATTCCACCTCACAATCTTGGGGAAGTAGTGGATGCTGTAAAGGCATACATGAAAAATAATGAGATCAGTGTAAAAGGGCTGATGCGTTATATGAAAGGACCTGATTTCCCTACAGGTGGAATCATTGTAAATAAAGATGAACTTTTGAATATTTATGAGACAGGAACCGGCAAGATCCGTATCCGTGGACGGGTACAGATCGAGAAGCAAAAGGGTGGAAGGCAGCTGCTTGTGATCACAGAGATCCCTTATACCATGCTGGGAGCCAATATCGGCAAATTCCTGAATGATGTGGCAGCACTGGTAGAGACAAAAAAGACCACAGATATCCTTGATATTTCCAACCAGTCCTCTAAAGAGGGGATCCGTATTGTACTGGAACTGAAAAAGGATACAGATGTGGAGAACCTGACTAACATGCTGTATAAGAAAACCCGTCTGGAAGATACCTTTGGGGTAAATATGCTTGCAGTAGCAGATGGAAGACCTGAGACTTTAAGCCTGAAACAGGTGATTGAGTACCATGTGGATTTCCTGTTTGAGATCACCACAAGAAAGTACACCACCCTTCTTGCAAAAGAAATGGATAAAAAAGAGATCCAGGAAGGTCTGATCAAGGCCTGTGATGTGATCGACCTGATCATTGAGATCCTCCGTGGCAGCAAGAACCGTGAACAGGTGAAAAAATGTCTGGTAGAAGGTATCACAGAAGGAATCCGCTTTAAGTCAAAGGCAAGCCAGCAGGCAGCCGGGAAGCTGCATTTTTCTGAAAAGCAGGCAACTGCCATTCTGGAAATGCGTCTGTACCGTCTCATTGGTCTTGAGATCGAGGCTTTGGAGGCAGAATACAAGCAGACCATGGACAATATTGCCAGATATGAGGATATTTTGAATAATTATGATTCCATGGCCCAGGTGATCATGGATGACCTGGATCAGATTAAGAAAGAATATACAGTAAAACGGCGGACAACCATTGAGAATGCCCAGGAAGCTGTATATGAAGAGAAAAAGATGGAAGAGATGCAGGTCTGCTTCCTGATGGATCGTTTTGGCTATATGAAGCTGGTGGATATGAATGCTTATGAAAGAAACAAAGAAGCAGCCTATAGCGAGAACAAATATATCTTTACCTGTATGAATACAGATAAGATCTGCCTGTTTACCGACAGTGGACGGATGCATTCCATCAAAGTGGCAGATATCCCTCTGGGACGTTTCAGGGACAAGGGTACGCCTGTGGATAACTTAAGTAATTACGAAAGTGCAAAGGAACAGATCATATATGTGGCGCCTTTGGAGCAGATCAAAAACGGATCCCTGATGTTTGTGACAGCAGCTTCCATGTGTAAGCTGGTAAAAGGGGATGAATTTGATGTAGCAAAAAGGACCATTGCATCCACCAAATTAAATCCAGAGGATTCCCTGATCTTTGTAGGCCTTGCAGATGAGATGGAGCAGGTGGTATTTCAGACAAAGGATGGTTATTTCCTGAGATTCCTGAAGCAGGAGATCTCCTCCATGAAGAAGACCTCTGTAGGTGTAAGAGGCATGAAGCTGACAAATGGTGACGCTGTGGAGCATGCATATCTGCTGGAAGGCCACAGGGAATATACCATCTCCTATAAGGAAAAAGAATATTCCCTGAATAAGGTAAAACTGGCAAAAAGAGATACAAAAGGGGTAAAACCAAGGCTGTAAGGCATATATTAAGGAAAAAGTCCTTGCAATTGCCGGAAATTGGTGCTACAATGGCAAAAGATACTAAGAACTTGTTGGCATAGGAGTGGGCAGACGCCCACTCTTTTTGCTGATAAAGGGATATGTTGGAAAGGCAGGTGGGAAGCATGAGCAGACGAGAAGAATATCAGCAGAGGGCAGAAGCACTTCTGACTCCTATTGTGGAAGAACAGGGCTTTGAACTGGTAGATGTAGAATACGTAAAAGAAGCAGGATGCTGGTATTTGCGAGGCTACATTGACAAACCAGGCGGGATCACAGTGAATGACTGTGAAGCTGTAAGCCGTATTTTCAGTGACAAGCTGGACGAACAGGATTTTATTGAGGACAGTTATATCATGGAGATCAGCTCTCCGGGACTGGACCGGCCGCTGAAAAAAGAAAAGGACTTTGCCAGGAGCCTTGGAAAGCTGGTAGAAATCCGGACCTACCGGCCTATTGAAAAACAGAAAGAATTTTGCGGTGTTCTGACCGCATATGATGGTAACAGTGTGACGATTGACAAGGATGGGCAGAACCGGGTATTTGACCGGAAAGAGATCGCACTGATCCGGCTGGCAATTCAGTTTTAAGGACTTATTTAGGAGGAAAAGAGAAAAATGAACAGAGAGTTAATGGAAGCACTGGATACGCTGGAAAAAGAAAAAAATATCAGCAAGGAGACTCTGCTGGAAGCAATCGAGCAGTCCCTGATCCAGGCTTGCAAGAACCATTTCGGAAAGGCAGACAACGTGCATGTCAGCATTAACAGGGAGACCTGTGATTTTGGTGTATATGCAGACCGGACCGTTGTTGAATATGTGGAAGATCCGGTGGAGGAAGTATCCCTGGAAGATGCAAGAAAGATCAATGCAAATGCAGAGATCGGTGATGTGGTAAAGGTTCAGATCCATTCTGACAAATTCGGAAGGATCGCTACACAGAATGCCAAGAACGTGATCCTTCAGAAGATCCGTGAGGAAGAGCGTAAGGTTCTGTATGACCAGTATTACGGCATTGAGAAAGAAGTTGTTACAGGTATTGTACAGCGTGTTATGGGCAGGAATGTAAGCATCAACCTTGGTAAGGCAGATGCAGTCCTCAGTGAGAATGAGCAGGTGAAGGGCGAGACATTTGAGCCTACTGAGCATATCAAGGTTTATATCCTGGAAGTAAAGGATACACCGAAAGGACCTCGTATCCTTGTATCCAGAACACATCCGGGTCTTGTAAAACGTCTTTTCGAGTCTGAGGTTGCAGAGGTAAAAGACGGTACTGTAGAGATCAAGAGCATTGCCAGAGAGGCTGGTTCCCGTACAAAGATCGCTGTATGGAGCAATGATCCGGACGTAGATCCTGTAGGAGCCTGCGTTGGTGTGAACGGTTCCCGTGTAGGAGCTATTGTAAATGAGCTTCGTGGTGAGAAGATCGATATCATCAACTGGGATGAGAACCCGGCGATCCTGATCGAGAATGCGTTAAGCCCTGCAAAGGTGATCGCAGTTATGGCAGATCCGGATGAGAAGACTGCACTTGTAGTCGTACCGGATTACCAGCTTTCCCTTGCTATTGGTAAAGAAGGACAGAATGCCCGTCTGGCAGCCCGTCTTACAGGCTTCAAGATCGATATCAAGAGTGAGACACAGGCAAAAGAATCCGGAGACTTCTATGACTATGACGAGGATGAAGACGACGAGTATTACGATGAGGACGAATATGAGGAGTCTGTAGAAGCAGAGGTTCAGGATTCTGAAGAGGCTCAGCCGGAAGCTGAAGCAGAGCTGTCTTCAGAAGAAACAGAGGAAGCATGAAAGCAAAAGGCAAGATCCCTATGCGGCAGTGTACAGGCTGCAGGGAAATGAAAAATAAAAAAGAAATGATCCGGGTTTTAAGAACCGGTGAAGGAGAGATCCTTCTGGATGCAACCGGGAAGAAGAACGGCCGTGGTGCTTATATCTGCTTTTCCAGGGAATGCCTGGAAAAGGCCAGGAAGAACCATGGGCTGGAGCGCTCCCTGAAGGTATCCATTCCGGATGAGGTTTATGACAGCCTGGAAAAGGAGTTTGACGGAATTGATTCAAAATAAAGCATTATCACTGTTAGGGCTTGCCACAAAGGCAGGAAAGACGGTAAGCGGCGAGTTTTCCACTGAAAAATCCGTAAAGTCCGGCAAAGGCTATCTTGTTCTTGTTGCCGGGGACTCATCCGATAATACAAAAAAGAAATTCCGGAATATGTGTGCTTATTATCAGGTGCCTTTGTTTATCCTTAAAGAAGACAAGGAAATGCTGGGAAAAGCCATGGGCAAAGAATTCCGGGCCAGCGCAGCAGTGCAGGATGAGAATTTTGCAAATGCACTGATCAAGAAGCTGGCAGAAAGTGGTATTTCTCCAGAGGAGGCATAACCACCAGATATTATAGATTCCCTTTTGCAAAAGAGAAATAAAGCAGCTTATCTGCTTTACAGGTATTTGGTAAGAAGGAGGAATGTAAATGGCCAGAATCAGGGTACATGAGCTTGCCAAAGAGCTGGGAAGGCAAAACAGGGAGATTATGGAATTATTAAGAGCTGAAGGGATCGATGTAAAAAGCCATATGAGTAATGTGGAGGAATCCCGGGCAGCTGTTATCAGACAAAAAATAAAGGATCTAGGAAAGGAGAAAGATACGAAATTGGAGACTCCTAAGACAGAAGAAAAGGTAGTTACGGCGAAGACGGATGCTGAAAAGGCTGAAGCGCCGAAAAAGAAAAAGAATATTATCCGTGTATATCATGCACAGAATGCCAGTGATGGCGGAAAAGGCAGAAAGAAACCAGCAGGTGAGAAACGTCAGAGACCACAGGGCACACGCCCTGCTCAGGCAAGAAGCCAGGCAGCACCGGCAAAACCTGCAGCAAAACCGGCAGAGAGCGTAAAGCCAGCTGAAAGTGCAAAACCAGCAGAGACTGCAAAACCAGCAGAGACTGCAAAACCAACAGAAGCTGTAAAGCCATCTGCAGCTCCGGTACAGGCAGCAAAACCAGCAGAGACAAAACCGGTTGAAAATGTAAAACCAGCAGAGACTGTGAAACCATCTGCATCTGCAGCTCCAGTGCAGGCAGCAAAGCCGGCAGAGACAAGACAGAATTCTGACAGACCGAGAAACGAAGGCGGCAGACCACAGGGCACAGGCAGAGGAGAGAACCGTCCTGCAGGAAACGGAAATGGACAGTCAGGCCGTGGATTCCGTGGCAATGATAACCGTAATGGGGAGAGAAGAAGCTTTGACCGCCAGGGTGGCGGCCGTCCTCAGAGAAACAGTGATGGCACACAGAGAAATCCAAGATTTGGAGAAAGTAACGGACGTCCGGCACGTTCCAACGACGGAAGACCTTCAAGACCAGGAGATTCCAGGCCAGGACAGCGCCAGGGCGCAGGTCAGGGCGGACGCTTTGGCCAGGGCAGACCACAGGGCGCAGGCAGAGGCGAAGGCCGTCCGGATAACCGTGACAACAGAGGAGAAGGCAGAGGAGACGGACGTTTCGGCCAGGGAAGAGGCGGCCAGCGTCAGGGTGCAAGAAGAAGCGGAGGCGCTTCCGATGCAGTGTTTACTCCTGAGCTTACAAAAGGCACCAAGGACAGCAAGCGTGAGCGTGACAGAGAAAATAAAAACAAAAAGAAAGATTTCGAGAAGACCGGTGGCGGACACAGACCAAATCAGGGTGGCCGCGGCATGGTATCCAGACTGCCAAAGGCACTTCAGAAGCTGGCTCCTCAGCAGAAACAGCCGGAAGAGAAAAAGCAGCCTGAAGTAAAAGAGATCACCCTGCCGGAGAAGATGACCATCCGTGAACTGGCAGAAGCAATGAAAATGCAGCCATCTGTAATCGTGAAAAAGCTTTTCATGCAGGGTCAGATGGTAACAGTAAACCATGAGATCGATTTTGAAAAAGCACAGGAAATCGCCATGGACTTTGACATCATTGCAGAGCAGGAAGAGAAGGTGGATGTGATCGGAGAGCTTCTGAAAGAAGAGGAAGAAGACGAGTCCACTATGGTATCCAGACCGCCTGTTGTATGTGTAATGGGTCACGTTGACCATGGTAAAACATCCCTTCTGGATGCGATCCGTAAGACAAATGTTACACGAGGCGAGGCTGGCGGTATCACCCAGCACATTGGTGCTTATGTGGTAGATATCAATGGTCAGAAGATCACATTCCTTGACACACCTGGACATGAGGCATTTACAGCTATGCGTATGCGTGGTGCCAATGCCACAGATATTGCAGTGCTTGTAGTTGCAGCAGATGATGGTGTTATGCCACAGACTGTAGAGGCTATCAGCCATGCAAAGGCAGCAGGGGTAGAGATCATTGTTGCCATTAACAAGATCGATAAACCAAGTGCAAATATTGAGCGTGTAAAACAGGAACTTTCCGAGTATGAACTGATTCCTGAGGACTGGGGTGGAAGCACAGCCTTTGTACCTGTTTCTGCGAAGACAGGAGAAGGCATTGAGGATCTCCTTGAGATGATCCTTCTTACAGCAGAGGTTTCCGAGCTGAAGGCTAATCCTAACCGTGCAGCAAGAGGTCTTGTGATCGAGGCACAGCTGGATAAAGGTAAAGGCCCTGTTGCCACCATTCTTGTACAGAAGGGTACTCTTCATGTTGGTGACTTTATTGCAGCAGGCGCATGCAGCGGTAAGGTACGTGCAATGATGGATGACAAGGGACGCAGGGTAAAAGAAGCCGGCCCATCCACACCTGTGGAGATCCTGGGACTTGGCGATGTGCCAAACGCAGGAGAGGTACTGATGTCCTTTGAGAATGATAAAGAAGCCAAGAACTTTGCAGCAGCCTTTGTATCTGAGAATAAAAACCGTCTGTTGGAAGAGACTAAGGGCAAGCTTTCTCTTGACAATCTGTTTGACCAGATCCAGGCAAGTGACCTGAAAGAGCTGCCGATCATTGTAAAGGCAGACGTACAGGGATCTGTGGAAGCAGTAAAACAGAGTCTTGTAAAGCTTTCCAACGAGGAAGTTGTAGTAAGAGTGATCCATGGTGGCGTTGGTGCCATCAATGAGTCTGATGTAAGCCTGGCTGCTACCTCCAACGCTATTATCATCGGATTTAACGTGCGTCCTGATACCTCTGCAAAGCAGCTGGCAGAGCAGGAGGGTGTAGATCTTCGTCTGTACAAGGTTATCTATCAGGCAATCGAAGATGTGGAAGCAGCCATGAAGGGTATGCTTGATCCGATCTTTGAAGAGAAAGTGATCGGTCATGCAGAGGTTCGTCAGCTGTTCAAGGCATCCGGTATCGGTACAATCGCTGGAAGCTATGTTCTGGATGGTATTTTCCAGAGGAACTGCAAGGTGCGTATTTCCAGAGGTGAGGAGCAGATCTATGAAGGTGAGCTTGCATCCCTGAAGAGATTTAAAGATGATGTAAAAGAAGTTAAAGCAGGCTATGAATGTGGTCTTGTATTTAACGATTTCAATGATGTAAAAGAAGAAGATAAGATTGAAGCGTATATCATGGTAGAAGTACCAAGATAGAACATCTCATAAAAGACGTCTAGGATAACGGCACAGCTTTACCGCAGGGGATCTGCAAGGGCTGTGCCGTATCCGGGCAGGCGTCAGGATAGGAGACAATTATGAGAAAAAACAGCATTAAGAATACCAGGATCAACGGAGAAGTGCAGAAGGAATTAAGCAAGATCATCTGTGAGGAGATCAAGGATCCACGTATTCATCCAATGACATCTGTCATGGCGGTGGAAGTGGCTCCTGATCTGAAAACATGTAAGGCATTTATCAGTGTCCTGGGCAATGACGAAGCAAAGCAGTCCACAATAAAGGGACTGAAAAATGCAGAAGGATATATCCGCCGGGAACTTGCCAGAACATTGAACCTGAGGAATACTCCTGAGATTCGTTTTATTCTGGACGAATCCATTGAATATGGTGTGAATATGTCAAAGCTGATCGATGATGTAATGATGAAGGATTCAAAAGCATCACAGCCTGACCAGGAAGAGGAACCAGGAGACGGAAGGGAAGAGTGACGAGGTAAAGATATGGAAAGGATTGAAGAGATACTGAATGGCGTTAAGACATTGGGGATCGGAGGTCATGTCCGGCCGGATGGAGACTGTGTAGGCTCCTGTATGGCATTATATCTGTACATCAGAAAGTATTTTCCGCAGATCAAAGCGGACATTTATCTGGAAAGTCCAAAGCCGGTTTTTCAGTATATCAGTCATATTGAAGACATCAAGACAGAAACAGAAGGGGACAGACAGTACGACCTTTTTGTTACCTGTGACGTAAGCGCAGGGGACAGGCTTGCAGTTGCAGGGGAATATTTTGAGCATGCAAAGAAAACAGCATGCATTGATCATCATGTAAGCAATCCGGGATTTGCAGACGTAAATCATGTGGAGGGCGAGGTAAGCTCTGCCTGTGAAGTGCTTTACGGGCTTTTAGATCCTAAGAAAGTGGATAAAGATATTGCTACAGCTATTTATACAGGTATTGTGCATGATACAGGCGTGTTCCAGTATTCCTCCACAACACCAAAGACCATGCGGATCGCTGCAAAGCTGATGGAAACAGGATTTAATTTCAGTAAGATCATTGACGAGTCTTTTTACCAGAAGACCTATCAGCAGAACCAGGTTATGGGCCGTATACTGGCAGAGAGCATTATGCTGCTGGACGGGAAATGCATCGTAGGCTGCATGAAGAAACATGACATGGATTTTTACGGTGTGGAAGGCAAGGACCTGGATGGTGTTGTAAGCCAGCTACGCCTTACCCAAGGTGTGGAAGTTGCCATGTTCCTGTACGAAGTGGAAAGCCAGGTATTTAAGGTTTCCCTGCGTTCCAATGGCAAAGTGGATGTAAGCGCCATTGCCGTTTATTTTGGCGGAGGCGGGCATATGCGTGCAGCAGGCTGTGATATGGCAGGCTCTGTATATGATGTGATCAATAACGTATCCGAACAGATCGAGAAACAGCTGCTGGGACAGGACGAATAATGGACGGGATCATTGTAATCAGAAAAGAAAAGGGTTATACCTCCCATGATGTGGTAGCAAAGCTTCGTGGGATTCTTTCCATGAAAAAGATCGGCCATACAGGTACTCTGGATCCGGAGGCAGAAGGTGTGCTTCCGGTTGCCCTTGGCAAGGGTACCCGGCTGGTGGACATGCTTACAGATAAAGAAAAGACTTATGAAGCAGTACTGCGTCTGGGAGTGGTGACAGATACCCAGGATATGACAGGTACTGTACTGGAAGAACATCCGGTGGATGTAGCAGAAGAACAGATCAGAGAGACGGTAAAAGGCTTTCTTGGAGAACAGATGCAGGTTCCGCCTATGTATTCTGCGCTGAAGGTAAACGGCAAAAAGCTGTATGAACTGGCAAGGGAAGGCAAAGTGGTGGAGCGTAAGGCAAGATCTGTATTTTTTTATGGGATACAGATCCAGAAGATTGACCTGCCGCTTATAAAGCTTACAGTTACCTGCAGCAAAGGCACATATATACGTACCTTGTGTAACGATATTGGAGAAGCCTTAGGCTGCGGAGGCTGTATGGAAAGCCTTGTAAGGACAAAGGTGGGAAGATACACACTGGAAGAAGCCCATACTCTGGCGCAGGTGGAAGAAGCAAGGGATCAGGGGACACTATCTGATCTTATTTTCCCTGTAGAAGAGGTGCTTGGTGAATATCCACAGCTTATATGCACAAAGGCAGGTGACAGGCTGCTTCAAAACGGCAATCCCCTGATCCAGGAACTGGTAAAGGGAGAGGCAAAAGAGGGCTGGGTACGTATGTGTGACAGCGCAGGGCGTTTTGCAGGAATCTATCAGTGGAATCCTGGCAAACAAAGGTATTTCCCTGTGAAAATGTTTATCTGACCCCACACCGGATTTTTGCGCATTTGATTTGACTTGAATTAAGGAGCAGATTATGGAATATCTGAAGATAAACGGGGAGTTTCCAAGGCTTGCGCCCTGTGGTGTAACACTGGGGAAATTCGACGGGATCCACAGAGGCCATATGCGTCTGGTGGAAAAGGTACTGGAATACAAGAAGATGACAGGCTCCCAGGCAGTGCTTTTTGCCATTGATGTAAACGAAAAGATGATCCTTTCCCGTAAGGAAAGGGCAGATTTCCTTGAAAAGGCAGGCATTGATGTACTGGTGGAGTGTCCTCTGACTGACAGCTTCAAACATCAGAAAGCAGAGAATTTTATAAAAGAAGTGCTGCTTGGTGATCTTCATGCCGGGTTTGTTGCAGTAGGAGAAGATTACCGGTTTGGGTACGGCAGGAAAGGGAATCCCCAGCTTTTAAAAAGCTTTGGTGAGAAATATGGCTTTCATGCAGAGATCATCCCAAAAGAGATGGATGGAAGACGCAAGGTAAGCAGCACATTTATACGTGAAGAACTGAAAAAAGGAAAAATGGAAAAAGTAGAGGATCTGCTTGGCAGACCCTATTTTCTTGATGGTGTGATCCTGCATGGGAGAGGCCTTGGTCATATAAAGCTTCTGCCTACAACAAACATGATCCCTGATCCGGATAAGCTGATGCCTCCAAACGGGGTATATGTAACAGTTTCTCATTTTGGGGATCAGCTATACGGTGGGATTACAAATATCGGATGCAAGCCTACAGTAGGAGGAGAAGCTTTTATCGGAGCTGAAACCTATCTGTTTGACTGCAGCCAGGATCTTTATGGAAAGCCCTGTAAAGTTGAGTTTTTACACTATCTCAGGCCTGAACATAAGTATCCGTCCCTGGAGGCTTTGAAGACCCAGCTTTTGAAAGATGCACAGTCGGGAAAAGATTTCATGGACAAAAACCGAAATATCATATATAGTTAATAATGTAGCTACTGTAAAGAAAAAGTAAAAAATGTGTAAAATACAAGGGAGATAATTGAGCAATGGCAGAGATTATTCTTGGACTTATGGGAGGGCTTGGTCTCTTCTTATATGGTATGAGGTTGATGAGCGACAGCCTTGAGCAGGCGGCCGGAGCCAGGATGAGGGCGATTCTTGAGTTCTTTACTAAGACCCCGGTACGTGGGATTCTTGTAGGTACTCTGTTTACAGCTGTCATCCAGTCATCCAGTGCCTGTACAGTTATGGTGGTCAGCTTTGTAAATTCAGGGCTGATGGATCTATATCAGGCTGCAGGCGTGATCATGGGTGCCAATATCGGTACTACGGTTACATCACAGCTGATCTCCTTTAACCTTTCCGCACTGGCACCTGCCATCGTTATGGCTGGTATCATACTGGTTATGGTTTCCAAGAAAGTAAAGGTCCAGAGAGTGGGCGAAGTACTTCTTGGATTTGGTATCCTGTTTATGGGACTGAATACAATGTCCAGTTCCATGGCAGTTCTGAGGGAATCACCCCAGGTAGTTGAGATCATGGGATCTCTTAGCAGTCATTTTGCTGCACTGATCGTAGGTCTTGTGGTTACAGCAGTCCTTCAGAGTTCCTCTGCTACTGTTGGTATTGTACTTCTTCTGGCTAATCAGGGACTTCTGGATATGAGGATCTGTTTCTTCATTATCCTTGGATGTAATATCGGAGCCTGTGTATCTGCGCTTCTGGCAGGCCTGAACGGTAAGCGGGATGCAAAGAGGGCAGCAATGATCCATCTGCTGTTCAATATCCTGGGTACGATCATCATGTATATCGCCCTGACTGTAGCACTTGAGCCTATCACACACTTTATTGAGTTTATTTCCGGAGGCAATCCAGGCCGTGAGGTGGCAAATGCCCATACATTGATCAAGATTGTAGAGGTATTGATCCTTGCACCGTTCATCAAGCAGATCGTAAAGATGACAGGCTGGATCGTGAGAGGCAAAGAGGAGAAGGAAGAAGAAGGCTTCCATCTTCAGTATATTGGGGAGAAGTCAGTATATTCTCCTACAACTGCTGTGTTTGATGCCATCCGTGAGATGGAGAGAATGGGGCATATGGCGATTTCCAATCTGGAGCGTGCCATGAATGCGCTTGTTACTTTGGATGAGCAGGAGATCGCACAGGTATATCAGGTAGAGAAGCAGATCGATTACCTGAACCATGAGATCACCAGTTATCTTGTTAAGGTAAATGGCACCACTCTTCCTGCAGACGATGCAAAGAGCATCGGCGGTCTGTTCCATGTGGTGAATGATATTGAACGTATCGGAGATCATGCGGAGAATATCGCAGATGCAGCAGAGTCCAGGCTGAAACAGAATATCAGTTTCAGTGATTCCGCAAAGCGTGAGCTGTCCAGTATGCTGGACATGGTGATCAAGATCACCACATATGCACTGGATATGTTCTCAAGCAATAATCAGGAGCATATGCAGGAGATCCTGGATCTGGAGGATCATGTGGATGAGACAGAGAGGGAACTGCAGGAGTCACACATCCAGCGTCTTACAAGAGGTGAGTGTACAGCAAGTGCAGGTATGATGTTCTCTGATATCATTTCAGGTTTGGAGAGAGTTTCAGACCATGCCACAAACATTGCATTTTCCCTTCTGGATGATGATCCTATTGAGCATCAGAAAGAGGAACGTGCAAAGGCAGTTGGAAGATAAAGCATAAAATGAAATATGATATGTGACCGGCAGCAATAAAACCGGAAAACATCTGAAAAGTTGTATGGAAAAAGGTTTACAGGAAAAGACGGATATGATATACTGTCTTTTGTGTGGGTACAGCCCATGTTCAGAGGTTGGAAACTCCGACCGTCTCTTAATATGCGGCGTTTACCTGCAGGCTTACGGTAAGGATTTGCCGGAGCACCTATAATAATATTTTAAGGAGGAAATCAAAGATGATTTCAAAAGAAAAGAAAGCAGCGATCATGAAAGAGTATGCAAGAAGCGAAGGTGATACAGGTTCACCGGAGGTTCAGGTAGCTATCCTTACAGCAAGGATCCAGGAGCTTACCGAGCATCTTCAGAGCAACCACAAAGACCATCATTCAAGAAGAGGTCTTCTGAAAATGGTTGGACAGAGACGTGGTCTGTTAGCTTACTTAAAGAAAACAGATATCGAAAGATACCGTGCACTGATTGAAAAATTAGGTTTAAGAAAGTAATTAGTATGCGGAAGGGACGGATTTCCATCCGTCCCTGTTTTATGTTACGGCAGCAGAAGTTATTCCGAGACTACTGAAAAGCCCAGTTATTTCCAGAATTTTATGGTAAAAGTCAGGACGTTCACCAAGGCCGTATCCTGGGGCTTTAGATATTTACAATAACTGGTTTTTTCAGTTGTTTCGGGCTTCTGTGTCAGATCAAAGAAAAGAAAATAAGAAAATTGAAAAGGAGAAGAAAGATGTACAAAAGTTATTCCATGGAATTAGCTGGAAGAACGCTTACCGTAGACATCGGGCGTGTTGCAAAGCAGGCAAATGGTGCAGCTCTGATGCATTATGGTGATACGACTGTACTGGCAACAGCTACAGCATCAAAAGAGCCAAGAGAGGGGATTGATTTTTTCCCTTTAAGTGTAGAATATGAGGAGAAGATGTACGCTGTAGGAAAGATCCCAGGCGGCTTCAACAAGAGAGAGGGAAAGGCCAGCGAGCATGCTATCCTTACTTCCCGTGTAATCGACCGTCCTATGCGTCCTCTGTTCCCAAAGGACTACAGAAATGATGTTACACTGGTAGACATGGTTATGTCTGTAGATCCACAGTGCAATCCTGAGATCCCTGCAATGCTGGGTTCCTCCATTGCTACCTGTATTTCCGATATTCCGTTTGACGGCCCATGTGCAACCACACAGGTTGGTCTGAACGATGGAGAGTTTATTATCAACCCCACTCTTGCTCAGAAGGATGTATCTGATCTTCAGCTGACAGTTGCTTCCACAAGAGACAAGGTGATCATGATCGAGGCAGGAGCAAATGAGGTTCCTGAAGCACAGATGATCGAGGCTATTTACAAGGCTCACGAAGTAAACCAGGAGATCATCAAATTTATCGACAAGATCGTAGCTGAGTGCGGTAAAGAAAAACATACTTATCAGTCCTGTGCTGTTCCGGAAGAGCTTTTCGCAGCCATCAAGGAGATCGTTCCTCCAGAAGAAATGGAAGTAGCAGTATTTTCTGATGACAAGCAGACAAGAGAGAACAATGTGGCACAGATCACTGAGAAGCTGAAAGAGGCTTTTGCAGATAAAGAAGAATGGCTGGCTGTACTTGGTGAGGCTGTATATCAGTATCAGAAGAAGACAGTACGTAAGATGATCCTGAAAGATCACAAACGTCCGGATGGCCGTGCCATCAAGCAGATCCGTCCGCTGGCAGCAGAAGTAGATATTATCCCAAGAGTTCATGGTTCTGCCATGTTCACAAGAGGACAGACACAGATCTGTACAGTTACTACCCTTGCACCGCTTGCAGAGGCACAGAGACTGGACGGACTGGATGAATTTGAAACATCCAAGAGATATATGCATCACTATAATTTCCCATCCTACTCTGTAGGAGAGACAAAGCCATCCAGAGGACCGGGACGTCGTGAGATCGGTCATGGAGCACTGGCAGAGAGAGCACTTGTACCTGTACTTCCAAGTGAGGAAGAGTTCCCATATGCGATCCGTACAGTATCTGAGACATTTGAATCCAATGGTTCTACTTCTCAGGCAAGTATCTGTGCATCTACCATGTCTCTGGAAGCAGCCGGAGTACCGATCAAGAAACCGGTTGCAGGTATTTCCTGTGGTCTTGTTACCGGAGATACAGATGATGATTATATCGTACTTACAGATATCCAGGGTCTTGAGGACTTCTTTGGCGATATGGACTTTAAGGTAGCAGGTACTCATGACGGTATCACAGCAATCCAGATGGATATTAAGATCCATGGTCTTACAAGACAGATCGTAGAAGAGGCAATTGCACGTACTAAAGAGGCAAGAGAGTACATCCTTACAGAAGTCATCGAGAAATGTATTCCAGGACCGCATCCAACAGTTGGTACTTATGCACCGAAGATCATCCAGATCCAGATCGATCCTCAGAAGATCGGTGATGTGGTTGGTCAGCGTGGAAAGACTATCAATACCATTATTGAGCGTACAGGCGTTAAGATCGATATCACAGACGAAGGTGCAGTTTCCATTTGCGGTGTAGATGCAAAGAGCATGGAAGAAGCAAAGAAAATGGTTGAGATCATTGCTACAGATTTTGAGCAGGGTCAGATCTTTACCGGCCGTGTAGTAAGCATCAAAGAATTTGGCGCATTTGTTGAGTTTGCACCAGGCAAAGAGGGTATGGTCCATATTTCCAAGATCTGCAAAGAGCGTATCAACCGTGTAGAGGATGTACTTACACTTGGAGATAAGGTAACAGTGATCTGCCTTGGAAAAGACAAGATGGGAAGAATGAGCTTCAGCATCAAGGATGTTCCGGCAGAAGCAAGAAAATAAACAGGGTTTTGTTATTAAAGTAAGAGAAAAGGGCTGCTGCAGGATTTATGCGGCGGCTCTTTTTACAGGAGAAAGAAATTATGAGAAGAATCGGAAAATTCCATAAAGTAAGTTTTGAAAGATTTGCCGGTGACTGGAAGGATTCCTTTCCGGAAATGAAAGAAGAGGAAGTAAAGGCTGTATATGAGAGTCTTTCTCTTCCCAGAAGAGCTACTGCTGGCAGTGCTGGATACGATTTCTTTGCACCGGTAAGCTATACCATAAAGCCTGGTGAGACTGTGAAGATCCCTACAGGGATCCGTGTGGAAATGGAGCAGGACTGGGTATTGAAATGCTATCCAAGAAGCGGCCTTGGATTTAAATACAGGCTGCAGCTGAATAATACAGTAGGGATCATTGACAGCGATTACTTTTATTCCGATAATGAAGGACATATTTTTGCAAAGCTTACCAATGATTCAAAAGAAGGGAAAACAGTGGAGATCCCGGCAGGCACAGGCTTTATGCAGGGAATCTTTGTGGAATATGGCATCACAGTAGATGATGATGTAACAGATGTGCGAAACGGTGGATTTGGAAGTACCACCGGAAAATAAAAAAGAGGCCGGAGCCCCTGGAAGGATTATTCCAGGGGTGCTCCGGCTTCTTCTGCGTCCCGTGCATTCTGAAGAACAACGTCAAAAGCAACAGCTGCTTTGTTGTATTCTTCATCATCTTCAATATTTGCCAGCATTGGATCGCCGGACTCTGTACGGGTGAAGGAGTAAAGATATACCTCACCGTCTGTATTCTGGCCATTCTCATCCAGTGGAAGAAGTGCAATATATTCTTTTGCATCTACCGGGAAAATGGT
Organism: uncultured Eubacteriales bacterium; assembly: GCA_900316115.1. GTDB lineage: Bacteria > Bacillota > Clostridia > Lachnospirales > Lachnospiraceae > Blautia_A. The sequence goes on from ONBN01000006.1 coordinate 48,367, forward strand.
CAGGATGGCGCATTCTACTTCTGTATCATCCTCCATGGTAAGAGTGATGGTACGGTGGGAAGAGATGTCGTTGCCGCCGCATCCGCCCTTGCAGGAAGCACAGTCGCTTGGACTGCAGGAAGCGTTGCCGCCGCATCCGAATTCTGTATCGCTCATAAAATGATCCTCGCTTTTCTTTAATATGATACCAGCGGACCGCATTGTGTCTGGCACATTTGCAATCCTGGTATCATTATACTAACAGATACACAGCCAGATTGCAATGACTGGCATCATTTATTTGCTTACTGCTCTTGTGGAAGAACGGGAGTAAAGCATTTTCAGCATAATGGGTGTGATCACGGAGGATACCAGGATCAGCAGGATCACGGCTGTAAAATACTTGGATTCGATCATACCAACCTGAAGTCCCTTCTGGGCAACGATCAGTGCAACCTCTCCACGGGTCATCATACCAACGCCGATCTTAATAGGATCCCCACCGGAAAAACCAACCAGCTTGGACATCAGTCCGCAGCCAATGATCTTTGTAACAAGCCCTACCACTACAAACAGTATGCAGAAAAGAAGAAGTGCAGGGGTAAGCTGGTCAATATTTGTTTTCAGTCCGATGCTGGCAAAGAAAACAGGGGCAAATACCATGTAAGAGCTTACATCTGCTTTGCGGGCAATGTATTCTGCATCATCAATGCTGCACAGGATGATACCTGCCACATAAGCTCCTGTGATATCTGCAATTCCGAAATACTTTTCTGCTATGTAAGCCATTGCAAAGGCAAGCACAAAACCGAAGATCGGAAGCCTCCGGGTATGGGGATAACGCTTGTCAAGCCACTGGAAGAACTTGCAGATCAGAACTCCAAGGATAAAGAAGATCAGGAAAAACAATACTGTGGAAATGATCACCTTGGATGGCTTGGAATCAGGATCTTTCATACCGATGACAAAAGTAAGCACAATGATACCGATGACGTCATCAATGATGGCAGCACTCATAATGGTAGTTCCTGTTTCTGTTTTAAGATAGCCCAGCTCCTTTAAAGTGGCAACTGTAATACTTACAGAAGTAGCAGTAAGGATCACACCTGTAAAGATGGCGGAGTAAAATCCGGAAGAACCACCAGGTGCAAAGCCATAATAGCAGCTGTAAAGAAGATATCCGCCAAGAAGCGGAATGAATACTCCTGAACAGGCAATGAGAAAGGCCTTCCAGCCTGTACGCATCAGATCCTTCAGACTGGTCTGAAGACCTGCAAAAAACATAAGCAGCACAACGCCGATCTCAGCAAGTCCGCTGATCAACTCTGTCTGCTGTACAAGACCAAGCACGCAAGGTCCGATGAGAAGTCCCGCAATGATCTCACCTACAACCTGGGGCGCTTTCAGCTTTCCTGCAAGAAGACCGCACAGCTTGGCGGAGATCAGGATAATGGCCAGGTCTTTGAAAATCTCATAAGTTTCCATTGATAATTCCCCCTCATAGAATAGGTATTTTTAGGTTCATTTGTACCGCAACAATTATAGCATTCCCTTTTTAGGGAAGCAAGCAAGAAAACCTATTTTTTTATCTGCCGAACTGTGTTATACTCATAATAGTATGCTAAGGTGGAGAGGAGGCTGTCATGCAGCTCGCCAGGCATCAGAAGGGGCAGGAAGCCTGCCTCCAGGTAAAGGAGCAAAGAATGAGACTTATTTCGTGGAATGTAAATGGGATCAGAGCCTGCCTGACCAAAGGATTTGAGGAAAGTTTCCAGAAGCTGGACGGAGATATTTTCTGTCTGCAGGAGACAAAATGTCAGGATGGACAGGTGAAAATAGAACTTCCAGGTTATCACCAGTACTGGAATTATGCCAATCGCAAAGGCTATTCGGGCACAGCGATTTTTACAAAAAGAGAGCCGCTTTCTGTTTTTTATGGAATGGGCATAGAAGAACATGATAAAGAGGGAAGGATGATCACCCTTGAATTTCCGGAAGCGTATGTGGTGACAGTATATACACCTAATTCCCAGAGTGAGCTTCGCAGATTGGAATACCGGCAGCAATGGGAAGCAGATTTTCTTGCCTATCTTCTGAAGCTTCAGGAGAAAAAGCCGGTGATCTGCTGTGGCGACATGAATGTGGCCCACAAAGAGATCGACCTTAAGAATCCTAAGAACAATCGTATGAATCCGGGATTTACAGATGAAGAGCGTGCCTGCTTTTCAAAATTGCTGGAGCATGGTTTTACAGATACTTTCCGCTATTTTTATCCGGATCAGGAAGGTATTTATTCCTGGTGGTCTTACAGATTTAAGGCCAGGGAGAAGAATGCAGGATGGAGGATTGACTATTTCCTTACATCTTCCTCATTACAAGAGAAACTAAAGGATGCAAAGATCCACACAGAGATCATGGGATCCGATCATTGTCCGGTTGAGCTGGAGGTGGATCTCTGATATTAAAAACAGTAGGAGGGCGGTATATGCAGTCTATGAAGAACATTAGAATCAAACCGGGATATCCACAGATTCTTGGAGTAAACAGGCTGGAGGGCGGATATAATTTCGCAGTAGAAGCTCCGGAGGATGCCCGGGTTTCCCTGCTCTTATATAAAAAGAACCAGCCTGTGCCCATTGAGGAGATCCCTCTGGGAGAAGAACACAGAACCGGCAGGATTTTTGCTATCCGGCTTGCAGATAAGAATATTACCAGCTGTCAGTATAATTTCCAGATCAACGGAAAGGTTGTACAGGATCCCTGTGCATACCGTCTTACTGGCAGGAGAAGCTTTGGAAGCCCTTATCCTGAAGATCCCCATGCAGTGCGTTGTGAACTGCTTAAGGATACACCCTATGACTGGGAAGGGGATCAGGTCATCCAAAGAGAATATAAAGACATGATCCTTTATAAGCTTCATGTAAGAGGCTATACAAAGGCAGCAGGAAGTACAGTAAAGAAAAAGGGAACATTCCAGGGTTTGACGGAGATGATCCCTTACTGGAAGAAACTGGGGATCAATACCATTGAACTGATGCCTGCCTATGAATTTCAGGAAGTAGATGACAAGAAAGAACAGGAAGGGATGATCACCAGCCGCAGGAAAAAGGATGAGGTGAATTTCTGGGGTTATATCCCAGGAAGCTATTTTGCTCCCAAGGAAGCCTACTGTGCTACCAAAGACCCGGTACAGGAGTTTAAGGATATGATAAAAGCCTTTCACAAGGCAGGGATCGCCTGCTTTATGGAAATGTATTTCCACAGGGACATCAGTCCGCTGATCCCTTTACGTGCTCTTCAGTTCTGGAAAGAATATTATCATGTGGATGGCTTTCATCTTCTTGGCGACGGAGTGCCGCTTGAACTGCTGCTTCGGGATGGACTTCTCACAGATACAAAGATCATGACACAGGGCTATGATATGAATGCGTTTTACCGGGGCCGGAAGTTTGTGCACAGAAGCTACGCAGAGTACAATCCTGGTTTCCTGCAGGATATGCGCCGGTTCCTGAAAAGTGACGAGGATATGGTGTCAGCAGCCAGATACCGTCTTTCCAGAAATCCAGATACTTACGGTGTAATTAATTATATGGCCAGTCAGGATGGATTTACCATGAATGATATGGTATCTTATAATTACAGACATAATGAAGCCAATGAAGAGGATAATTCTGATGGCTGTGCTTATAATTATTCATGGAACTGTGGGATAGAGGGACCAAGCAGAAAGGCGGTTATCCGGCAGCTTCGTGAGAGGCAGATCAGGAATGCATTTGCCATGGTGCTTCTTGCACAGGGCACGCCTATGATCTATGGCGGAGACGAGATCTGCAATTCCCAGGGTGGGAATAATAATGCCTATTGTCAGGACAACAGCATTGGCTGGGTAGACTGGAAAGGCCTGAAGAGGAGCAAGGGGACTCTGGATTTTGTAAAGCATCTGATCCGTTTTCGGATGGAGCATCCTATCCTTCACGGGGCAACCCAGCTTAGAGAGTCAGATTATCTGGCAATGGGGCTTCCAGATATGTCCTTCCATGGCGAGCGTGCCTGGTTCTGCAGCTCGGAGAATACCAGCCGTATGCTGGGGATCCTGTACTGTGGAGCATATGCAGGGGACGAGACGGCTGATGAGAATATTTACATTGGATATAATTTTTACTGGGAGAAGCGTTCCCTGGCACTGCCGGATCTGCCGGATACCATGCAGTGGAAAAAGGTAATGGATACCTGGGATCTGACAGGAGATGGTTTTTACGGGAAAGAGGAAGCCAGGGAGTATACTAAGTCTGTAGAGATCCAGCCAAGAAGCATTGTAGTGCTGCTTGGGAAAAGAATCCCGGCTCCAGTCAAAGGAAAAAAGAAAACACATGATACAAAACATGCAGGGCAGGAGGTAAAACATGCATCCGTGGCTTCACTTCAAAACAATCACAAAGCATAAGCTGATGGTAATGGGCTATTGCTTTTGCATAGGATTATATAAGCAGGGACTGCTTCATGATCTTTCCAAATATTCACCTGCGGAATTTCTTGTAGGGTGCAGGTATTATCAGGGGGACCGGAGCCCTAACAATGCAGAAAGGGAAGCTACAGGAGTTTCCACAGCCTGGCTTCATCATAAGGGCAGGAATAAACACCATTATGAGCATTGGGTGGATTATTCCCTGGACAGCCCTCATGTGATCATGGGCGCACCTATGCCCAGGAAATATATTGCTGAGATGGTAATGGACAGGATCAGCGCATCCAGGACTTATATGGGAGATGCATATACCTGTCAGGCTCCGCTGCAGTATTACCTGAAAAGCAAAGAAAAATTATGGTTTGTACATCCAAACACAAAAAGAGATCTGGAAGCACTTCTTCGGATCCTCAGTGACCATGGGGAAGAAAAGACGCTTCGCTATATAAAAAATGTATATCTTCGTAAATGACAAACTTACAAAAGGGGGCTTTTATAATGAAGAAATATGATTATCTGATTGTTGGAGCAGGTTTGTTTGGTGCTGTATTTGCACATGAAGCTACCAAAAAGGGCAAGACCTGCCTTGTGATCGATAAAAGGGATCATATTGGCGGTAATATTTACACAGAAGAGGTAGAAGGGATCCAGGTACACAGATATGGTGCCCATATTTTCCATACATCCAAGAAGAATATCTGGGAATATGTGAACCAGTTTGCAGAATTTAATCATTTTGTGAATTCTCCGGTAGCTATCTACAAGGATGAGCTTTACAACCTGCCCTTTAATATGAATACCTTCCATCAGCTGTGGGGTGTAAAGACACCTGCAGAGGCAAAGGCAAAGATCCAGGAGCAGATCAGCAGGATGCATATTACCCATCCGAAGAATCTGGAAGAGCAGGCACTTGCCCTGGTTGGACAGGATGTATATGAGAAGCTGGTAGAAGGCTATACCAGGAAGCAGTGGGGAAGGGAGTGCAAGGATCTTCCTGCATTCATTATCAAGCGTCTGCCTCTTCGTTATATTTATGATAATAACTACTTTAAGGATCCATACCAGGGGATTCCTGTTGGTGGTTATACAAAGATCATCAAAAAGCTTCTGGAAGGGGTTCAGGTGTGCCTGAAGACAGACTTTTTTGCCAATCGTGAGGAGCTGTCCGCACAGGCTGACAAGATCCTGTTCACAGGAATGATCGATGAATTTTATGATTACTGCTACGGAGAACTGGAGTACCGTTCCCTGCGCTTTGAAACAGAAGTGCTGGATATGGGCAATTACCAGGGCGATGCAGTTGTAAATTACACAGATTATCAGGTCCCTTATACAAGAATCATTGAGCATAAGCATTTTGAGTTTGGCACACAGCCAAAGACTGTGATCACCAGAGAATACCCGGCAGCCTGGGAAAAGGGAAAAGAGCCATATTATCCGATCAATGACCCGAAGAATAATGAGTTGTTTGACAAATATGAGCGCAAGGCATTAGAAGAGAAGAATGTACTGTTCGGCGGCCGTCTGGGCATGTACCGTTATATGGATATGGATAAGGTGATCGAGGAAGCCCTGAATATGGCAGAGACAGAGCTGACTTACGAGGAGCAGTGATCTGCAGTCAGCATAACAAAAGAAAAGAGAGCAGGAGGATACAGAATATATGGATACACCTATCATTGCACAGTATTACAGGGAACATGACCCTATGAAAAGAAAAGAACTTCTGGAGCAGTCTATTGCAGCAGGAGAATGCCCGGAGGAGAACCAGATCCGCAAGGAACTGTGGGAGATCCGTTACGCAGAGGCATCCAAGGTAGAGAAGGAGAACCGTGCAGACGGCTTCCTTGCGCTGTGGATGACCCTTGAATTCAATAAAGATGCAGGAAAGAAGCTGTTTGGCTTTAAAGGAGCGCAGAAGGAGATCAGCAAGCATTTAAGCCGTCTTCAGTTTAATGAGTATCAGAAAAAGGGCGGACTGTATGAGGAGATTCTTTACAGGGAGTGCTGCCATCTGGTACAGATGTATGTGGAGCTTTGCGAGACAGACAAATCCTACAATACCACTCTTTGTGGCATTGTAAGCATTGGCAAGGACAAGGCAAAGCAGAAGATCCAGAAGGATATTTATGAGACAGCCATCAATCTTCCACCATCCATTAAGATGGAAGAAGAACTGGGAATCATCACCAGAGCCGCCCGTGAAGTGTTTGAACTTCATTTTCCGGGAGAGGGAGGCATCTGATTTTTAAAATGAGGGAGATCGCAGATTTGATAAAGGGGAGATGTGGCAGGACAGTGAGAAAGGCAGCAGCAGCCTTTCTTGTCCTTTGGCTTTGTGTGCCTCAGACCGTATACGGGGGGAATACGGTTTCATCTGGAAAGAGCATACAGATCAAGGATATACCGCCTGCTGCTTCAGAAAGTAAAAATACAAAAAAAGTATCTTTTTACAGGAAAAACGGCACACTATATAAAACAGTATCCGTAGAAAAGGGTGGTTATATCACCCTGCCTGGGATGAAAAATTCATCTGCCTATACATTTATGGGCTGGTCAGACAAGCCAGGCCAGACAAAAGCACCCCAATATGAGGCTGGTCAGAGGATACGGATCAATGGCAATAAGAAGCTTTATGCAGTGATGTTTAAAAGAAGCAAGGAACCGGATCTTAAGGAGAGTCAGCTGGAAAAGGTGGATTTTTCCAAATACCGTAAGGTGATTTTTGTGGGAGATTCCCGAACCTGTGGCATGGAGAAAACCTTTGAGGTGGATTTTGGAAAGGTTCCCAAGGGAGTATCTATGGTAGCAAGAGGAGGACAGGGGCTGTACTGGCTGCAGCGGTCAGGGGTACAGAAGCTGTTTGAGGAAGTGCGCTGCTCTTCATCAGAGAAGCGTCCGGCTGCCGTGGTATTCAATCTGGGTGTGAATGACCTGGCTTACTGCAACGCATACATCATATATATGAATCAGCTGGCAGAAAAGCTGAAGGCAAGAGGCTGTAAGCTTTTTTATATGTCAGTGAATCCTATGAACAATGCCATGCGTGAATCACAATATAAAAGTGAAGCAAAGATCCGGGAATTTAATCAGAAAATAAAAGCAGGGCTTTCAAGCAGTTTTACTTATATTGATACATACCGCTATCTGATGCGTACCGGATACAGTACCTGGGGCGGTGTGGGAAAGTCTGTACGGTATGATGATGGGCTTCATTATGACACAACTACCTACAAGCGGATTTATAATCAGTGCATGAAAAAGATCAATGGAAAATAACGGGAGGCATTTATGGATAAAGAAAAATTAACAGCCTACGAACTGATCAGGGAAGAGGATCTGACAGATATCCATTCTAAAGGGTATCTTCTTTCCCACAGGAAAACAGGGGCAAGGGTAATGCTGATTGAAAATGATGACGAGAACAAGGTTTTCTCCATTGCATTCCGCACTACTCCCAAGGACAGCACCGGTGTTCCCCATATTCTGGAGCACAGTGTTTTATGCGGATCTAAGGAGTTCCCATTAAAGGATCCTTTTGTGGAGCTTGTAAAAGGTTCACTGAATACATTTTTAAATGCGATGACATATCCGGACAAAACCTGTTATCCGGTTGCCAGCTGCAATGATCAGGATTTTCAGAATCTGATGCATGTATATCTGGATGCTGTATTTTTTCCGAATATATATCAAAAAGAAGAAATTTTCCGCCAGGAAGGCTGGAGTTACCATCTGGAAAAACCGGAAGGACCGCTGACCTATAATGGTGTTGTTTATAATGAGATGAAGGGAGCCTTCTCTTCACCGGATGATGTGCTGGAGAGGGAGATCATGAATACCCTTTTCCCGGATACTACCTATGGTGTGGAATCCGGCGGCGATCCGGAGCATATCCCGGATCTGACTTATGAGCAGTTCCTTCAGTTCCACAGAACCTATTACCATCCTTCCAACAGCTATATTTATCTGTATGGAAATATGGACATGGCAGAAAAACTGGAATTTATTGACAGGCATTATCTGTCCAGATTTGATGCACTGGATGTGGATTCCCATATTGATCTTCAGCCTGCATTTGATGCCTGCAGGGATACTGTGAAGGTATATCCTGTGGCAGAGAATGAGGGAGAAGAGGATAACACTTATCTTTCTTACAATATGGTTGTTGGGGATACTACAGACAATGTAAAATGTCTGGCTTTTGAAGTGTTGGATTATGCCCTTTTAAGCGCTCCGGGGGCTCCTTTGAAGAAAGCCCTTCTGGATGCAGGGATCGGCAAGGATATTTACGGTTCCTTTGAGGATGGGATCTTACAGCCTTATTTTACAATTGTGGCAAAGGGTTCCAACCTGGACAAGAAGGAGGAGTTTGTAAACCTGATCCGTCAGGTCCTTGGTGAGATCGCAGAAAAGGGTGTGGACAAAAAGGCGATCCTGGCAGGGATCAATTACATGGAATTCAGGTACAGGGAAGCAGACTTTGGTTCTTATCCCAAGGGACTGATGTATGGCCTGGATATTATGGGAGACTGGCTGTACGGGGATGGACAGCCATTTGCCCAGGTACAGCAGCTGGCTGTTTTTGAACGGCTGAAAAAGGCAGTAGATGAAGGATATTTTGAGAAGCTGATCCGTGACTGCCTGCTTGAGAATCCTCATGGGGCTGTACTTTGCTTGGTTCCGGAAAAAGGCCTGGCTGCAAAGCGTGAAAAAGCGCTGGCTGATAAGCTGGAAAGCTACCGTAAGAGCCTGTCTGAAAAAGAACTGGAAGAACTGGTAAAACGTACCCAGGATCTGGAGGCATATCAGGAAGCGGAAGAAGATCCGGCTGCGCTGGAATGCATTCCAATGCTGAAGCGTACAGATATCAAGAGAGAGGCTGCAAAGCTTACCAACGATCCCCAGCAGGCAGACGGGAGCCTGTTCCTTTATCATGATGTGTGTACCAATGGTATCGGGTACACAGACCTGATGTTCCAGGTACAGGATATGGAAACAGAAAAAGTCCATTACCTTGGACTTTTAAAATCTGTGCTTGGATTTGTGGATACAAAGCATTACACCTATGGAGAATTGTTTAATGAGATAAATGGAAGCACAGGCGGGATCATGTGTGGTGTGGAAGTATTTGATGATGCCGGGGACCCACAGAAATTTACGGCAATGTTTTCAGTAAGAGGCAAAGCCCTTTATCCTAAGTATGAATTCCTGTTTTCCATGATTCGTGAGATCCTGTGTACTTCAAAGCTTACAGATACGAAGAGACTGTATGAGATCATTGCCCAGATCAAATCCAGGGCACAGGCAGGCCTGGTATCCGCAGGACATCAGACAGCAGTCCTTAGGGGATCTTCCTATGGCTCCAGGATGGCTGCGTTCCAGGATGAAATGGCAGGGATCGGTTATTATCACTTTATTGAAAGCCTGGAAAAGGATTTTGAAGCCAGAAAAGATGAGATCGTGAAGAATCTGCAGGTTGTGATGGGAGAGATCCTTTGCCAGGAAAATATGAGCATCAGTTATATTGGTGAAAAAGAATCTGTAGAGATGGTAAAAGCACAGTTTGTTTCCCTGAAAAAGCTTATGGGACATGTGGCTGATACACAGCCTAAACAGCAGATCACCTGTACAAAGAAAAACGAAGGTTTTAAAACAGCAGGACAGGTGCAGTATGTGGCACAGACTGGTAACTTTGCAGAAAAAGGCTTCGCCTACACAGGAGCACTGGATATTTTGAAAGTTGCACTAAGCTATGATTATCTCTGGATCAATCTTCGTGTAAAAGGCGGCGCATATGGATGTATGAGCGGATTTAAGAGAAATGGGGAAAGCTTCTTTGTTTCCTATAGGGATCCGCATCTGGCACGTACTCTGGATGTATACAAAGGCGTTCCGGATTATATCCGTCATTTCACCTCTGATGAAAGAGAAATGACCAAATATATCATTGGTACCATCAGCGGCAAGGATGTGCCAAGGACATCCCAGACCCAGGGAGCGATCTCCAAAGCAGCATACTTTTCACATGTAACAGAGGAGATGCTTCAGAGGGAACGTAACCAGATTCTGGATGCAACTGTAGAAGACATCCACAATTTGGCTCCTATCGTGGAGGCTGTGCTGTCTGACGGACAGATCTGCGTAGTAGGAAGCGAAAGCGCAGTGGAAAAGAACAGGGATCTTTTCATGGAAACAAAGTCACTGATCACCTGTTAGAGAGGAATACGTATTTTATGAATGAGAATTTTAAATCAGGCTTTGTAGCGATTATCGGAAGGCCAAATGTTGGAAAATCCACGCTGATGAACCATCTCATCGGCCAGAAGATCGCCATTACTTCCAAGAAGCCCCAGACTACCAGGAACAGGATCCAGACAGTGTATACCTGCGATCAGGGGCAGATCGTATTTCTGGATACGCCTGGTATCCATAAGGCGAAGAACAAGCTGGGAGAATATATGGTTGCAGTTGCAGAGCGTACCCTGAAAGAGGTAGATGCCATTATGTGGCTGGTAGAGCCTACCACCTTTATCGGGGCAGGTGAAAGACATATTGCAGAGCAGCTGCAGCAGGTAGGAGTTCCAGTGATCCTGATCATCAACAAGATCGATACCGTCAAGAAAGAAGAGATCCTTCCGGCTATTGACACTTATCGTAAGATCTGTGATTTTGCAGAGATCATTCCCTGCTCTGCCCTTTGTGGACAGAATACAGAAGATATTATTGACAGTATTTTTAAATATCTGCCCTATGGCCCTATGTTTTATGATGAAGATACGGTTACAGACCAGCCGCAAAGGCAGATCGTGGCTGAGATCATCCGTGAAAAGGCTCTTCATGCCCTGGATGCAGAGATCCCTCATGGGATCGCAGTAGCCATTGACCGGATGAAGGAACGGCCTGGGAAGAACCTGATGTACGATATTGAAGCTACCATTATCTGTGAGCGGGATTCCCATAAGGGGATCATTATCGGCAAAGGGGGCGCCATGCTGAAGAAGATCGGCAGCAATGCCAGATATGAGCTGGAGCGGATGCTGGAAGCAAAGGTAAATCTGAAGCTTTGGGTAAAAGTAAAGAAAGATTGGCGAGACAGTGATTTTATGATCAAGAATTTTGGTTATGACAAGAAGGAAATCTGAAAATGAGTGATCTGATCACAGTGCAGGGGGTAGTTCTGTCTGCAATGCCTGTAGGGGAATATGACAAACGGATCCTTCTTCTTACAAGGGAGAGGGGGAAGATTTCTGCCTTTGCAAAAGGGGCAAGGCGGCAGAACAGTCCATTTATGGCGGCTGCCAATCCTTTTGTTTTCGGCAGCTTTACCCTGTATGAAGGACGCAGCAGCTATAATCTGAACCAGGTATCTGTTACCCATCATTTTGTGGAACTTGCAGGAGAGCAGCCAGGGATATATTATGGCTATTATTTCCTGGAACTTGCGGATTACTTTGGGCAGGAAGGCACAGATGAAAAGAAAATGATGAATCTTTTATATCTTTCTGTGCGTGCACTTCTGAATCCCAAGATCGATGACAGACTGGTGCGATGTATATTTGAACTGCGTACCATGGTGGAGCAGGGGCTGATGCCGGATGTTTTTTCCTGCAGCAGCTGCGGGCGTGAGGCAGGAGAAATGAAAGAGATTTTCTTTTCCCAGACTCTTCACGGCATTGTATGCAGGGAGTGTGTGGATAAAAGGACAGCACCGGATGCAGTCCGGATTTCCGGCTCTGCAGTGTATGCCATGGAATTTATTGTAAGCCAGCCTATGAATAAGCTGTATACCTTTACTGTGAATGAACAGGTTCTTGGGGAACTGGAGCGCTGCATCCATACATATGTGGAAAGAAATACGGACAGGAAATTTAAAAGTCTTCAGGTCCTGGAAGTGATGAAATAGTGTCCTGGATACCGGCTGCCTGAGGGGAATTTCCAGCAGAAAATTTCAAGGTTGAAAAACCAGGGGGATGCTAGTATAATTAAGAGCATTAATAAGACCGCTGCTTGCAGGCGGAATATCATGAAGAGAAAATGAGGAGAACTGTTATGGAAAAAACAATGGACAAGATCGTAGCACTGGCAAAAGCCAGAGGCTTCGTATATCCCGGTTCAGAGATTTATGGTGGTCTGGCAAATACATGGGACTACGGCAATCTGGGTGTAGAACTGAAAAATAACGTAAAGCGTGCCTGGTGGCAGAAATTTGTTCAGGAGTCTCCTTATAATGTAGGCGTTGACTGTGCCATCCTGATGAATCCGCAGACATGGGTTGCTTCTGGACATCTGGGCGGATTTTCCGATCCTTTGATGGATTGTAAAGAGTGCCATGAGCGTTTCCGTGCAGACAAGCTGATCGAGGACTTCTGTGAAGAGAAAGGTCTTGAGATCGAAGGAGGATCCGTTGACGGATGGTCCCAGGAGAAGATGATGGGATTCATCAAAGAGCATTCTGTTCCATGCCCTACCTGCGGTAAGCACAATTTTACAGACATCCGCCAGTTCAACCTGATGTTCAAAACATTCCAGGGTGTTACAGAGGATGCTAAGAATACCGTATATTTAAGACCTGAGACAGCACAGGGTATTTTTGTAAACTTCAAGAATGTACAGAGAACTTCCAGAAAGAAGATCCCGTTTGGTATTGGACAGATCGGTAAATCCTTCCGTAATGAGATCACACCTGGTAACTTTACATTCCGTACCCGTGAGTTTGAGCAGATGGAGCTGGAGTTCTTCTGTGAGCCGGATACAGACCTGGAGTGGTTTGCATACTGGAAGAAGTTCTGCCTTGACTGGTTAAGTGCCCTCGGACTTAAAGAGGATGAGGTACGTTACCGTGACCATTCACCGGAAGAGTTAAGCTTCTACAGCAAGGCTACCACAGATGTTGAGTTCCTGTTCCCATTTGGATGGGGCGAGCTGTGGGGTATTGCAGACAGGACAGATTATGACCTGACACAGCATCAGAATGTATCCGGACAGGATCTGAGCTATTTTGATGATGAGAAGAAGCAGAAATACATCCCATATGTTATCGAGCCATCCCTTGGTGCAGACCGTATGGTACTGGCATTTTTGTGCAGTGCTTATGATGAGGAAGTTCTGGATGCTGAGAAGAATGATGTACGTACAGTGCTTCATTTCCATCCGGCACTTGCACCTGTCAAGATCGGTGTACTTCCGCTTTCCAAGAAACTGAATGAAGGCGCTGAGGCTATTTATCACAGCCTTTCCAAGAAATACAACTGTGAGTATGATGACAGAGGAAATATTGGTAAGCGTTACAGAAGACAGGATGAGATCGGTACACCATTCTGTGTAACTTACGACTTTGATTCTGAAACAGACGGCTGCGTAACAGTACGTGAGCGTGATTCCATGGAGCAGGTACGTATTAAGATCGATGAGCTGGATGCGTATTTCGCAGATAAGTTCACATTCGAGGTAGGTAAATAATCGGAGGTATAAAAGGGTCTGCCTGTGAAAGGGCAGACCTTTGTTTATTTTATGGAGAAAAGATGGGAGACGCTGGATATCCTGAAATGCCTGTGCGCTTTTGGCGTGATCAGCATACACCGGGGATTTCCAGGAGAGACCGGAATGTATCTTAAGATCTTTTTCCGGTTTGCGGTTCCTGTGTTCTTTATGATCACAGGCTTTTTTTACAGTGATACCATAAGAAAAGGAAAACAGAAAAAACAGATCCTTAAGATCCTGAAAATAGGGATCCTGGCGAATCTGTTCTATTTTGCGTGGGATCTTTTTCTTGTGTATTACCGTGGCACAGGGAATATTCCGGGAAAGATCCAGAAGCTTTTGACCCCTGAGAAGATCCGGGATCTTTTTATTGCTAATGAGTCTCCGTTCCGTTCCCATCTGTGGTATCTGGGAGCTATCCTGTATGTGCTGATCCTTGCTGCATGGCTTGTGAAAAAAGAAAAACAGTACTGGATGCTGCTTCTAACACCGGTTCTTCTTGCAGGAGATCTGATCTTTGGAAAATATTCTCTTCTTTTATGGAAGCAGGAGATCAATTATATTTACGTAAGAAATTATCTGTTTGTAGGGATTCCCTATTTTGCCATTGGCTGGTCGCTTGGGATCCATAAAGAGAGAAAACTACGAAAAAGCCGCTGGTGGAAAGGGATTCTGCCTCTTGCAGGTATGGCAGTGTTTACCTGGACTAGCCTTTGGGAGCGGAGATACTTGGAGTCTGTACAGGCAAATGCAGCAAGAGAGCATTATTTAAGCACTACGTTTCTCACAATCTGTGTGTTTCTTGTATTTCTTTGCTGGGCTGGGTTTTACAAAAGAAGGATTCTTTCCGGACTTCTGGCATGGATCGGCAGGAATTGTGCAACTATGATCTACATCCTTCATCCCGCTGTGATCACAGTGATGGATCTTTATCTGAAAAACAGAACAGATTCCCTTGGTATGGTATATCGCACATATGCACCTGCGTTAATATTTGCATGTACAACTATTATTTCTATGATTTTATTTGGTATAAAAAATATATTAATCAAAATTAAACAATAAAATATTGACTTCCTACACTTTGGTTGTTAAAATTTACTATTATAAACCAATGTAGAGGAGGAAATATCACTATGGCGAAAAAAAGAAACATTATCGTAGGTCAGTCAGGAGGTCCTACTTCTGTTATCAACTCCAGTCTTGCAGGTGTATACAAGAATGCCATTGAACGAGGCTTTAACAAGGTTTATGGTATGCTTCACGGGATCCAGGGACTTCTGGATGAGCAGTATATCGACCTGTCTACACAGATCCATTCCGAGATTGATATTGAACTGCTGAAGAGAACGCCATCTGCTTTTCTTGGATCATGCAGATATAAGCTTCCGGAGATCCATGAGGATCGGTCCATTTATGAGAAGATCTTCAACATTTTGAACAAGCTGGATATTGATGCATTTATCTACATTGGTGGCAATGATTCCATGGACACCATTAAGAAGCTATCAGATTATGCCATCCTTACAGGCCAGACCCAGAAGTTCCTTGGCGTGCCCAAGACCATTGACAATGACCTGGCGCTGACAGACCATACTCCTGGTTTTGGAAGTGCAGCCAAATATATCGGTGCATCCACAAAAGAAGTGATCCGGGATGCAGAAGGCCTTACCTACAAGAAGAACATGATCACCATTATGGAGATCATGGGACGTAATGCAGGATGGCTTACCGGTGCCACAGCTCTTGCCAAGACAGAAGAGTGTGAAGGACCGGATCTGATCTACCTGCCTGAGGTGGCTTTTGATATTGACCGTTTCCTTGCAAAGGTAAAGGATCTGCTGAAAAAGAAATCCTCTATTGTGATCGCTGTTTCCGAAGGCATTAAGCTGGCTGACGGACGTTATGTGTGTGAGCTTGGCAATGTGGGAGATTATGTGGACGCATTTGGACACAAGCAGCTGCAGGGTACAGCTACTTACCTGGCTAACTTCCTGGCAGCAGAGTGTGGCTGCAAGACTCGTGCAGTGGAGCTTTCCACTTTACAGAGAAGTGCATCCCATATGGCATCCAGAGTGGATATTGACGAGGCATTTATGGTAGGCGGAGCTGCTGTGAAGGCTGCAGACGAAGGAGATACAGGAAAGATGATCGTCATCGACCGTGTATCAGACGATCCTTATATGGCAGCTACCGGGATCTATGATGTACACAGGATTGCCAATGAAGAGAAGCTGGTTCCAAGAAGCTGGATGAACAAGGATGCTACCAATGTTACAAAGGATTTTATTGACTATATTAAGCCTCTGATCCAGGGAGATTATCCTCCGATGATGGTAAATGGACTGCCCAGACATCTGGTATTAAATAAAAATGCAGGAAAAAAACGAAAATAAACAAAAAAGCCCTGTAAATTTACAGGCAGAGCGAAAAATAGCCTTGACTATTGCCGGATAACTCTATAAAATAACTATGTGCGTATAAAAAACATATTTCATGTTGAAAGAACAATTTATTTAGGAGGAAAATGTAAAATGGCAAAATGGGTTTACATGTTTACAGAAGGTAACGCTGATATGAGAAACCTTCTGGGTGGTAAAGGTGCCAACCTTGCTGAAATGACAAACCTGGGTCTTCCTGTTCCGCAGGGCTTTACAATCACTACTGAGGCCTGCACACAGTATTATGAAGATGGCAGACAGATCAACGACGAGATCATGGCCCAGATCATGGAAGCAATCACCAAAATGGAAGGAATCACCGGCAAGAAATTTGGTGATAAGGAAAATCCTCTGCTTGTTTCCGTTCGTTCTGGCGCAAGAGCTTCTATGCCAGGTATGATGGATACTATCCTGAACCTTGGTTTAAATGAAGATGTTGTTGCTGTATTATCTGAGAAATCCAACAATCCTCGTTGGGCATGGGACTGCTACAGAAGATTCATCCAGATGTACTCTGACGTAGTTATGGAAGTTGGTAAGAAATATTTTGAAGAGCTGATCGACAAGATGAAAGCTGAGAGAGGCGTTAAGCTTGACGTTGAGCTGACAGCTGACGACCTTAAAGAGCTTGCTATGCAGTTCAAAGCTGAATATAAAGAGAAAATCGGTGCTGATTTCCCATCTGATCCGAAGGAGCAGTTAGTTGGTGCAATCAAAGCCGTATTCCGTTCCTGGGACAACCCACGTGCTAACGTATATCGTCGTGACAACGATATCCCATATTCCTGGGGTACAGCTGTAAACGTACAGATGATGGCATTTGGTAACATGGGTGATGACTGTGGTACTGGTGTTGCATTTACAAGAGACCCAGCTACAGGAAACAAAGGTCTGTTCGGTGAGTTCCTTACCAATGCACAGGGCGAGGACGTTGTTGCTGGTGTTCGTACACCTATGCACATTGCTGAGATGGAGCAGAAGTTCCCGGAAGCATTTGCTAAATTTACAGAAGTTTGCCATACTCTGGAGACACACTACAGAGATATGCAGGATATGGAGTTCACTGTTGAGCATGGTCAGTTATACATGCTGCAGACACGTAACGGTAAGAGAACCGCTCAGGCTGCTCTGAAGATCGCTTGTGACCTTGTTGACGAGGGAATGAGATCTGAGGAAGAGGCAGTTGCAATGATCGATCCTCGTAACCTTGATACACTTCTTCATCCTCAGTTCGATGCTAAGGCTCTTAAAGCTGCTACACCGATGGGCAAAGGTCTTGGAGCTTCTCCAGGAGCTGCTTGTGGTAAGATCGTATTCACAGCTGATGACGCTGTAGAATGGGCTGAGAGAGGCGAGAAGGTTGTTCTGGTTCGTCTTGAGACATCCCCAGAGGATATCACAGGTATGAAATCTGCTCAGGGTATCCTGACAGTTCGTGGTGGTATGACATCTCATGCAGCAGTAGTTGCCCGTGGTATGGGTGAGTGCTGTGTATCCGGATGCGGTGACATCGCTATGGACGAAGCTAATAAGAAATTTACACTTGGCGGAAAAGAGTTCCATGAGGGAGACTTCATCTCCATCGATGGTACAACAGGTAACATCTATGATGGTATCATCCCGACTGTAGATGCTACAATCGCTGGTGAGTTCGGCCGTATCATGGCTTGGGCTGACAAATACAGAACTATGAAAGTTCGTACAAACGCTGATACTCCTGCTGACGCTAAGAAAGCAGTTGAGCTTGGCGCTGAAGGTATCGGTCTTTGCCGTACAGAGCATATGTTCTTCGGTGAGGGACGTATCGATGCATTCCGTGAGATGATCTGCTCCACAACAGCAGAGGAGAGAGAGAAAGCTCTTGCAAAGGTTCTGCCATATCAGCAGGATGACTTTGAAGGACTGTTCGAGGCTCTGGAAGGCAACCCAGTAACTATCCGTTTCCTGGATCCGCCGCTTCATGAGTTCGTTCCTACAGAGGAAGAGGATATTAAGAAACTTGCTGACGCACAGGGCAAGAGCGTTGAGGAGATCAAGACAATCATCGCTTCCCTTCACGAGTTCAACCCGATGATGGGTCATCGTGGATGCCGTCTTGCAGTTACCTATCCTGAGATCGCTAAGATGCAGACAACAGCGATCATCCGTGCAGCTATCAAAGTTAAGAAAGCTCATGCTGATTGGGATATCTGCCCAGAGATCATGATCCCGCTTGTAGGTGATGTAAAAGAGCTTAAATATGTTAAGAAATTCGTTGTTGAGACAGCAGATGCTGAGATCGCAGCAGCAGGCGTTGATCTGAAGTATGAAGTTGGTACAATGATCGAGATTCCTCGTGCAGCTATCACAGCTGATGCTATTGCAGCAGAGGCAGACTTCTTCTGCTTCGGTACAAACGACCTTACTCAGATGACCTACGGATTCTCCCGTGATGATGCTGGTAAGTTCCTGAATGCTTACTATGACGCTAAGATCTTCGAGAACGATCCATTTGCAAAACTGGATCAGGTTGGCGTTGGTAAACTGATGGAGACAGCTATCAAATTAGGAAAACCGGTTAATCCGAACCTTCATGTAGGTATCTGTGGCGAGCATGGTGGAGATCCGTCTTCTGTAGAGTTCTGCAACAAGATCGGTCTTGATTATGTTTCCTGCTCACCGTTCCGTGTACCGGTAGCTCGTCTGGCAGCAGCTCAGGCAGCGATTGCCGAAAGAAAGTAATTACAAACCGCTTATATCACAGGGCAAAGGCTTTTATCCAGTTTTAGGGCAAAAGTTTCAGCCAGTGAAAAATCTAAATTCACGTAAGTAAACGTGAAAGTGTCCAAGCATAAGAATAACCTTGGAGAACTGTAGAAATACGGTTCTTCAAGGTTTTTTTGTTTCTATGGCAGCAGTTTCACAGGATTTACTGATATTTGGAAAGTAGAGAAAGACCTTATTTTAAGGGCTTTCAAGGGGCTTGATTTACACATAAAATTAACATTTTATGAGGAATTGTGTAGGGAAAAATGACAGAAACAATAAAAGTGGATACGACAGTTGATAGGATAAGGTCTAAAAGTAAAGAGGATAGAACTTTTGCCTTAAAACTGGATAATCACTTTTGCCCTATGACATAGAGTATTTGCTATTATCCGTTTTTGGGAAACTCATAAATCAAGACAAAACCTCTGAAAACCCAGTAAAATCAATACTTTTAAGCAATTCCCCATTTTCCCAGAAATAATGTTTTTGGGAAGAAAAATTCCCAGAAATACGTTTTTGGGAGATTTAATCTGTTTTTGGGAACATTTTGGGGAAAGTGGAATTGCCAAATATCAGGAGGTGCTGCTATGCGTAAGAAAGGTTACAAGGGAAGGTGTGAAAAGAAGGATTTAAGTAAATGTCAGGAAGTATGCAGAACATACGATGCAATACAATCCAACTATGCAGATATTCTTCAGAATGACAACGACATACAGAAAATCAGATGCAATGTGCTATTAGACGGTTTATCAGATGGAGCTTATACCTCAGATTTTGTTTGTGTCAAAGCAGATGGAGATTTGATGGTCAGGGAATGTGTATTTAGAAAGTTCCTCACAAAGCCTATGACAATAAAGCTTCTGGATGCTTCAAGAGATTACTGGTTAAAACATGGTATATCAGATTGGGGGTTGGTCATTGATGAAGAATAATACTTTTCAGAAAAATAATTCTTTTCCAAACAATCAATTATTGCAATATGATAATCAGCTTGTAAGAGTTCTGGACTCTACAACAGACAGTGTATTTATCATTGACTGTATCAAAAGAACTATGCCAGTCTGGAAGGATATAGAATCTATAAAAGAATATGTTCCCTGTTCTGAATGTCAGACGGCACATTGTGGGAGGGGCAAATCGCACTTTATTTTCGGTGGACTTGCCTCCCCGATTGTGCCGTACTGGAACTTGACGCAGACTACAGAC
>ONBN01000005.1 GCA_900316115.1 uncultured Eubacteriales bacterium
AAAAACAGTCTCCTGAAACAGGGCATTATCTGCAGGGGGGAGCAGCAAAGCTGCATCTGCTGCTTTTGACAGAAGAGGCATGGAGCCTCTTTTTTTTATTTGGGATAAAAGGCTGCTGCTGGCCTTACGAAAACCAAGAATGCGGGCATAATGAAAATCGCTGGGAGTGCGCCGGATCTGAAGCAGAGTATGAAGCAGTGCACGTTGAATGCGGGCCTGGGTCATATTCTTCGTTTTAACCTTAGCCGCAAATTCAGTAAATGTGCTATATTCCCAGGCACAGGTACAGATCCGCCTTGCAAGATCCTCGTTCATATCCAGATACTGCTGAAGAGAATCTGGTGTTTCCAGGAGAAGACGATATCTGTAAAGAGGATCCAGGTCACTTTCTTTTAAATACAACCCTTCCTCAATTGCCTTTTTAAAAATAGAAAAGGAAGGCGATGGAATCAGATCCTGAAAACAAGCCAAGGGCTCCTTAAAAATCCGGGTGCGTATACCGGAAGCTGAAGGAAAAGTATCTGACAGATCAGTGTCATGGTAGCCGCTGCCTTCTCTTTGCAGGGCGTAAGGATGGATGGAACTTTTCAGGGAGAGAATCGCCTTACAGTATTCAATTCCCAGGATAGTATTAGGTTTGGAAAGTAAGGTGGCAAGCTGAGGATTATGAGTATAAAGGGTAAGGGCATTGCTTCTGGCAGCAGGAAAGGAAAGCCCATCTTTCAAGTTCTTTGTAAGAAGCTGCCTGTATGGCTCTGGTTCTCTGAGCAGGATCCGGGCAAGCTCCATAAGAAGCTGCGTATCTGTGGATTCACTGCCAAAGCAGAGAACATCTGTTACGCCAAGGCCTGAGAGCAGGTGTACAGCTCCTTTTGCAAAGCCTTCGGCACTGGCTGTGGAAACAGAAACAGGCAGTTCCACCACCAGGTCTGCGCCGCAGGATAAAGCCATCCTGGTACGCACATGCTTTGAAAAAAGGGCAGGAGTGCCCCGCTGCACAAAATCTCCGCTCATGGCGATCACAATATAATCTGCCTGAAGTCGTTGACGGATCTGGTCAAGCTGATATTTATGGCCTGTGTGAAAAGGATTATATTCGGCAATGATACCTACAGTTTTCATGAAATTGTACCTCATAAAATACGATTATATGGCACATTCTACCATCGAAATGCTTGAAATACAAGGCCGGGAGGTTTATAATATATTACAGGTATGGCCTGAGAAATTCAAGTCGAGCAGCCGCGAGACTTGGCGCGTGATTCTGGTCAGCGTAAGCTGACATATTCTTTACAGAATCACTGCGCATCCTCGCGGAGCGTTTATCTCAGTCGGAGATTGGACGGAGCGTTTATCTCAGTCGGAGATTGGACTCCCACTGAGACGAACTTGCTGTTACTCACTACCTGAAAGAGGTGGGAGTCTTCTCGACTGAGATAAATTTCTGTTGGGCCAACACTTATGAAAGGAGCTAATGAATTATTATGGGATTTATTGATGTAATCAAAAACAGAGCAAAAGCAAACGTAAAGACAATCGTACTTCCTGAGACAGAGGATATGAGAACTCTGGAAGCTGCTGACAAGGTCCTGAAAGAGGGTATTGCAAAGCTGATTCTTATCGGTAATGAGGAGAAGGTTAAAAAGAGCGCTGCAGAAGGCGGCTTTGATATCTCCGGTGCACAGATCGTAGATCCTGAGACTTCCGAGAAGACACAGGGATATATTGACAAATTAGTAGAGTTAAGACAGAAGAAGGGCATGACTCCTGAGCAGGCAAAAGAGATCCTTCTGAACCAGTATCTGTACTATGGTGTTATGATGGTAAAGATGGGCGATGCAGACGGTATGGTATCCGGTGCATGCCATTCTACAGCTGATACACTTAGACCGTGTCTGCAGATCCTTAAGACAAAACCAGGCACAAAGCTTGTATCCGCATTCTTCCTGATCATTGTTCCGGATTGCGAATATGGTGCAAAGGGTGCATTTGTATTCGGAGATTCCGGACTGAACCAGAACCCGAATCCGGAAGAACTGGCTGCTATCGCTGGATCTTCAGCTGAGTCCTTTAAGCTTCTCGTTCAGGAAGAGCCTATTGTTGCAATGCTTTCCCATTCCACAAAGGGCAGTGCAAAGCATGCAGATGTTGACAAGGTTGTTGAAGCTACAAAGATTGCAAAAGAGCAGTATCCGGAGCTTGCACTTGACGGAGAGTTCCAGCTTGATGCAGCTATCGTTCCAAGCGTAGGTGCTTCCAAAGCTCCTGGCAGCCCGGTTGCCGGTAAAGCAAATGTATTGATATTCCCGGATCTTGATGCAGGAAATATTGGTTACAAACTGGCTCAGCGTCTTGCAAAGGCTGAAGCATACGGACCTATCACACAGGGTATTGCTAAGCCTGTAAATGACCTTTCCAGAGGATGCTCTGCAGATGATATCGTAGGTGTAGTAGCTATTACATCTGTTCAGTGCCAGGCTCAGGACTGATCCATCAGATTCTATAGCCCATCATATTAAGTACATATTTTGTAACTGTGAAGATAGAAAACTGTTACCATATTTTTTAAGGAGAGTAGAAAAATGAATGTATTGGTAATTAACTGCGGAAGTTCTTCCCTGAAGTATCAGCTGATCGATTCTGAGACAGAAGCAGTTCTTGCAAAAGGTCTTTGTGAGAGGATCGGTATCGACGGAAGACTTGTTTACCAGAAAGCTGGCAATGACAAAGAGATCACAGAGGCTTCCATGCCTACTCACAAAGAGGCTATCCAGATGGTACTGGATGCACTGACAAATGACAAGACTGGTGCTATCTCCAGTCTGAAAGAGGTTGGTGCTATCGGACATCGTATTGTCCATGGCGGTGAGAAATTTGCTTCCTCTGCAATCATCACAGATGAAATGATCGCAGCTGTTGAGGAGTGCAATGATCTGGCACCTCTTCACAATCCTGCAAACCTGATCGGTATCCGCGTATGTGCAGAGCTTATGCCTGGAGTTCCGCAGGTAGGTGTATTTGATACTGCTTTCCATCAGACAATGCCTGCAAAAGCATATCTGTACGGACTTCCTATTGAATATTATAAGAAATATAAAGTAAGAAGATATGGCTTCCACGGTACATCCCACAGCTTTGTATCCAAACGTGCAGTTGAGTTCCTTGGACTTGACAAAGACAACTCCAAGGTGATCGTTTGCCACCTGGGCAATGGTTCTTCCATCAGTGCTGTACAGAACGGCAAATGTGTGGATACAACCATGGGTCTTACTCCTCTTGAAGGTGTTGTAATGGGTACACGTTCCGGTAACATTGACCCGGCTATCGTTGAATACATTGCAAAGAAAGAGAACCTGGATCTTGCAGGTGTTATGAACGTACTGAATAAGAAATCCGGTCTTCAGGGTATGTCCGGTGTATCCAGTGATATGCGTGACCTGAGAGCAGCAGCTGCAGAGGGCAATGAAGACGCTAAGAATGCCATCGAGGTTCTTTGCTATGGCATTGCCAAGTTTGTCGGCGGCTATGTGGCAGCTATGAATGGTGTAGATGCTATCGTATTTACTGCAGGTATTGGCGAGAATGTAGGCATGATCCGTGAAAAGGTATGCTCATATCTTGGATTCCTTGGCGTTAAGCTGGATGCAGAAGCAAACGAGGCAATGGGAGAGGAAGTAGTGATCTCCGTTGCTGATTCTACTGTAAAGGTTGCAGTTATTCCTACCAACGAAGAGCTGGCAATCTGCCGTGATACAGTTGCTCTTGTTAAATAATTCCATGCAGCATTCTTAAGAATAAATGGGGATGTGCCTTGGGCAGATCCCCATTTTTATGACTGTTACAGCAAATTTCATAAAATGCAACATTTTTTTCATAAAAAGCCGCAATTTATACGTTGACAAAATACAAAGCCAACGGTATAATTGATTGAGTGTGGATAGGAGATAATTATGCGGATTCATTTGTCAGATATTTCATCCAGTGAAGGTAAGTGCATACAGCAGTCTGTCCCTTTTGAGATGGATCAGATTACTTTTCAGACAGGTACATTTCCTGTTCTGGCTAAGGAGCCGGTTGAGCTTAGTATTACCAATACCGGAGACCGGGTTCTGGAGTTGACAGGTCATGGACAGATTACAGTGTCTATTCCCTGCGACAGATGTCTGGAGGAAGTTTCAGTAGATATTCCTTTTCAGATCCAGAGAAAGCTGGATATGAAGCTTACGGAAGAAGAACGGATAAATGATCTGGATGAGAGCAGCTATCTCACAGGTATGGACCTGGATGTGGACCAATTGGTCTATCTTGAGGTACTGATGGGCTGGCCCTTAAAGGTTTTATGCAGAGAGGATTGCAAAGGTATCTGCAGCCAATGTGGGAAAAACCTCAATGACGGTCCCTGCGGATGTGTGGAGGAGCCTAAGGATCCCCGCATGGCAGCTATCAGTGATATATTCAGTAAATTTAAGGAGGTGTAACCAATGTCCATCTGCCCAAAGAATAAATCTTCCAAAGCAAGACGTGATAAGAGAAGAGCAAACTGGAAAATGAGCGCTCCGAATCTTGTAAAATGCAGCAAATGTGGTGCTCTGATGATGCCGCACAGAGTTTGCAAGGCTTGTGGAAGCTATAACAAAAAAGAGATCATTAAGGTTGAAGACTAATTCAACACTGCAGAAGCGGTTCAAGGGGCTGTGGCATTAACAGCGGACATGGATAAGAAGTATTCATGGCTGATGTTAATGCAGCAGCCCCTTGTTTTTGACAAAAAAGGGGGTACATATGGAGAAGCAGGCAAAAACTTCGGTGAATCAGATCACAGAAGGGGTGATCTGGAAACAGCTGCTGTTATTTTTCTTTCCAATTGTGTTTGGTACATTTTTTCAGCAGATCTATAATACGGCAGATACCATTGTAGTAGGCCGTTTTGTGGGAAAACAGGCGCTGGCCGCTGTTGGCGGTTCCACCACTGTGATCGTGAACCTGGCGGTAGGTTTGTTTGTAGGTCTGTCCTCTGGAGCATCTGTGATCATTGCACAGTATTATGGGGCAAAGGATAGCAGCAGTCTGGAGAAAACCCTGCACACAGCATTTGCGTTTTCCATTATCGGAAGCATTGTGCTGGGAGTTTTTGGTTATGCAGGCTCCAGGTGGATGCTGCAGATCATGGATACACCTGTAGACGTACTGGAGGATTCTGTATTATATCTGCATATTTATTTTATTGGTATGCTTTTTAATCTTCTGTACAATATGGGCGCAGGGATCCTGCGTGCGGTAGGGGATTCCAGACGGCCTTTATATGTATTGATCATTACATGTATAGTAAATATCATCCTGGATCTCCTTCTTGTGATCGGATTTGGCCTTGGCGTCCTTGGCGTGGCAGCTGCAACTGTGATCTCCCAGGCTATCAGTGCAGCCATTGTGGTGGCAATGCTGTTGAAAACAAAAGAAAGCTACCGGCTGATCCCGTCTCGGATACGCTTTCACAATCGTTATCTGAAAGCTTTTCTTGGGATCGGGATACCGGCAGCTCTTGAATCTACCATGTATAATGTGTCAAATGTGATCATCCAGGTGTTTGTGAATAAGCTGGGTACGGATACAGTGGCAGCCTGGGGAACTTTAAGCAAGATTGACGCTTTTTTCTGGATGGTGCTGAATGCGTTCAGCATATCCATAACAACATTTGTGGGACAAAATTACGGAGCCGGAAAATTTAAAAGAATGAAAAAAAGTGTGCGGGTCTGTATGGTCATGGCTATGATCTCCTCTGTTGTCATCAGCGGTGCTATCATGCTCTTCGGAAAACAGATCTTCGGGCTTTTTACTTCGGATCAGAAGGTGCTTCAGATCGGAGTACATATGATCTTCCGTATGCTTCCGGCTTATTCCGTATTTGTGGTGATCAGCATCCTGTCCGGTGCGCTCCGTGGTGCAGGAAAGGTGCTGATCCCTATGGTACTCACCTGTGGAGGTGTATGTACACTCAGGATCCTGTGGCTGTTTACCATGGTACCCAGATATCCTGGAATCGACACCATTATGCTCAGTTATCCAATTTCCTGGAGCATTACCGCAGTGTTGTTTGTGATTTATTATTTCAAAAGATTTCCTCAGAGCTATCCAGCAGGGAAAGCTTAATCCTGGAACTGGTTTTTTAATCTGTGGTTCAGATTCTTTATCAGGTGAGGAACAGGTTTTACCACTTCACGGTTGTAAGTAAGGATTCCGTTCACCTCTTCCTCTACATCGGATAACTGGGTATACACAGATGCAGAAATGCCTTTTGGAACAGCTGGAAAAAGTGTGTTAAGGAACAGGCCTTTTATCCCTTTGGTAAGGGCATCCCGGCTGCTGAATTTCTTATAACCATAGGTTTTGCTGCAGGAGCTGTGTTCCGGGATCCTGTAGGAATAACCGCCAAATTCGGACAAAGCCATTACCCGGCGTTCTTTTCTGGGGAGTGGAAGGCTGAAGAAATAGTAATGGATGCTCTTTATATCTCCGCAGTTCTGGTCAAACCAGCCGCTGGCAGGGTCTACCAGTCTGGAGGAATCCAGTTTTTGGATCATTTCTGACACTTTTTTTGTAGAAAACTGTCCCCAGCCTTCATTAAAGGGAACCCAGCATATAATGGAAGGATGGTTATAAAGCGCTTTGATGGTCTGCCTGGTTTCCTGTATAAATTCCTGTCTGCCCTCATAACTCCTTCTGGAAAGAAGAAGGTGACAGTGATCCTTTACAGGAATACGAAGATAATTCATAAGAGTTGCCAGATATGTAACAAACCAGGACTGATAGGTGGTGCCGCCGTTTACCATATCCTGCCATACCAGCATACCCATACGGTCACAGTGGAAGTACCACCGGTCGGCTTCTATTTTCCCATGCTTGCGAAGCATGTTAAAGCCCAGATCCTTCATAGCCTGGATATCATAGATCAAAGCCTGATCAGAAGGGGCAGTGTACAGCCCGTCTGGCCAATATCCCTGATCCAGCACTCCTGTCTGGAAAACCGGGTGATCGTTCAGGAAGAACCGGGGGATCCCTTTTTTGTCTGGCTGAACGTCCAGCTTACGCATGGCAAAATAAGTAAAGACCTGATCTTGTCCATAGCAGATCTTTACAGGATAAAGAAGGGGTGAGTCTGGATTCCAGGGAACAGGATCCTTTACAGGGATGCAGGCTGTTTTCCCTGGTGTAATCGTTCCCTCCCAGAGAAGCTGCTGGCATACCTTTTCCGTGACTCCCTGTTCAGAAAGAAGGCAGGGAGCATAAATCTGGCACAGGGCTGATGGATTACAGTCAGAGCCAGTGGTTTGTATTTTCAGGGAAAGGCTTTGCTGACCAAGGTCAGGAGTCAGCTTCAGGGCTTTTATGTGACCCGAAGGAACCTTTTCCAGCCATACAGTCTGCCAGATGCCGCTTTGAGCGGTATAAAACATGCCGCCGGGTATAAGCTTCTGTTTCCCGCGGCTGTGATAAGATGTATCGCTGAAATCCCGCACTGCCACCAGAAGATGCAGTTTTGGGGAACTGGCGGCAAACCTGGTGATATCCAGAGTAAATGGCAGATATCCGCCTTTGTGATATCCGGCGTGATGGCCGTTTACGTAAACTGTGCAGATCTGATCTACGGCTCCAAAATGTAAAAGCAGCCGGTCTGTGGTTTCATTTACAGTATCCCAGGGCAGAAGAACTGTCAGGGAATACCACATTGTTTCTTCTGGCTGCAGCTGACGCATCACACCGGAAAGAGGTGCTTCCGGTGAAAAGGGTACACGGATCTGTCCCTGGAATGGGAAGGAATCCGGATCTTCAAAGTTAGCGGGGGTGATTCGTTTGTCTGTTATGATATAATCCCAGATGCCATTCAGGCAGACCCATTCGTTTCGTACCATCATGGGTCTTGGGTATTCCTGCAGTGTTTCGCCGGATGCTGCCTGGGCGCTCCAGCGGGTTGTAAGTATGTTCATGGTATGATACCTCCTGTGTTTCCAGTATATACGCAGGGGCGGGGGGATTTCAATGTTTTTCTGCGCTGCAGATACAGCAAAACAATCATCGTGGAGTTTATTTTTATTTTTTGTTGCCTTCTGCAGAAAAGATATGTTTATATATCAGGGCTTCGTTTTCGGATTTCTCCCGCGCGCTTATTATCCCCAAGATTTGCAAAACTCGCTTCGCTCAGACAATGCAAATCTTGGAGAAGCTAGCGCAGTCGAAATCTACGAAAGCCTCGCATGATATATAACCAAGATCTTTTCTGCAAGGCAACAGATATACGTATTAGCTGCCGATGGTTGTTTTACAGTATCTGTCTATAATGGGCAGAATCGTATGATTAAGTAGGGTAATCGTTCGGATTACGGATGGGATTAGCAGTTGACTTTCATATATGGTGATGTGGCCGGTTAGTTAAAGAAGTGGAAAAAATAAAGGGTATGTGGTAGGATAAGAATGTTCAGATCATAGCGAGGAGTTTTTAGGATGAATATATTAAATATAGAACATATCAGCAAGGTATATGGTGAGAAGGTGATTTTTGATGACATATCCTGTGGGATACAGGAAGGGGAAAAGATCGGGATCATCGGCATCAATGGCACAGGAAAAAGTACCCTTCTGAAGATCCTGGCAGGGCTGGAAGAAGGAGATTCAGGACAGGTGATCATGCAGAATGGTGTCCGCATGGCATACCTGCCCCAGAATCCACAGTTCCCAGCAGATAGTACAGTGCTGGACTATGTGGCGGAAGGAAGATGGCACAAGGAGTGGGGCACAGAAAATGAAGCCGGAAATGTGCTGAACAAGCTGGGGCTGACAGATCATCAGGCCAAGATCTCCACCATGTCCGGAGGACAGAAGAAACGGGCAGCACTTGCCAGGATCCTTGTGAATCCGGCAGATATCCTGATCCTGGATGAGCCTACCAACCATCTGGATGGGGAAATGGTATCCTGGCTGGAGGATTATCTGATCCGGTTTAAAGGAGTACTGATCATGGTAACACATGACAGATATTTCCTTGACCGGGTGTCTAACAGGATCCTGGAAATCAGCCATGGAAGCCTGTATTCTTACCAGGCGAATTATTCCAAATTCCTGGAGCTGAAGGCCCAGAGAGAAGAAATGGAATTAGCCAGTGACCGGAAGCGCCGCAGTATCCTGAGAATGGAACTGGAATGGGCAAAGCGGGGATGCAGGGCCAGAAGTACAAAGCAAAGAGCAAGGCTGGAGCGTCTGGAAGCCCTGAAAAATGGTACCACACCTCAGGCAGAACAGACTGTGGAGATGGATTCCGTAGAAACAAGAATGGGGAAAAAGACCATTCTTCTCCATCATCTTACAAAGCGGTATCAGGATAAGGTTCTGGTAAATGATTTTGATTATATAGTACTTAGAGGGCAGAGACTTGGGATCATTGGCCCTAATGGCTGTGGGAAATCCACACTGATCCGTATGATTGCAGGGGTAGTGCAGCCAGATCAGGGAGAAGTGGAGGTGGGTGAAACCATCCGGATAGGATATTTTGCCCAGGAAGTACCTGATATGGACAGTAACCAGCGTGTGATCGATTATATCCGGGATGTGGCTGAATATATCCCTACCAGGGATGGCAAGATCACCGCCTCTATGATGCTGGAACGATTTCTTTTTGACCCGGCCATGCAGTATACCCCGATCCAGAAGCTGTCAGGAGGGGAGAAAAGGCGCTTATATCTTCTGAAGGTTCTTATGGAAGCACCAAATGTGCTGCTTCTGGACGAGCCTGGCAATGATCTGGATATCCCTACACTGACCATACTGGAGGATTATCTGTCTTCCTTTAATGGGATTGTGATCACAGTGTCCCACGACCGTTATTTTCTGGATAATGTGGTTGACCGGATTTTTGCTTTTGAAGGTGATGGCCACCTGGTACAGTATGAAGGCGGATATACAGATTATGTGAAGGCAAAGCAGGACAAAGCAGCACACATTTCTTCTGCAGCCCAGGAAAAGTCCGGGGAAGATAAAAAGAAGGCAGCAAAGGAATGGAAAAAGAGCCGCCCGGAAAAGCTGAAATTTTCTTTTAAAGAGCAAAGGGAATTTGAAACCATTGATGATGTGATCAGCGGACTGGAAGAAAAGATAGAGAACCTGGATCAGGAGATCCTGAAAAATGCCACCAATTCCTTAAAGCTGCAGGAGCTGATGAAGGAAAAGAATGAAACAGAAGCGCTTTTGGAAGAAAAAATGGACAGATGGGTTTACTTAAACGATCTTGCCCAGCGGATTGAAGAGGAAAAAGAAAATGGTTGATCCTAAAAGGATGCGGCAGATCCCCAAAATGGATCAGCTGATGGCTTCTGAAACCGGCAGACAGCTTGCTGAGGATTACGGATATCAGGAAACCCTGCAGGCTGCAAGAACTGCAGCAGATCAGATACGGCAGGATCCAGGAAAAGATCCGGAAGATATTTTTAAAGATATCAGGGCCATTCTGCAAAAGCAGAAACGCAGGCATATGACCCATGTGATCAACGGTACAGGGGTGATCCTTCACACCAATCTGGGTCGTGCTCCTATTGGAGAAGAGTCTGCAGAGCATGTAGTCCGTCTGATGACTGGATATACCAACCTGGAGCTGAATCTGGAAACAGGAAAAAGAGGAAGCAGGCAGGCTTCTTTTGAACAGGATCTTAAGGTCCTTACAGGGGCTGAAGCAGTGGTGGCAGTAAATAACAATGCGGCTGCAGTACTTCTTATGCTTACAGTATTGGCATCTGAACGGCAGGTCTGTGTTTCAAGAGGGGAACTGGTAGAAATCGGCGGGAAATTCAGGATCCCTGAGGTTATGGAGCAAAGCGGAGGACGTCTTGTGGAGGTAGGTACTACAAACCGTACCTATCTGGAAGATTACACCGCTGCAGTTACAGAAGATACCGCTGCATTTCTGAAAGTACATACCAGTAACTATCAGATCACAGGCTTTACTTGTGCGCCTTCTGTAAAAGAACTGGCAGAAGAGGCCCATAAGCGGATGCTGTATCTTCTGGTAGATCTGGGAAGCGGTGATCTTGGGTACATTTCCGGAACGGATCCGGAAAAAACAGTCAGGTCTGTGCTGGCTCAGGGAGCAGATCTGGTGGCTTTCAGCGGGGATAAACTGATGGGTGGCCCCCAGGCAGGAATCCTTGCAGGAAAAAAAGAACTGATCGCAAGGATAAAAAAGCATCCTCTGATGCGGGCACTAAGGATCGATAAATTCACAGCAGCAGTGCTGGATGAAACAGTAAGGCTGTATAAAGAATCTGAAGAAATGAAGATCCCGGTACTGGAAATGCTCAGCCGAAGCCAGGGGAAAATGGAAGAGATGGCAGGCATTTTATTAAAAAGCCTGAGAAATGAAGTGGGAAATCATGTACAGCTGCAGATCGTAGATACCCTGGGAACCACAGGGGGAGGAAGTATGCCAGGGAAAGACCTGCCAGGGAAAGGTTTTTCTATCCGTTCATCCAGATTATCTGTCATGGATTTGGAAGAGCGGCTTCGTCATAGTACGCCTCCTGTGATCGGGAAGATCGAGAAA
The DNA here is from genome assembly GCA_900316115.1 of uncultured Eubacteriales bacterium. Lineage (GTDB taxonomy): Bacteria > Bacillota > Clostridia > Lachnospirales > Lachnospiraceae > Blautia_A. The sequence continues at coordinate 11,582 of ONBN01000005.1, forward strand.
GACCAGGTAGTTCTGGATATGCGTACTATATTTCCAGGGGAACTGGAAGAACTGTCAGATGTAATAAAAAAAGTCCTTGCCGTTTAAAATAAATATCCGGCAAGGATTCCAAGAATTGCTGAAAAAAGAATGATCAGGATGGGATGTACCTTTTTGATCCCCAGAAATAACATGATCACAAAGATCACAGCAGACAGAAGAAAAGATGGCGTGGCTATTGTGGCAAGATCAAAGCCGGAAGGGAAAAAGACGGCAGATCCTGTGGTGATCACAGCAGAGCCGATCAGACCGATCACAGCCGGCTTCAGACCGCTCATCAGTCCTTGTATCACCTGGCTGGAACGGAATTTTTCAAAGCATCCGGCCACAAGAAGGATGATGATAAAAGATGGAAGAACCACTCCAAAGGTAGCACAAAGGGAACCAAGGAAGCCTGCAGCTTCCGCACCTACATAGGTGGATATATTGACAGCAAAAGAACCGGGAGTGCTTTCACTGACTGCAATAAAGTTCACCAGTTCTTCCAGGCTGATCCATCCATGGGACAGCACCTGTTCCTGTACAAGGGGAAGCATGGCATAACCACCGCCAAAGGTGAACGCTCCTATTTTCAGAAATGTCCAGAATAATTCAAAGTAGATCATGGATTTGTCCTCCCATTCTTTTTCTGCACATGGACTTCATTTGCGGAAAAAACAAGTCCAAGGATGGCGCAGAAAAGGATCACGATCAGGATATTGATCTTGAAAAAGACTACGCCGGCAAAGGAAAGTGCCATCAGCACATAAGAGGGCAGATTTTTAGGACACTGCTTATACATGGATAGAAGTGCACGGATGATCAAAGCCAGCACACCTGCACGGATCCCGTTAAATGCATACTGGATCACTGTAAGGGATTCAAACTTCCGAAGGACAAATGAAATCCCAAGGATGATCAGGAAAGAAGGCAGGATCACACCTAAAGTGGCAAAGGATGCCCCCAAAAAGCCGCCTGTTTTATAGCCTACAAATGTGGCTGAATTTACAGCAATAGGTCCTGGTGTTGTTTCTGCAATAGCTACAATATCCAGGATATCCTCGTCAGAGATCCAGCCCTTTTTATCTACGATCTCACGCTGGATCAAAGGGATCATGGCATAACCGCCGCCAAAGGTGAAAAGGCCGATCTTAAAAAAAGTAAGAAAAAGAGAAAGTCTGTTGGAAGATTGTTTTTCTGAAATCATGGATTACCTCTTTTTTCTGTTGGTATTTGGGAATTTGTTTACGTTCCATATCATAATGCCATGGTGGACAAATGTCAATGAATGGATGAAAGCCAGAGGAGGTGTGAGGATGCAGTATGTTACCATTGGGACAGCAGGACATGTGGACCATGGGAAAACCTGTCTTGTAAAAGCACTGACAGGGGTAGATACAGACCGGCTTCTGGAAGAGAAGCAAAGAGGCCTGACCCTTGATCTGGGATTTGCACCGATAGATCTGGGAAAAGAGATCCAAGGCGGGATCATTGATGTACCAGGTCATGAGCGTTTTATTAAAAACATGCTGGCAGGCGTGTGCGGCATGGAAATCATCATACTTGTAATTGCTGCAGATGAAGGGATCATGCCACAGACAGTGGAGCATTTGCAGATCCTCTCCCTTATGGGGATAAAAAAGGGACTGATCGCTCTTACCAGATGTGATCTGGCAGATATCATGCAAAAGCAGAAGGTAAAGCAGGACATAAAAGTCCTTGTACAGGGAACATTCCTTGAACAGGCACAGGTTATAGAAACCAGTATTCTTACAGGAGAAGGGATCCATGCCATCCAAAGGGAATTGGCGTATCTTGCCAGAACACTTCCACCAAAAGATCTTTCCCTCCCTTTTATTCTGCCTATTGACCGTGTATTTACAGTATCCGGATTTGGAACCGTGATTACAGGAACACTTGTCCAGGGAAGGATCCATGCAGGGGCAAAAGGGATCCTGTATCCAAAAGGCAAAGAGGTAAGGATCCGCAGACTGGAGATCTTCGGCAAAAAATCAGAATGGGTACAGGCAGGTGCCAGAGTGGCAGTGAATCTGCCTGGAGCGGAAAAAAAGCAGATTTCCAGAGGCATGGTGCTGGCACAGCCAGGCAGCCAAAAAACTGCAGACAGAGTGGATATACAGTTTCAGACAGTAAAAAATCTGAAAGAACCTGTAAAAAACAACAGCCGGATACAGGTCTGCTGGGGTGCAGGTGCATTCCATGGCAGGCTCCTTTTAAAGGATAAGGAGCAGATCCTTCCAGGTGAGAAATGCCAGGCGCAGCTTCGTCTGGAAAAAGAACTTTATATAAAGCCAGGGGATCATCTGATCCTGCGGAAATATTCTCCTGCAGAAACCATTGGCGGGGGTGTGGTAACACAGCTTTGTGAAAAGCGAAGAAGAGAGAAGATTTTTCAAAAGCCAAAGCAGTCCAGTGAAACCATGGAGAAAATCCGTGCCCTGTATCAGGAGGCAGGCTTTTTTCCGCCTAAAACCTGTGAGGTGAAAAAACAGCTTGGTAAAGAGCAGGGCTTTTCTACGGAATTTTTAAAAATGATACAACAGGGAGAGTTATGCAGGTTTGGAAACGGGGATTATATGGCACGCACTTTTTATATGAAAGGAAAGGAATGTGCGGCCGCCCTTTTTGGAAAGCAGGGGGAGATCCCAACAGGAATATTCCGGGACACTCTTGAAATTTCAAGAAAATGTGCCATTACTCTTTTGGGAAGCTATGACAGGGAACATTTTACCATCTGGGATGGAAAGAAAAGGATACTGGCTCATAAATGGGAAGAAAATAAGTAGATACAAATCAGTACATAGATATAAGTGATTTACTGGCGGGAACATGTGGGAATCGAACCCACCCGGGACAATCCATGCCCCACACTGGTTTTGAAGACCAGGAGACACACCAGCACCTTTCTGCTCCCGGAAAAAGTATACTAGAAATCATCAGGCGTTTCAAGGAAAAAAGGAAAGGAGGAGGCCATATGCAGGATAGCTATGAAAGAACCATTGATTATATCAGGATTTCTGTAACCGATCAGTGCAATCTTCGGTGTATTTACTGCATGCCAGAGGGCTGTACACACAGAAATGCAAAACAGCAGCTGACAGATGAGCAGATCCTTAAGCTGTGTAGACGTTTTGCACAGCTTGGGATTTCCAAGGTTAAGATCACAGGCGGCGAACCTCTTTTACGTCCCAAGGTACCTGCGCTTATAAAAGAGATCAGGCAGATCCCGGGGATACACAGTGTTACCCTTACAACCAATGGCATTTTGCTTGGTAAATATCTTCCACAGCTGGTAAAGGCAGGACTTACAGGAGTAAACATCAGTGTTGATTCCCTGGATCCGGTGCATTATCAGCAGATCAGCGGCAGAGACAGCCTTCAGCCGGTCATGGACAGTCTGAAAGCTGCCTTATCTTATCCGGAACTTGTAACAAAGCTGAACTGTGTGCCTGTCTATGGGAAAAACCATCAGGATCTGGCAGAACTGGCTCTTCTTGCAAAAGATGAGGATCTGCATGTACGGTTTATTGAAATGATGCCTATCGGATATGGGAAAGATTTTAACTGCTGCACAGAAGATCAGATCTTGAAGTATCTGGAGGGAAAATTAAAGATCAGGCTGATCCCATATGAAGGCAGACTGGGAAATGGCCCCGCCCATTATTACCAGGCACAGGGCTTTAAAGGAAAGATCGGCTTTATCAGTGCAGTAAGCCATAAATTCTGCAGTCAGTGCAACAGGATCCGGCTGACCTGTGACGGATATCTGAAAACATGCCTGCAGTATCAGACAGGATGTGATCTTAAGCCTTATCTGCAGCAGGGGGCATCTGAAGAAACATTGAAACAGGTGATCCTTCAGACAGTAAAAGAAAAGCCTGTGTGTCATCATTTTCTGGAAGATCAAAAGGATGAAAAAGAAGAAAAAAGGGCTATGTGTGAAATTGGCGGATAACAGGAGTTTACCGGGGCCGTACAAAAGGAATGCTATTGACTTTTGCATCCTGTTTTTAGTATAGTAAGATACGGAGTAACTGTAGGTGCATTTGGAACAGTTGCTGCAGGGAATATGAAATCCAGAAAGCAGTTTCGCTTTTTTCAGGAGGTAATCATAAATGTCAGAATTGGTAAAAGTAGTTGTAGATGCAATGGGTGGCGATTATGCGCCCCAGGAGCCTGTAAAAGCAGCCGTAGAAGCGGTGACAGAAAGAGAAGATATCCAGGTGATCCTGACAGGTACTGAGGAAGAGGTACGTGCCCAGCTTGCAAAATATCCGGATTATCCTAAGGACAGGATCCAGGTGGTGCCTACCACAGAAGTGATCCAGACAGCTGAACCGCCGGTAATGGCGATCCAGAAGAAAAAGGATTCCTCACTTGTAGTAGGCCTTAAGATGGTAAAGCGCCAGGAGGCAGATGCTTTTGTATCCTGTGGAAGCACAGGAGCCATCCTTGTAGGAGGCCAGGTACTTGTAGGCAGACTGAAAGGGGTGGAGCGCCCGCCTTTGGCTCCGCTGATCCCTACAGAGAAGGGTGTTTCCCTTCTTATTGACTGTGGCGCTACTGTTGATGCCAGATCTTCCCATCTGGTACAGTTTGCAAAAATGGGATCCATCTATATGGAAAATGTAGTTGGGATCAAGAATCCTAAAGTAGCCATTGTAAATATTGGTGCAGAGGAAGAAAAAGGAAATGCACTTGTAAAAGAAACATTCCCTCTTTTGAAAGCATGCCCTGGCATCAATTTTATCGGAAGCATTGAGGCAAGGGATATTCCTTCCGGATATGCAGATGTGGTAGTATGTGAAGCCTTTGTAGGTAATGTGATCCTGAAGCTTTATGAAGGACTTGCAGGCACTTTGATGAAGAAGATCAAAGGTGGACTGATGTCCAGCTTCCGCAGCAAAATGGGAGCACTTCTCATCAAGCCGGCTCTTAAGAAGACTTTGAAGTCTTTTGATGTGACAGAGCATGGCGGTGCACCTCTTCTTGGCCTTAAAGGTCTTGTGGTAAAATGCCATGGAAGCGCCAAATCCATAGAGATCAAAAACGGGATTTTCCAGTGTGTCCAGTTTAAACAGCAGCAGATCAATGAAAAGATCGGGGAGCATATTCTGGAGATGGCGGATACATCCAAATAATGAGAATATAAGAAGGGATTGCCGGTTTTGGGACAGCCTGGAACGGCAGCCCCTTCTTGTGTAATAGGAATCCTGTTATTACAGGAAAAGGAGAAAATATGGAGACAAATTTAACAGAACTGGAGAAAAGGATCGGGTACAGCTTTAAGGATAAAACCCTTCTTGTGAAAGCCCTGACCCACAGCTCTTATGCAAATGAGAAAAAGCTTGGAAAAGGTGGCTGCAATGAGCGGCTGGAATTCTTAGGAGATGCAGTGCTGGAATTGATCAGCAGTCATTTCCTTTATGAAAAATTCCCAAAGCTTCCGGAAGGGGAGTTGACCAAGAAACGTGCAAGCCTGGTATGTGAGCCAAGCCTTGCTTTTTGTGCAAGGGATTTTGAACTGCCCAAATACCTGCTTCTTGGCAGGGGAGAAGAACTGACCGGAGGCCGGAACAGGGATTCTATTGTGTCAGATGCTACAGAAGCCCTTCTTGGGGCTATTTATCTGGACGGTGGTTTTGCTAATGCAAAGGAGTTTGTACTGGATTTCATACTGAATGACCTGGAGCATAAGCAGCTCTTTTATGATAGCAAGACCATCCTGCAGGAGATTGTCCAGGAGAATCTGAATCATGGGGTAGAATACCGTCTTGTAGGAGAGACAGGCCCGGATCACAATAAAAGCTTTACTGTAGAAGTGCTGGTGAACGACCAGACAATGGGACAGGGCACAGGCCATACCAAGAAAGCGGCAGAGCAGGCGGCTGCTTATCAGGCAATCCGAAAACTGAGAAAATAAAGGGTCATAGGTAGGATATGTACTTAAAAAATATTGAGGTGCAGGGATTTAAGTCCTTTGCACAGAAGATCAATTTTGAATTTCACAACGGTATTACCGGCATTGTAGGACCTAACGGAAGTGGGAAAAGCAATGTAGGCGATGCAGTACGGTGGGTTCTTGGAGAACAGAGTGCCAAGCAGCTTCGAGGCGGCAACATGCAGGATGTTATTTTCTCAGGAACAGAGACAAGAAAGCCCTTAAGCTTTGCTTCTGTTGCCATTACCCTGGATAACAGTGACCATAAGCTGCCGGTGGAGTTTAATGAGGTAACAGTTACAAGGCGTCTGTACCGCTCCGGTGAAAGTGAATACCTGATCAACGGCAGTGCCTGCAGACTGAAAGACATTAATGAGATGTTTTACGATACCGGTATCGGAAAGGAAGGCTATTCCATTATCGGGCAGGGTCAGATCGACAAGATCTTAAGCGGAAAGCCGGAAGATCGAAGAGAACTGTTTGACGAGGCAGCCGGGATCGTAAAGTATAAGCGCAGGAAAAATACCACCATTAAAAAGCTGGAGGATGAACAGCAGAACCTTGTCCGTGTAACAGATATTTTAAGCGAGCTTACCAAGCAGCTGGGGCCTTTGGAACGCCAGTCTGAAACTGCAAGGATCTATCTGGCAAAAAGAGACAGCTTAAGGGAACTGGATGTAAATATGTTCCTTCTGGAAAGCCGGCAGACAGAAAAGGATCTGCAGGTTTTAAGCGAGAAGAACGAAACAGCATCTGCACAGCTTGCTGATACCAGTAAAGAATATGAGCAGACAAAAGTAGAATACGACCGTCTGGAGCAGGAACTGGAAGAGCTGAACCAGCAGATGGATGAACTGCGGGAGAAGACCCAGAAAAATGCATTGCAGAAGCAGCAGCTGGAGGGGCAGATCAATGTTTTAAATGAGCAGATCCAGGCAGGACTGCAAAGTGATACACACTTTAAGAACCGTCTGGAAACCGTGGAAGAGGACCTGAAGCAAAGGCAGCAGTCCAGATCTGAAGTGGAAGAAGAAAAAGGATCTCTTCGTGCCATTGTAAAAGAGGCGCAGAAACGGCTGGCAGATCAGGAAGACAGACTTCATACGGTACAGGAACAGATTTCCCAGTGTGAGACTGCAGTGGAAGACGGCAAGAATGAGATCATCGAGATCCTGAATTCCAGAGCAACCACAAAAGGAAAGGCTCAAAGATTTGACACTTTGATGGAACAGGTGGGGATCCGTAAGGCAGAAGTAAGCCAGCACATCCTTCACCTGAAAAGCGAAGAGGCAGAGCAGAAGACCATCAGGGAAAAAGCCCAGTCAGAATATGATCAGATCACAGAAGAGATCCATCAGATGAATGAGAAATCTGATGAGATAGAGCAACAGGTACATAATCTCAGCGAAGATCTGAAAAAACAGACTGCACAGCTGGAAAACAGCCAGACATCCTACCACAGGGAAGCATCCAGGCTGGAATCCTTACGTAATATCACTGAGCGGTATGACGGATACGGCAACAGCATCCGCAGGGTAATGGAGCAGAAAGACCGGGTACCCGGTATCCGTGGTGTTGTTGCAGATCTGATCCAGGTAAATAAAGAGTATGAGATCGCCATTGAGACAGCCCTTGGGGGCAGCATTCAGAACATTGTTACTGACAATGAGCAGACAGCCAAAAGAATGATCGAATACCTGAAGAAAAACCGCTTTGGCCGTGCCACATTTCTTCCTTTAAACAGTATTAATACAAGAGGGGAATTCAGCCAGAAGGAAGCGTTAAAAGAAACAGGTGTGATCGGCCTGGCTTCTGATCTGGTTTCCACAGAGAAAGAATATACAGGACTTACCAGGTATCTTCTTGGCAGGGTGCTGGTAGTGGATCATATTGACCATGCCATTGCTATTGCAAGGAAATATCATCACAGTCTGCGTATGGTAACCATTGAGGGAGAGTCTTTAAGCCCCGGCGGTTCCATGACTGGTGGTGCTTTTAAGAATAACAGCAATCTTCTTGGACGACGCAGGGAGATTGAAGAACTGGAAGGGAAGGTTGCAGCCCTGAAGGAAGAGGTAAGTCGTCTCACCGGTTCCATGGAGGAGAACAGACATAAACGTAACATGCTCCGTGACCAGATGACACAGCTGCAGGAACAGCTCCGTGGCAAATACGTAGCCCAGAATACTGCAAAAATGAATCTGGCACGGCTGAAAGATAAAGAACAGGAGATCAGGGATGGATACGAAAGGATCCGTCTGGATCAGGAGCAGATCCGCAGACAGTTAAGTGAGATCCAGCAGGATCATGACAAGATCGATGAGGAATTAAAGGCTTCCAGACAGGATGAGAAGGAACTGGAAACCTATATTGAAACAAGACAGAAGGAACTGGAAGAGTGGAAAAACGAAGAAAGCACAGTACAGAAAAAGCTGGAAGAGCTTCGTCTGGAAGCATCCACCAATCAGCAAAAAGAAAGCTTTGCATCTGAGAATCTTTCCCGTCTTATTTCTGAGATCCAGGGACTTGAGCAGGAAAAGCAGACCATTCTGGAAACCCTTGAGCAGGGAAATCAGGAGATGGAGAATAAGCGCAGATCTGTAGAAGAACTGAAAGAGGCAGTGTCCAGATTTGGCGGTCAGGAAGAGACAAACAGGGAGCAGATGCAGGTATGGCAGAAAGAAAAAGATCTGAAAAATACCAGTCATAAGGCCTTTTTTGAAAAAAGAGACCAGCTGTCCAGCCAGCTCTCCCTTCTGGATAAAGAATGCTTCCGTCTGAAAAGCCAGATAGAAAAGTTGGAGGAAAGCAGGGAGGCTCAGATTTCCTATATGTGGGAGGAATATGAGATCACACCTAATAATGCCCTTCAGTATCGGAAAGAAGAATATACAGACCTGAAGGAAATGAAAAAGCAGACCGCACAGCTGAAGGATGAGATACGAAAGCTTGGCTCTGTAAACGTAAATGCTATTGAAGATTACAAAAATCTTCAGGAGAGACATGCGTTCCTGTCCGGTCAGTATGAGGATCTGAAAACTGCAGAGGCTCAGCTTGAGAATATTATCCGGGAACTGGATGAAGGCATGCGGCAGCAGTTTTCCGAGAAATTCAGGGATATCCAGAGAGAGTTTGACAAAGCCTTCAAAGAACTGTTCGGCGGAGGTAAGGGAACTTTGGAACTGGAGGAGGATGTGGATATTCTGGAAGCAGGCATAAAGATCATTTCACAGCCGCCAGGAAAGAAACTGCAGAATATGATGCAGCTTTCAGGTGGGGAAAAGGCCCTGACAGCCATTGCCCTTCTGTTTGCCATCCAGAACCTGAAGCCTTCACCTTTCTGTCTTCTTGATGAGATCGAGGCAGCCCTGGATGATTCCAATGTAGGCCGGTTTGCCGGGTATCTGCAGAAGTTGACGAAGAACACGCAGTTTATTATAATAACACATAGAAGGGGAACCATGAATGCAGCAGACAGACTGTACGGTATCACCATGCAGGAAAAGGGTGTATCCACTCTTGTATCTGTTGACCTTGTGGAGAACCAGCTAACGCAGTAAGGAGGGAATGGGATATGGCAGAGGAGAAAAAAGGCTTTTTTAAAAGGCTTGTAAGTGGTCTTACCAAGACCCGTGACAACATTGTAAAAGGGTTTGATTCCCTTTTCAGCGGATATTCCAGCATTGATGATGATTTTTATGAAGAACTGGAAGAGATCCTGATCATGGGAGATATCGGGATCAATGCCACTACAGCTATTCTTGAAAATCTGAAAAAACAGGTAGAAGAGAAGCATATCAAGGATCCTATGGAATGCAAGGAGCTTCTCATTGACAGCATTAAAGAACAGATGTATGTGGACAGCACAGATTATGAGTTTGAGAACCGCAAGTCCGTGATCCTGGTGATCGGTGTGAACGGTGTGGGCAAGACCACATCTGTAGGTAAGCTGGCTGGCAAATTAAAAGATCAGGGAAAGAAAGTGATCCTTGCAGCAGCAGATACCTTCCGTGCAGCAGCCGGAGAACAGCTGACCCAGTGGGCGAACCGTGCGGGAGTGGATATTATCGGAGGACAGTCAGGTGCAGATCCTGCTTCTGTGGTATTCGATGCAGTGGCAGCAGCAAAGGCAAGGAATGCAGATGTGCTGATCTGTGACACAGCAGGCCGCCTTCATAATAAGAAGAACCTGATGGAAGAACTTCGTAAGATCTACCGTATCCTTGAAAGGGAATATCCGGAAGCATACCTGGAGACTCTGGTTGTGCTGGATGGCACCACAGGACAGAATGCTCTTGCACAGGCCAGACAGTTTGCAGAAGTTGCCAATGTAAACGGTATCATTCTTACAAAGCTGGACGGTACAGCCAAGGGTGGGATTGCAGTTGCGATCCAGTCTGAACTGGATATTCCGGTGAAGTATATCGGAGTAGGTGAAAGCATTGACGATCTGCAGAAGTTTGACGCCAATGAATTTGTAAATGCGCTGTTTAATGTTGATGAGAAAACCCGGTGGGACGGGGAAGAAAATGAATAAGCATCAGATGATGCAAGGGGGATGAATATGAAAAAAATATGGAGAAACATCTGTTTTCTGGTACTTGGGGTTCTGGTTCTGGCAGGCTATCCACAGGCAGCACATGCAGCAGTATCTGAAGCTTATGGAGATTATACCGTTTATGATGTGACAGAGTACGGGGCAGATCCTACAGGAGCACAGGCCTGTGATTCTGCTATTAATTCAGCTTTACGTGCAGCAAGAAGAAACGGTGGCAAAAAGCTGCTTTATTTCCCGGCTGGGTCTTATACAGTGAAAGGTACAGTAAGTCCTGCATCCAGAATGGTGGTAGCTGCAGACCCGCAGACAGTTGTAACAGGTACAGGCAGCAAGCTTATCAGTCTTACCGGAGCTTCCGGAGCAGTGGTAGATGGCGGTACCTGGAGAGGCAGTGCAGGTGCTACCGTTGTTTCAGGTAACAGCGGATCTGATATCCGTCTTCTGAATATGAATGTGGAATCAGGTCTGAATGGTATTAAATTACGTGCAACCACAGCATACCTGGAAAATGTAACCGTATCCAAGTGTACCAGCATTGGTATCAGCCTGTCCGGCAAGTGTCAGATCACAGCCAGCAGCTGTCAGATCCTGAACAATGGTTCCGGATATCCGAAGCAGGGACTGGGGCATGGAGTAGGCGTATATGAGAAATCTGTTTTCACTATTTCCGGTTCACAGTTGAATGGCAACCGTGAATGCGGTATTTCCGTAAAGAACGGCACAGCAGTTGTAACAGACTGCAAGCTGTATAACAATGGCCGCCATGGCCTTGGCACAGCCCTTGTGTGCAATGTTACAATGACCAACTGTGATATTTATAAAAACGGACTGAAAGACAAGCATGATGGTGCTATCCTTGTAGGCGGTTCAAAGGGTACATTTACAAACTGCAAATTCCGTGCAAATGCAGCTACAGGGCTTCTTGTAAATGACGGGAATACCCGTGCAGTGATCAAGAACTGTATTTTCAAGGACAATAAGGCGCACAATATTTACAGTGAGAACCTGAAATCCGGAAAGGTAAGCCTGGAGATCAATGGTTGCAGCTTTTACAAATGTAAAACCTCTGATTCTGTAAGGATTCATGTAAATAAGAAATCTGCTTACAGTCTGAAGATCAAAGGAAAAAATAAATATTACAAAGTAAAGCCCAAATATACATTCTGGGTAAAAAACAAGCTTACTTATAAGAACTAATGTAACTGTTTGGCACCGGCGCAGTTACGGTTTGTAAAATGAATACTAAATAAACTACACATAAAGATCCTGCCGGAAGGCAGGCGAGGAGGACACACATGTTGACACTGGACAGTTTTGAACAGGCATCAGAGATCGTCAAACAGGTAACACAGGAAACAAAGCTGATCAAAAGCAGTTATTTTTCTGATATGACAGGAAACAAGGTTTATTTTAAACCGGAAAACATGCAGCGTACCGGAGCATACAAGGTACGTGGAGCATATTACAAGATCAGTACATTGACAGATGAGGAAAGAGGCAAAGGGCTGATCACAGCATCTGCAGGAAACCATGCCCAGGGTGTTGCCTATGCAGCACATAAATATGGGGTAAAGGCAGTGATCGTAATGCCAACCACCACACCGCTGATCAAGGTAGAGCGTACTAAAAGCTATGGGGCAAAGGTGATCCTTCATGGGGATGTATATGATGAAGCATGTGCGTTTGCACTGGAACTGGCAGAGAAAGAGGGATATACCTTTATCCATCCTTTTGATGATCCGGCAGTAGCTACAGGACAGGGAACCATTACTATGGAGATCGTACAGGAGCTTCCGCTGGTAGACTATATCCTTGTACCTATCGGAGGAGGCGGACTTGCTACAGGAGTTTCCACACTTGCAAAGCTTCTGAATCCTCATATCAAAGTGATCGGTGTAGAGCCTGCAGGAGCAGCCTGCATGAAGGCATCCCTTGAGAAGGGAGAGGTGGTTACACTTCCTCACGTAAATACCATTGCAGACGGTACTGCTGTACAGACCCCTGGATCCAAGATTTTTCCGTATATCCAGAAGAACCTTGACGGGATCATTACCATTGAGGATGATGAGCTGATCGTTGCTTTCCTGGATATGGTTGAAAATCATAAGATGGTTGTAGAGAATTCAGGACTTCTTACTGTAGCTGCTCTTCGTCATCTTGATTTCAAGAATAACAAAGTGGTTTCTATTTTAAGTGGCGGTAACATGGATGTGATCACTATGTCTTCTGTTGTTCAGCATGGATTGATCCAGAGAGACCGTATCTTTACTGTATCTGTGCTGATCCCGGACAAGCCAGGTGAATTGGTTCGTGTGGCAAGCATTATTGCAGAGAATCAGGGAAATGTTATCAAGCTGGAGCATAATCAGTTTGTAAGCACCAACCGAAATGCTGCTGTTGAGTTGAAGATCACACTGGAAGCATTTGGTACAGACCATAAGAACCAGATCGTAAAAGCACTGGAAACAGCAGGCTGCAGACCAAAAGTGATCCGTGCAAGTCTTTAACTGACAGAATTTTAAACTGTCAAGAAAAAACACTTGACATCCAGATGCAAATAATGTAAGATACACAAGGTGATTACGAATGGAAAAGTTTGTAGAGCGTGCACTTTTGTATGATTTTTACGGAGAGCTTCTTACAGACAGGCAGCAGCAGGTATATACCAATGTTGTTCTGGAGGATTATTCCTTAAGTGAAGTTGCCCAGGATCTGGGGATTTCCAGACAGGGAGTACACGATATGATCCGGAGATGCGACAAGGCACTGGAGGAGTACGAAGAGAAGCTTCATCTGGTAGACAAGTTTCTGAATATACGTAAGCAGGTAAAGCGGATTCATCAGATTGCTGAAGAATCCGGGATTGAAGAGATTGCATCAATTTCCAATGTTATATTAGAGGAGTTATAATACATGGCATTTGAAAGCTTGACAGAAAAATTACAGAATGTATTCAAAAAGCTGAGAAGTAAAGGCAGGCTGACAGAAGAGGATGTTAAGATCGCACTGAAAGAAGTGAAGATGGCTCTTCTTGAAGCGGATGTCAATTTCAAGGTAGTCAAGCAGTTTACCAAGTCTGTGCAGGAGCGTGCAGTAGGCCAGGATGTAATGAACGGCCTTAATCCGGGGCAGATGGTGATCAAGATCGTAAATGACGAGCTTGTAAGCCTGATGGGCAGTGAGACTACAGAGCTTCCCATTAAGCCTGGCAATGATATGACAGTGATCATGATGGCAGGTCTTCAGGGAGCAGGTAAGACCACTACAGCAGCCAAGCTTGCAGGTAAGCTTAAAGCAAAGGGCAAGCGCCCGCTTCTGGTTGCCTGTGATGTATACCGGCCGGCAGCTATCACACAGCTTCAGGTAAATGGTGAGAAGCAGGGCGTGGAAGTATTTTCCATGGGAGATAAACAGCAGCCTGTGGACATTGCCAAAGCAGCAGTTGGTCATGCAAAGGAGCATCAGCAGAATATTGTGATCATTGATACTGCGGGACGTCTTCATATTGATGAGAATATGATGCAGGAGCTTGCAGATATTAAGGAGAATATCCATGTAGATGCTACTGTTCTTGTTGTGGATGCCATGACAGGACAGGATGCAGTAAATGTAGCCAAGACCTTTACTGAGAAGGTAGGGATTGACGGTGTGATCCTCACCAAGATGGATGGTGACACCCGAGGCGGTGCAGCCCTTTCCATTAAGGCAGTTACCGGAAAGCCTATCCTTTATGTTGGTATGGGTGAGAAGCTTTCTGATCTGGAACAGTTTTATCCGGAGAGGATGGCATCCAGGATCTTAGGCATGGGTGATGTGATGAGTCTGATCGAGAAGGTAGAAGCCTCTGTAGATCAGGAGCAGGCTCAGGAGATGTCCAAGAAGCTTAAGAAAATGGATTTTGACTTCAATGATTATCTTACCAGCCTGGATCAGATGAATAAGATGGGCGGGATCGGAAGTATCCTGAACATGCTTCCAGGTATGGGCACCAAGATGAAAGATATTGAAGGGATGATCGATGAAAGTGCGATGAACAGGACCAAGTCCATTATCCTTTCCATGACTCTTCAGGAGAGGAGCAATCCTGGTATCCTGAATGTGTCCCGCAAGAACCGTATTGCAAAGGGCGCAGGTGTTGATATTTCAGAGGTCAACCGTCTGGTAAAGCAGTTTGAACAGAGCAAGAAGATGATGAAGCAGATGCCCGGCATGATGGGCGGCAAAAAAGGTGGTAAAAGAGGCGGCTTCAAGCTTCCTTTTTAACATAAATGATTTATAATAAATAATCAAAACAAAACATAATCAAAATTGGAGGAAAACAAAAATGGCAGTTAAGATCAGATTAAGAAGAATGGGACAGAAGAAAGCACCTTTCTATAGAATCATTGTTGCAGATTCCCGCAGCAAACGTGATGGAAGATGCATCGAGGAGATCGGTACTTATGATCCTAACCTTGATCCAAGCGTATTCAAAATTGATGAGGAAGCAGCTAAAAAATGGCTCTCTGTAGGTGCTCAGCCAACAGAAGTTGTTGCTAAGCTTTTCAAAGCAGCCGGAATCGAAAAATAAGAAATACCGGAGAAGGTATTTCTGTGACGTCCCCAAAAGGACGAGACAGGGAGGTATGTGATGAAAGGATTAGTTGAAGTAATTGCAAAATCTCTTGTTGAAAATCCGGATGAAGTAGTCGTTACTGAGACAGAGAAAGATGATGTGATCGTCATCGAATTAAAAGTGGGGCCTTCTGATATGGGTAAGGTCATCGGACGTCAGGGCAGGATCGCCAAGGCAATCCGTACCGTAGTAAAAGCGGCTTCTTCCAAAAGCAGCAA
The DNA here is from genome assembly GCA_900316115.1 of uncultured Eubacteriales bacterium. Lineage (GTDB taxonomy): Bacteria > Bacillota > Clostridia > Lachnospirales > Lachnospiraceae > Blautia_A. The sequence continues at coordinate 26,953 of ONBN01000005.1, forward strand.
AAAAGTGATTGTAGATATTCTGCAATGAAATAGTTTTCAGGGGCTGTTGCAAAAGTATGGATGCAACAGCCTTTTTAATGTACTAGGAAATTCCGCTGGAATCTCCTAGTACATTAAAAAGCCCTACCGGGCAGGTTTCTTAATGATAAGTACACAGACAGGAGCTTGGTGATGGAAGATTTATTAAAAGTAGGTGTGATCACCACCACACATGGTGTGAGAGGCGAGGTAAAGGTATTTCCTACAACGGATGCAGAACGCTTTCCTGATCTTGAATATGTTTTTCTGGATACAGGCAGGGAGAAGAGACAGCTTTATATCCAGAATGTAAAGTTTTTCAAGAATCTTGTGATCCTGAAATTTAAAGATATTGATAATATTAATGATATAGAGAAATATAAAGGCAAAGAGCTGTGGATTCCCAGAGAGGAAGCACAGGATCTGGAAGAGGACGAATATTATATTGCTGATCTGATCGGCATGCAGGTTGTGACAGAGGATGGCACTTCCGTAGGGATCCTGAAGGATGTAATGGAAACTGGCGCCAATGATGTTTATGTGGTTCAGGATGCACAGGGCAAAGAGATCCTGCTTCCGGCCATCCACCAGTGTATTCTGGATGTGGACATCGAAAAAGACATTATGACTGTGCATCTGATGAAAGGACTGGTATAAATGAATTTTCACGTACTGACCCTGTTTCCGGAGATGATCCAGAACGGGATGAATACCAGCATTACAGGCCGTGCCATTGCTGCAGGGTATCTGTCTATAGAGACTGTAAATATCCGGGATTTTGCCTATAACAAGCACCAGAAAGTGGATGATTATCCATATGGCGGCGGTGCAGGGATGCTGATGCAGGCAGAACCGGTTTATCTTGCCTATGAATCAGTGGCCCAGCGTATCGGGAAGCGGCCAAGGGTTGTTTACCTTACACCCCAGGGCCGGGTGTTTAACCAGGAGATGGCCAGGGAAATGGCTAGGGAAGAAGACCTGGTTTTCCTGTGCGGTCATTATGAAGGCATAGATGAACGTGTTCTTGAGGAGATCGTTACAGACTATGTGTCTATTGGAGATTATGTGCTGACAGGCGGGGAGCTGCCTTCCATGGTTATGATGGATTCCATTTCCAGGATGGTGCCTGGTGTATTAAGCAATAAAGAATCCGGTGAGACAGAGTCCTTTGCAGGAAACCTTCTGGAATATCCGCAGTATTCCAGGCCTGAAGTATGGCATGGAAAGGCTGTACCCCAGGTACTGATGTCCGGACATCATGCCAACATTGAGAAATGGCGCAGGGAACAATCTGTGATCCGCACAGCCAAAAGCCGCCCGGATCTTTTGAAAAAGGCTGATCTTACCAACAAAGAATGGAATTATGTAAGGCAGCTGAAAAAGCAATGGAAAGAAGAGAAACAGCAGGCTGCAGCCTGTGAAGATATGACCTGTGAATCAGAGAAAGTGGAGGAATTATGAAAACATCAGATTTTTATTACGATCTGCCCCAGGAGCTGATTGCCCAGGATCCGCTGACAGACCGAAGTGCATCCAGACTGATGCATCTGTCCATCAAAGATGGAAGTATTCAGCATCGTCATTTTACAGATATCCTGGATTATCTGAATCCAGGGGACTGCCTGGTGATCAATGATACCAAGGTGATCCCGGCCAGACTTTATGGTCATAAAGAAGAAACAGGGGCATTGATCGAGATCCTTCTTTTAAAAAGAAATGAAAACGATGTGTGGGAGTGTCTTGTAAAGCCTGGGAAAAAGGCCAGGACAGGAACCCGGATCAGCTTTGGGGACGGTCTGTTAAAGGGAGAGATCGTGGATGTGATCGAAGATGGGAACCGTCTGATCCATTTTGAATATAACGGCATTTTTGAGGAGATCCTGGATCAGCTGGGAGAAATGCCTCTGCCTCCTTATATCACTCACAAATTACAGGATAAAAACCGTTATCAGACCGTTTATGCAAAGCATGAGGGATCCGCAGCAGCACCTACTGCAGGACTCCATTTTACAAAAGAACTTCTGGAGAAAGTGAAAGAAAAAGGGGTGCAGATCGCCCATGTGACCCTTCACGTAGGGCTTGGTACTTTCCGGCCTGTGAAGGTAGATGATGTGGAGCAGCACCATATGCATTCTGAATATTATGTAGTAGAAGAAGACCAGGCAAAGCTGATTAATGATACAAAGAAAAACGGCGGCCGTGTGATCGCTGTTGGTACAACCAGCTGCCGTACCCTGGAGTCTGCTACAGGAGAAGATGGTATTTTAAAAGCTGGCAGTGGCTGGACTGAGATATTCATTTACCCAGGCTATCATTTTAAGATGATCGACAGCCTGATCACTAATTTCCACCTTCCGGAATCAACACTGATGATGCTTGTCTCCGCACTGGCAGGTAAGGAAAAGATCATGCATGCCTATGAAGAGGCAGTGAAGGAAAGATACAGGTTTTTCTCCTTTGGGGATGCTATGTTTATAGACAGCAATTCATAAGGAACATTTGTTAAATAGAACGAATAAGAAAAGCCAAGGGCGTGGACCCTTGGCTTTTGCAGATTATATACTTACTTTGCAGGAAAGTACCGGCATTGCTGCCAGTAATATTCCTGAATATCAGGAAGCCGACGCAGTATCGATCATAGCACTGCGTTCCTGTATCTTTTCTATGATCCGTGTTTTTTCATCACCTTCTGCAGGAGTGGGCTGATAATTATTGTAGCCCTGTGCAGAAGAAATGGAGCAGGGGATGATATTGGTTACATTATCATCCTGAAGAGTGCCATTGTCAAAAGTAAAGGACTGCTGAAAGATCATGGTGTCCATATCGCTTGGGGAACTGTTGCCGCCGAAGCAGAAATTGCCAAGGCTGTACACAATATTTTTCCCTTTGTAAGTTTCGATACCCTGAAGCACATGGGGATGATGACCGCATACCAGGTCAGCGCCCAGATCAATGGCAAGTCTGCCCAGAGTTGTCTGATTGGAATCAGGAACGGTTTCCTTTTCATTGCCCCAGTGGAAGATCACAATGGTAAGCTGTGCGTCTTCAGACTTTACTTTCGCAATATTGTCTTTTAATTGCTGTTCTCGCCCAAGATGGTCATTCAGTTCATAAATGCCAACCAGTCCCACCTTGATCCCTTTTACATCCATAACTGCTGTCTCATCATAGCCGAAATGGACGATCCCTGCATCATCCAGGGCGGACAGGGTATCTGTAAAGCTTTGCTCTCCATAATCGTGGCTGTGGTTATTGGCTGTGTTGACAGCTTCTACAGAACCACTGGTAAGGATCCCTGCATAAGAAGCAGGAGCCTTAAAAGCAAAGGTTTTATCCTCTCTCTGAGTGGAGTCGGTAAGGGTTCCTTCCATATTGGCAATGGTCAGGTCATCTGCCTGGAAAATGCTTTTTACGTTCTGGAGGAAATAATCTTTTCCGTAATTTTCGTAGTAGGCGTTTAGGCTGGTGCTGTAATCAAAGGTTTCATCTGTACCAAGTGTACAGTCACCAACAACGCTGACTGTTAATGTGACAGGAGCCTGTGTAGGTGTTGGCTCTGCATCGGAAGAGGTGTCTTTGGTATCTCCACCTGTCTGGATATCCTGCTTATCTGAAACTGCTGCATCCTGCGTCTCTGTGCTGGAAGCAGGCTTTGTTGAAGAAGAACAGGAGTGAAGGGCAATGCCTACGATGAGAACCAGCAGGATAGCCAGAATCCCAAGACAAATATGGATGCGACGCTGTCTTTGCCGGTAATATCTGGATTTACGGTATATATTCTTTCTGTGTCCCTGTATGGACGGCTGTGCTTTCTTTCCACCAGGTTTGGCAGACCGCATCTGGCGGGTATTTTTCTTTTCGGCCATAGTAAAAATCTCCTTGTAAATATATATTTGAGATGCTTGAGGCAAAAGTTTCAAACTGTGATACTTTCATAAATTTCAGTATACAAATATTTCCTGTTTTCGTCAATAAGCATATGTCGATGGCATAAAAACTGTTAAAGCTATACAATGGTTAGACTCTTATATACACGCTTCAATAAATAAAAAATACTTGCCAATGATTATTTTACTGTATCTTTAGGGATTTTCAGAATACAAAAAAGAGGAACAAAGGAGTATAATACTTCCCATAAAACTTTTTTTACACCAGAGAGGAATAAGAATGTTATATATAGGTAATCATACATCATCTGCAAAAGGCTATGCAGCTATGGCAAGGCAGACCATAGCCAATGGAGGCAACACCTTTGCATTCTTTACAAGGAATCCAAGAGGAGGCAAGGCAAAGGAGATCGATCCGGAAGATGTGGCAAAGTATCAGATACTTGCTTCAGAACACCACTTCGGAAAGATCGTAGCCCATGCACCATACACTTTGAATGCCTGTGCAGCCAAAGAAAACCTTCGTGATTTTGCCAGAGAAACCATGAAAGATGACCTGAGACGTATGGAGTTTACGCCGGGGAACTATTACAATTTCCATCCAGGCAGTCATGTAGGACAGGGAGCAGAAGTGGGAATCCGGAAGATTGCAGGGATCTTAAACAATGTTCTGACCAGGGAGCAGACCACAACCGTTCTTCTTGAGACTATGTCAGGAAAAGGAACAGAAGTGGGCAGAAGCTTTCAGGAATTGAGACAGATTATTGATCTTACAGAGCGAAAGGAAAAACTTGGGATCTGTCTGGACACCTGTCATGTGTGGGATGCAGGCTATGATATAGCTGACCATCTGGATCAGGTTCTGGATGAGTTCCAGGAGCAGATCGGTCTGGAAAGGCTGAAGGCCCTTCATCTGAATGACAGTATGAATGCGCTTGGCAGCCATAAGGATAGACATGCCAGGATCGGGGAAGGGAAGATCGGTCTGGAAGCGCTGGTCCGTGTGATCTGCCACCCGGCTCTTCAAGGGCTTCCGGTCATCCTGGAGACACCGAATGATGATGAAGGATGGACAAGGGAGATTCAGCTGCTTCGGGAAAAATCTGAGGCAAAAATATAGAAGATCAAAAGATCTCTCTACAATAGAAGATCAAAAGATCCCTGCATTTACTTGTAAAATTTATAATTCGCATGTTATAATCAATCATTATATTGACGAGGAGTACACTGATATGACACGCTTAATCAATTAATCCATCAATAGCTATATTTACGTGGCGTTTCAGTGTGTGCCAAGTTAAGGAACTAACCGTATGATGATCGTGTCCTGCGGTTTTTTACTATTTCATATTAAGGGGGAAATGGGAATGAGAAAAAAATTATTAAGTCTCATCATAAGTCTTGTAATGGTGCTGACCATGGTACCTATGATGGGAAATGTGGTATATGCTGCTGAGGCACAATGGCTTTGGCCTGTACCTAGTTCCACATAGATTAATCAGAGATGGAATTCTACACACGGTGGACTGGATATTGGTGGCGCCAGCGGATGTGATATTGTTGCCAGCAAATCCGGAACAGTATATAAGGTTTTATACAATCAGGATGAAGATAACTGGCGGGGATACGGATACGGGGTAATTATCAATCATGGGGATGGTTATTACTCACATTATGCTCATATGAGCAGTGTGTCTGTTTCTGCCGGACAGAGTGTGACTCAGGGGCAGAAAGTAGGTACTATGGGTGCGACCGGAAATGCCGCAGGCGTACATTTACATTTTGCGATTAAGACAGGAAGTCAGGGAATGTTTGGCGGCGCTTCGGGAGCTATAGACAACAACAAAGATGTATTGAATTATACATATACCGGTGGCAGCGGCAGCAGTGTAAATTTGGGCGCTGATTTTTATGCTTACCTTATCAATACAAGCACATGGCTGCATGTATATAACGAAACAAATGGTAATGTAACTGCAAGAACACTTACAAAACAGGAAGGCCGTGTGGTTTGGCATTTTACAAGACAAAGTGATGGAAGTTACAAAATCGCATCATGTAAAGATGGAAAAGTAATGGAAGTAATTAATTTCGGCAGTGCTAATGGAACTAATGTAGTGATGAATACCTGGACTGGAAACACTGCTCAGAGATGGTTCATTAGTGGCGAATCTGCTACGTATACTTTAAGGGCTTCGTGCGGATCGAATGTTTTAGATCTGAGCGGAGGCGTAGAAAGTGCTGTTAGCGGCACTAATATGAACATGTGGATACCGAATGGAACTGCAGCACAGTTATTCCAGGTTTGGAAACTTACTCCTCCAACACTGCCTTCTATTACACCAACAGTCAGCTCTACCAGCGATTCTGAGGGGAATAATGTTTTGGTCAGCTGGACAGGAAATAGTAACTGTACAGGATATGATGTTAAAGCCTGGGATTCTAATGGTAATTGTGCAGCTATAAAATGGAATGCACAGGGCACATCATGCAAGCTGAGCGTACCTGCTGGAACTTATAAATTTGAAATAGCTGCCTTAAGTGAGCCGTTTGGAACATATAATATCGGTCCACAGGTTACATATACAGTAACGAATGCAAAAACACCCATTTCATCTGCAACCGTTTCACTGGCATCAAGCTCATATACGTATAGCGGAAGCGCCATTCAGCCAGGGGTAACAGTTACACTGGGGGCAAAGACACTTACAAAGGGAATTGATTATACAGTAGCATACAGAGACAACGCAAGGTGCGGCACAGCAACAGTAACTGTTACAGGAATAGGCAACTATGCTGGCACAGTTACAAAAAACTTCACCATCAGTCACAACTACACAAGCAGGATAACAAAGGCTGCAACATGTGCGGAAACCGGTGTTAAAACATACACCTGCGGATGCGGCGACAGCTATACAGAGACAATAGCCAAGTCAAATATTCATGGTGCAATTGAAATAAGAAATGCCAAGGAAGCACAGGTTGGTGTTCAGGGTTACACCGGTGATACTTACTGCACAGTATGCCAGACTAAGCTTCAGAGCGGTTCTGTGATTCCTGCACTTGATCCAGGTGAAAACCCGGTAGATAATTCGGGAGAAAATCCGGTAGATAATTCGGGAGAAAATACGGCAGAAAAGAAGGATATCAAAACAGTACAGCTTGCAAAGACCTCATATACTTACAACGGAAGGCCTATCGAACCGACTGTCACAGTATATGACCAGGACTACAACAAGGTACCTTCAACTGGATACAAGATCATGTATAGCAATAACGTCAATGTAGGTAAAGCTACGGTAACGATCACAGGTACTGGTAACTATGAAGGATCCATTACAAAGACATTCACGATCAATCCTAAGGGAACAACGATCTCAAGTCTTAAGAAGGCCTCAAATGCATTCACAGTAAAGTGGAAGAAGCAGGCAGCACAGACTACAGGCTATCAGATCAGATACTCACTCAAGTCAAGCATGGCAGGTTCAAAGACAGTAACAGTAGGGAAGACACGCACAGTATCAACGAAGATTAAAAAGCTCAAGGCTAAGAAGAAATACTATGTACAGATAAGAACTTACAAGACAGTAAACGGAACAAAGTACTATTCAGCATGGTCTGCTAAGAAATCTGTGAAAACTAAATAGCTACATCACAATAATAAAGGAAAATGAATTCCTCTGTATATTACAAACATAGAAAATCATCACAGGAGGTATCATATGAAGCGGTATAAATTGTTATTATTTATTGGAATTATTTTTGCTTTTGCATTTACGATAACAGGTTGTGGAAATAAAAGCGAAGAAGATGCATTTGAAGATGATATGGAGCCCTTGGACAGTGATGAATTGGCAGATATGGATATAATGGGAGATGATGAAGTACAGAGTGTAGATGACAGCCAGGTATCTGACGAGGAGCGTCAGGCAGCAGAAGAACTGGAGAAGAACGCAGCCGAAAGTGGCGCATTAAATGATGAAGGTGTTACAGAGGATGAGATTGACAAAGAAGTACAGCAGGAACTGGAAGATGCAGGTCTCACTGACGGCCAGCAGTAAAAGATTTCCAAACAGATAAAAGACCGGATTACACGGAGAGGTATGGGGCATGCCCCAGGCCCCAGGCCCTGCCGGGCAGGATCGCACTGCGGCGGACGGGTAGATGTCGCTTAAGGCGACCCGCCGCAGGCGGAGAATCCTGCAAAGCAGGATTCTTTCTTGAATTGCAAACATATTATGAAAATACTTCGTTTTTAAGTTCTTTCTCATTCATAAAATCAGCAGCATTCTGAAGGGTAGTCTCTGCGATATTGGACAGAGCTTCCTTTGTAAGGAATCCCTGATGAGAAGTCATGGTAACATTCGGGAAGGAAAGCAGTCTCTGGATCAGGGATGTCTGCATGATCTCCTCGGACATATCCTCGTATACATAGTCTGTTTCTTCTTCGTATACGTCAAGACCTACAGCAAAGAACTTATGCTCACGGATTCCTGTGATCAGATCCTCTGTTTTGATCAGACCGCCTCTTGATGTATTTACAAGGATCACTCCGTCTTTCATTTTTTCGATGGTCTCAGCATTTATCAGATGCTTTGTTTCATCTGTCAGCGGGCAATGAAGGCTGATCAGATCACTGGTTGCCAGAAGCTCATCCAGGGATACATACTCCAGGAAATCCAGGTTTTTGTTTGGATAAAGGTCATAAGCGATTACCTTCATGCCAAAGCCCCTGCAGATCCGTGCCATAGCCTGACCGATCTTACCAGTACCGATGATACCGGCTGTTTTCTGATAAAGGTTTACACCCATCAGACCATTTAAGGAGAAATTATTTTCACGTAATTTGATGTAAGCTTTGTGGGTATGACGGTTGGCAGTCAGGGCAAGAGCCATAGCATGCTCTGCAACTGCTTCCGGAGAATAACCTGGAACACGCAGTACATGGATTCCGTGTTTACGTGTAGCTTCAAGATCCACATTGTTATAACCTGCACAACGCATCAGGATCAGTTTCACACCCTGTTCTGCCAGAGCATCAATAACAGGAGCGCTAAGATCTGCATTTACAAAAGCACAGATAGCATCATAACCTTTGGAAAGAGAAGCAGTTTCTTCGTAAATATTTGCCTCAATAAATTTAATCTTGACCCCTGGGTAATCCGGAAGGATCTTCTCAAAAAATTCCTCGTCGTAATTTTTAGTACCATAAAATAAAATCTTCATATGCGTATACCTCCTGATCGGTCTTAAACAATCCTGTAACTATTCAGCAGGCAGTAAGTGTGCCTTGAAGAGTTACACAATTTATTATTTCCTTACGAAGGGGATTATACACGTTTTTTTGTCTGAAAAAAACCGAAAAATGGCAAAAAAATGAAAATCTCACTTTGTTATAAAATTAACAAAACAATATGTGAAAAATTTGTCAAATATGAACAAGAAAAAAACAAGAAAAAAACAAGCACCTGAAGCCCCAAAAGAAATCAAAAAAGACTTAAAGAGAAAATCTATCAGTTTCTCAAAAATCTATCAATTTCTCATGGGATCAGGTGCTTTCCATTTACAATCCTGAACTTGTATTACAAAAGGCTGTACAGATCTGTGTAAAATTCCGGATAGGAGATATTTACACATTCTCCGTCTGTAATGGTAAGCGGTCCATCACAGATACCGCCAGCAACAGCAAAGGACATGGCGATACGGTGATCCTTATAGGAATCAATAGTTGCTCCATGTAAAGGCTTGCCTCCGTGGATGATCATTCCATCCGGTAAAGCTTCTACATCTGCACCCATCCGGGTAAGATTATCGGTCATAACCTGGATACGGTCAGATTCTTTAACTTTAAGCTCTGCAGCATCCCGGATCACGGTAGTGCCCTCTGCAAAAGCAGCCATTACAGCGATCATAGGGATCTCATCGATCAGGGTAGGGATGATCTCGCCGTGGATATCTGTGCCATGAAGAGAACTGCTTTTTATAAGAAGATCTGCAGTAGGTTCTCCGTCGTTTCGTACATTCAGCAGTGTAATGTCACCGCCCATGGCCTGGCATACCCGAAGAAGTCCATCTCTGGTGGGATTGATGCCTACATTACGAAGCAGGATCTCACTGCCTGGTACAAGAAGTCCTGCAGCAATAAAATATGCAGCAGAAGATATATCTCCTGGAACTGTAATATCCCGGGCTTTAAGATCCGGCTGTGGAAGGATAGAAACTGTAGTGCCTTCAGAAGTAACCTGTGCACCGAAATAATTCAGCATAAGCTCTGTGTGGTTCCGGGAAAGAACTGGCTCTGTTACGCTGGTAGGCCCATCTGCATACATGCCTGCCAGAAGCACGCAGGATTTTACCTGGGCAGAAGCTACAGGTGACTGATAATGGATCCCGTGAAGATGTCCTCCCTGAATGGTAAGAGGAGCACAGCCGTTATTATTCTGGCTTGTGATCTGTGCACCCATCATGGAAAGGGGAGTGATGATCCGTCCCATAGGGCGCTGGCAGATAGAAGCATCCCCGGTAAGCTGGCTGGTAAAATCCTGGCCTGCTAAGATACCAGAGATCAGGCGGGTAGTAGTGCCGCTGTTACCAACATCAAGAATATCTTTGGGAGCCTTAAGCCCGTGAAGCCCCTGCCCATGTACCAGCACTTCGTCTTTATTTTTCTGGATCTGGATCCCCATTGCCTGAAAGCAGGAGATAGTGGAAAGACAGTCTGCCCCTTCAAGAAAATGTGTGATCCTTGTGGTTCCCTGTGCCAGGGCTCCAAACATAACGGCTCTGTGGGAAATGGATTTGTCACCGGGAATGGTAAGTTCCCCGTGAAGGTTGTTCAGTTTTTTGATTTCCATGATGCCTCCTGTAGATTATCGGTCATAAACAATGTAGTTACGTTTCTGAAGGAGAGCCTTGCCACGCTGCATAGCTTCTTCTTCATAGAATTCGATCTTCAGCACACCCTCTTCAAATTCACGGTTGTGGATGATACCAATGTTCTTGATGCTGATATTATCCATTGCCAGAATAGTAGTGATGGTAGCGATACCACCGGCCTCATCCGCCAGGTCAAGATAAAGCACATAGGCTTTCCTGGTCAGGCCGTTATCTACCACATCAATGGAATCACGGTAATCCCTGGAACTTGCAAACATCTGATAAATGTAATCCGGATCCTTATTATCAATGGCACACCGGATCTGGATCAGCATACGGATATAATCATCCAATACATTGGAAATATTCTGGGTGTTTTCCAGGCAGATCTGCTGCCACATCACAGGGGAAGAAGAAGCGATCCTTGTAATATCACGGAATCCGCCGGCTGCAATGGTCTTCATATATTCTGCATCATTGTCCAGGGTCTTTACAAGATTTACAAGGGCAGAAGCAATGATATGAGGAAGATGGCTTACTCCGGCTGTAATGAAGTCATGCTCATCAGCAGTAAGTACCATGGGAATGGCACCAAGGGAAGCAATCATCTCTGTAAGGTCAGTGAGACGTTCAAGGGGGGTCTCTCCACCAGGAGTCAGGATATAATAGGCATTTTCCACAAGACGGTCACTGGAATGCTCAAAGCCTGACCGCTCGGAACCTGCCATAGGATGGCCTCCAACAAAACAGTCTGTCATGCCAAGAGCCTCTACCTTTTCATGGATGATCCCTTTTACACTGCCAACATCTGTAATGATACAGCTTGGCTGCCGGATCTCTTTGAGAAATTCAAGGTACTGCAGGTTGTACTCCACAGGAGCACAGAGAAAAACATAATCACAGCTGCCAAAACGAGTATCCTTCTCTTCGCAGACCCCATCTATAATATTGCCGCTGACTGCGGCTGCAAGAGTGTCACGGTTCTGGTCAAATGCCAGAATATGGTAGTCCGGGTGGTACTTGCGGATCGCCTTGGCAATGGAGCCGCCGATCAGTCCCAGACCGATAAACCCAATGGTTTTCATCTTAAAAAACATCCTTCCCGCATAGTTTATAGTAAAACAACAGGTTCATTTTATGATATCTAAGAAAAAAAGTCAATTCCCTGTAAAAATGACAGTAAATTACCTGAAAAAGATAAAAAAATGTTGTTAAAATTATATAAAATACTTGAAAATTGAAAGAAAGTTTAGTAAAATATGAACATATTAGACAAACAGGGAGGTATTACATATGGACGCTTTTAGAACTGACCGAATTAGAAATGTAGTCCTATTAGGTCATGGTGGGGCTGGTAAGACAACTTTGGCAGAGGCTATGGCCTACTTGGCAGGTTTGACGAACCGACTTGGCAGAGTTGAAGATGGCAACACTGTCAGTGATTATGATAAAGAAGAAATCAAACGGCACTTTTCTATTTCCACATCCGTGATTCCGGTTCCGTGGCAGAAGATCAAGATCAATGTTCTGGACACACCGGGCTACTTTGACTTTGTTGGTGAAGTAGAAGAGGCAGTCAGTGCAGCTGATGCAGCGATCATCGTTGTTTCCGGCAAGGCAGGCGTTCAGGTTGGTACACAGAAGGCATGGAATCTGTGTGAGAAGTATAAGCTTCCCCGCATGATCTTTGTAACAGACATGGACGTAGATGATGTAAGTTACAGGAAGGTTGTTGAGGATCTTACCGAATTATATGGAAAGAAGATCGCTCCCCTTCATTTCCCGATCCGTGAGGACGGCAAGTTTGTAGGCTATGTTAATGTTGTGAAACAGGCCGGCAGAAAGTACATTGACAAGGGCATGAAGGAAGAGTGCCCTGTTCCGGATTATCTGGAAGAGTACCTTGAGAAATATCATGATATCCTGATGGAGTCTGTAGCTGAGACAAGCGAAGAATTTATGGATCGTTATTTTGAAGGCGACGAGTTCTCTGTTACTGAGGTTTCAGCAGCTCTTGCTACCAATATCCAGGATGCAAGTATTGTGCCGGTATGCATGGGATCCCCTGTGAACCTGCGTGGTGTTTCCAACCTTCTGGATGATATCTGTGGATATTTCCCGAGCCCTGACAAGAGATCCTGCAATGGTATCGCACAGAAGACCAATGAGATCTATGAAGCTAATTATGATTTTGCAAAGGCCAAATCTGCATATGTATGGAAATCCATCGTAGATCCGTTCCTTGGCAAATATTCCCTGATCAAGGTTTGCTCCGGTGTTATCAAGTCAGATGACACACTTCTGAATGTAGAGAAGGGCGTAGAGGAGCGTCTTAATAAGCTGTATGTACTTCAGGGTTCCAAGCCTATCGAGGTTCCTGAACTTCATGCAGGCGATATCGGTGCCATTGCCAAGCTTGTAAGCGTACAGACCGGCGACAGCCTTGCTACCAAGGCCAATCCGATCCTTTATCCAAAGGCAGTTCTGTCTGTTCCTTATACCTATAAGAGATTTAAGGCAGTGAACAAAGGGGATGAGGATAAGATCTCCCAGGCTCTTACCAAGATCATGAGCGAAGACTGCACAGTACGTGTGGTTAATGACGGAGCTAACCGCCAGAGCCTTATTTACGGTATGGGCGATCAGCATCTGGATATTATTGTCAGCATGCTGAAAGAAAGATATAAAGTGGATGTGGAGCTTTGCAAGCCGAAGGTTCCATTCAGAGAGACGATCCGCAAGAACTCCGATGTAGAAGGCAAGCATAAGAAACAGTCCGGCGGACATGGACAGTATGGTCATGTTAAGATGCGTTTTGAGCCTTCAGGGGATCTGGAGACACCTTATGTATTTGAGCAGGTGGTAGTAGGCGGTGCTGTACCGAAGAACTACTTCCCAGCTGTTGAGAAGGGACTGCAGGAATGCGTCCAGAAGGGACCTCTTGCTGCATATCCGGTAGTTGGTGTAAAGGCTACTCTTTATGATGGATCCTATCATCCGGTAGATTCTTCAGAGATGGCATTTAAGATGGCAACCATCCTTGCGTTTAAGAAAGGCTTTATGGATGCGTCACCGGTTCTTTTAGAGCCGATCGTTTCCATGAAGGTAACCGTTCCGGATAAATATACAGGTGATGTTATGGGCGATCTGAACAAGCGCCGTGGCCGTGTGCTGGGTATGAATCCTGACCACAATGGCAATACCATCATTGAGGCAGATGTGCCTATGCTGGAGATTTACGGTTATTCTACAGATCTGCGTTCCATGACCGGTGGAAGCGGAGAATTCTCCTATGAGTTTGCACGCTATGAGCAGGCACCTTCCGATATCCAGCAGAAGGAGATCGAGGCTCGTGCCAGCAAGGTGGAGGCAGCAGACTGATCCTGCATTTTTACAGAGATTTTGAACCATTTTGGATCCTGCACATTTTATCTGTCAAAGGCTGTCAGTAACTGTCAATCGAATTTGATTGACGGATAGTATCAGACCATATATAATCTGATACATAGCCGGAGATACAAGGGTACATCCCGGCAGGGGAGAAGCATCAGATCGATTATTAAATAAGGGGACACTTTCATATGTTTTTGCTTTTTGTTTCAGGCAGGAAGCAGAGCATTATGAGAGTGTCCTCTTTTGCGTTTTTTAACTTTTAAATTCCGTATTTTTAATGGAAAAAAATACAAAAATAGCTTGACATATCTAAGCTTATTAAATATAATTTTCTCATACGTTACAAAGTTGTTACAAAATAAAGAACGAAAGAAAAGAAACCATAACAAAGAAGCAAGGAATGAAAAGCATGAAAGTTAAGAAAGAATTACAAGGCGTAACAAAAAAAGAAAAAAAGCAGGAAAATAAGAGTGATGCATTCCGCAGTTTTACTCTTGTTTCCGGATGTGCCCTGTTATCTCTCAGCATTGCGGTTGGTTCCAAGTTTATTGACAACAGTGACCGCAGCCAGGTTTATGCCGCTTCTGAAGCTGAGGAGAATATGGTTTCTGCTTCGTCGGAGAGAGGGACTTTTGACGGCAGTGCGCTTCCCACCGGGATCGCAGGTGTTGTGTCAGGAGTTTCTGAGACACCCGCTGCAGGAACCAGGATCAAAAGGATCGGTACTTCCTGCGAGAATGTGCTGGTAGGGCAGAGGGTGAAGGTAGTAGAGGATGGTGCTTCCAGACTGAATGTAAGTTCTTCTATGGAGAGCACTGTGGAGAATCTTGATCAGACAGCTGCCCATATGGCAGAGAATCCTACCATCATGTCTGATGCAGATTATGATGTTTTCTTAAGGATCGTGGAAGCAGAGGCTGGGACAGAGGATCTTAAGGGACGTATCCTTGTTGCCAATGTGATCCTGAACCGGGTCAAAAATGATGAGTTCCCTGATACGGTTACAGAAGTGGTGTGGGACAGCAGATATGGAGTGCCCCAGTTTTCACCAACTTATGATGGTCGGATCTATCAGGTTACAGTTACGGACGAGACCAGGGAGGCTGTAAAGGAAGCACTGGAAGGTGTGGATTATTCCCAGGGTGCACTGTTCTTTATTGAGAAAAAAGCTGCAGAGAAGCAGAATGTAGCCTGGTTTGAAAAGGATCTGCAGAAGCTTTTCAAATACGGAGTCCATGAATTTTACAAATATCCGGATGAAAGCAGCAAGGGTGATTCCTCGTCTAAGGACAAATCTTCCTCTGATAAGGATAATGACCAGGAAACCGTGGTACAGATGGTAAAAAATGATATAAATAGCTGAATAGCAGCATTTGAAAGAGGAGACGGCGTGAAAGGCGCTGCCTCCTCTTTTGACATTTTGATGTGGTAATTTGAAAAAGCATGTGCTATAATGGCAGAAACTACAGGGCATTGTTGAATTTAATGTCGCAAAACACTTATCATAGAAAGGCAGGAACACATAATGGAGGTAATGTATCAGAGTACAAGAGGCAAAGGTGATCTGGTGACTGCGTCACAGGCCATATTAAAGGGACTTTCCGATGATGGAGGTTTATTTGTACCTACACAGATCCCGAAGCTGGATATTCCAATGGAGAAGCTTTCCAAAATGACCTACCAGGAGACAGCCTATGAGGTGATGAGCCGTTTCCTTACAGATTTTACAGAAGAAGAACTGAAGCATTGTATCCGCAGTGCATATGATGAGAAATTTGATACAGAGAAGATCGCACCGATCCACCAGGCAGACGGAGCATATTTCCTGGAACTGTACCATGGTGCTACCATTGCATTTAAAGATATGGCATTATCCATTCTTCCTTATCTGATGACTACAGCAGCAAAGAAGAATGGTGTTACCAATGAGATCGTGATCCTTACAGCTACATCCGGAGATACAGGTAAGGCTGCTATGGCCGGTTTTGCAGATGTGCCAGGCACAAGGATCATCGTATTTTACCCGAAGCACGGTGTAAGCCCTGTACAGGAAAAGCAGATGGTAACGCAGAAGGGTAAGAATACATACGTTGTAGGGATCACCGGCAATTTCGATGATGCCCAGACCGCAGTAAAGAAGATGTTTAATGACAAAGACCTGGAGGCTCTGCTTGGCAAGGCAGGATTCCAGTTCTCTTCAGCCAATTCCATTAATATCGGACGTCTTGTACCTCAGATCGTATATTATGTATATGCATACAGCACACTGATTCGTCAGGGCAGCATCAAAGAAGGAGAAAAGATCAACATTGTTGTTCCTACAGGTAACTTTGGGAATATCCTGGCTGCTTTCTATGCAAAACAGATGGGACTTCCTGTGAATAAGCTGATCTGTGCTTCCAATGAGAACAAGGTGCTTTATGATTTCTTCTCCACAGGTACTTATGACAGAAAGAGGAATTTCATCCTGACCACTTCTCCATCTATGGATATCCTGATCTCCAGCAACCTGGAAAGACTGATCTTCCGTCTTACAGGTGAGGATCCGGCTGCATGTGCAAAGCTGATGGAAGAACTGTCAAACGGAGGAGAGTACACCATCACTTCTGAGATGAAAGCAGGTCTTTCTGATTTCTACGGCAATTACTGTACGGAAAAAGAGACAAGTGAAGCTATTCATCAGGTATTTGAAAAGGATCATTATGTAATTGACACGCATACAGCAGTGGCTGCCGGCGTATATAAGAAATATAAGGCTGATACAAAGGATGACACACCTACTGTGATCGCATCTACAGCCAGCCCGTATAAATTTACCAGAAGCGTTATGGAAGCCATCAGCAGCGGCAGCGAGGCTATGGATGATTTTGCACTTGCAGATGCACTTGCAAAGCTGTCCGGTACCAGTGTGCCTAAGGCAGTAGAAGAGATCCGTACAGCACCAGTTCTTCATGACTGTGTGGTAGATGCTGTAGATATGCCTGCTACTGTGAAGAAGATCCTGGGTATCTGCTAATATGAAATGGGAGCGGCTTCTTTCCTCAAAAAGGGTCAGCACCTCCATGTCTGACCCGGCGCAGCCCGTTCATACAAGGGATCTGCGAAGTGAATTTGAAAAGGACTATCACAGGATCATTGGCAGCTCTTCTTTTCGCAGGCTTCAGGATAAGACCCAGGTATTTGCCCTGGACAAAAGTGATTTCATCCGCACAAGGCTGACTCATTCCCTGGAAGTGTCGTCCTTTGCCAGATCCCTTGGACAGAATATTGGAGAATGTATTCTGAACCAGGGGCTGGATCCGGACTTTACCAGGGAGATGCAGCGGGATATCTGTGATATCCTTCAGTGTGCAGGGTTGATCCATGATATTGGTAATCCTCCTTTTGGACATTTTGGAGAAGAAGCGATCAGGGACTGGTTTGCCAGGAAATTACCAGGCCTTTCCTATAAAGGGAAGCCTTTGACACAGGTACTTACCAGCCAGATGATCCGTGATTTTCTTTATTTTGAGGGAAATGCCCAGGCCCTTCGGCAGGTGACAAAGCTTCATTTCCTTTCAGATGAGAATGGCATGGATCTTACCTATGCTCTTCTTGATACCATTATCAAGTATCCGGTTTCTTCCTGTGGGATGGAGCCGGATGGCGACAGGATTTTCAGGAAGAAAATGGGCTATTTTTACGGGGAACAGTCTTTATACCAGCAGATCGCCGGTGATATGGGGACACTGGGAGTAAGACATCCTCTTACCTTTATCCTGGAGGCGGCAGATGATATTGCCTACCGCACGGCTGACACAGAGGATGCTTTCAAAAAAGGTTTTATCAATTATCCGATTTTGATAGAAGAACTTAAGAAAGGGCAGGAAAGAGCCATTCAGGAAGGGTATCTTGTAGACAGGGAGCATATGGATCCTGTAAAGGTGCTGGCAGATCAGTATCAGGCAGGCCTTAAAAAGGGAGTGGTAAGTCCGGAGTTTTACGCTGTCCAGAATTTTCTTTCCTGGCTTCAAAGTGAGCTTCTTTACTGTGCTGCTTCCGGTTTTATTTCCCATTATGATCAGATCATGGCCGGCACCTATGAGCGGGATCTGTTTTATGGTACCTGCGGGGACTGGGTGATCCGTCTTCTTGGGGACATGGCTTACCGCAGGGCTTTTCTTTCCAAGCAGATCCTGTCTATGGAGGTTTCTGCCTGGATCATCCTGAATTTTCTTATGGATCTGTTTGTGCCTGCAGTGATCCACTACGATACAGAGCAGCCTCAATCCATGATGGATCAGAAGATGGTTGCACTGATCTCGGAAAATTACAGGCAGATTTACCATATGCACAGTCGTCATGTATCTTCTGAAAAAGAGCGGCTTTATCTGCGTCTGCTTCTTGTAACGGATTTTATTTCGGGTATGACAGATACTTATGCCAAGGATTTATACCAGAAACTGAACGGGATCAGTTAGGAAATTTGTCAGTGAATTGTGCAATAAGACAGAAAAAACATAAAAATATTTGTATTTTATGTTGAAAAAGGGCATATACTAGAGTATAATAAATTTCAGAAAAGAACTTGAGTATCCTGGAATGTGCGAGCACCCTTTTATTTTTGAACCTACATTGACATTAAGGGACTCCAAGATCGCAGTTTGGATGTCAGACCTCTCGCTGTGGTAGGCAGAAGAACTGTTGAGGACACCCACCTGGCCGCAGGCTAGGCGTCAAAAAGAAGGGAACGGCATTCTGGGACTTATAGATAATTACAGGGCTGCTGCATGGCAGGCGCACACAGAAGGTGATGCCTGTGCAACGGCTTATTTTTTTATTATTTATTATGATCTACGGGAGGAAAAACGATGGGTGTAACAGAAAGGAAATTCGGGGAGCTGTCAACAGGTCAGGATGTGATGATCTACCACCTGGAGAATGCATCCGGTGCTTATGTGGAGGTTATGGAGCTGGGAGCAGACCTGGTGAAGGTATGCGTGCCGGATAAGAATGGTGTGCTTACAGATGTTGTTCTTGGTTTTGATGATGTACGGCAATATGAAGAGAATCCATATTTCTTCGGAGTTGTAGTAGGGCGTAACTGCAACCGTATCGGTGGAGCGAAGTTTAATCTTTTCGGTAAGGAGATCCAGCTTGCTGCCAATGAGAATGGGAATAACCTGCACAGCGGGCCTAATGGATTTGAGAAGAAGATGTGGAAGGCTACAGATATTTCCCAGGATAAGCAGGCTGTTACCTTTACAAGAGTCAGCCCGGACGGTGAGAATGGTTTCCCAGGAGATTTTAAAATATCCGTAAAATATGAGTTTACAAATGAAAATGAATTGCGTATCCACTATACAGGGATCTGCGACCGGGATACAGTAGCCAATATGACAAACCATTCTTACTTTAATCTTGGCGGAGACGGCAGCGGAGATGTGCTGGATCAGATTCTGACGATCCATAGTAAATATTATACGCCTGTAGATCAGGAATCCATTCCTATCGGTGAATACGCTCCTGTAGAAGGGACACCTTTTGACTTTAACCATCCGAAGAAGATCGGACAGGATATTGAAGCGGACTTTGAACAGCTTCGTTTTACTGGTGGATATGACCACAATTATGTAACAGACAATTATGCCAAGGGGAACCGGCGTCTCATCGCCAGTGCATATTGCCAGGAAAGCGGGATCGTGATGGATGTGGCTTCTGACTGCCCGTGTGTTCAGTTTTATGCAGGCAATTTTATCCAGCCCATTACAGGCAAATATGGACATACATATACCAAGAGGAACGGCTTCTGTCTGGAGACACAGGTAGAGCCAAATGCAGTGAATGTGGAGGATTTCCACTCCCCGATCCTGGAGGAAGGCCAGCCCTATGATTCTGTTACTTCTTTTACTTTCCGTGTAAAATAAAAGGATATAAAAAGATAAATTCTTTTTCAAAAGGCTCTGTCATATATTTGTTATATGAGGAGCTTTTTTTATGCGTAAAATATCAGGAAAAACCTACAAAAAGATCATGTTTGCCATTTCTCTGCTTGCCTGGCTGATGCTTGCAAATGAAGCGCTGCTGATCCATATGAAAGACCAGAGCCAGGAAGAGAAGTTGCAGAAAGAAAGGCAGGGGCAGATACCCAAAGATATGCAGGGGTATACGCAGAAGAATACACAGGAATATGGACAGGAAGGTGTACAGAAAGATACAGAGGAAAGTATTCAGGGAAACACAGAGGAACGCACTGCCGGTGATGTATCGCAGTCTGCAAGCAGGGAAACGAAAAAGCAGGATCCAAAAATCCGGGTATTACTGATGGATTCCGGCTATGATACATATCAGCATGAAAAAGTATCCCTGGAGATCAAAGGCAAGGCAGTCTCCTATACAGCAGAGGACCTGAAGGAAACAGGAGAAGCTATAACCCTGGATGGAGGCAGTGAAGGGATTACCGTAACATCCCTGCAAAGAAACCAGGGGAATCCTACGTATATGGGAACATTAACGATCAAAAGGACAGAAAAAGGGGATGCTCTTTACCTGATCAATGAGCTGCCCCTGGAAACTTATCTGGAGGGAGTGGTGCCAAGCGAAATGCCGTCCTCCTATCATCAGGAAGCCTTAAAGGCTCAGGCAGTGTGCGCCAGAACATATGCCTGGAAACAGATTGAAGATGGCAGTCTGAAGGAGTATGGGGCGGATGTAGACGATAGTGTGAATTTTCAGGTTTACCAAAATCAGGCTCCTGCAGAAAGCACTACCAGTGCGGTTGTGGATACAAAAGGACAGGTAATGACACAAAATGGAGAACTGATCCAGGCCTATTATTTTTCAACCTCTGCAGGGACAACCAGTACAGACCAGATCTGGGGCGCAGACAGCCCGGCTCCATATCTGAAAAGCGTTGCCTGCAGATTCGATAAGGACCAGCCCTGGGGCAGCTGGATAGCAGAAATCCCCTGGGAACAGGTGGAAAAAAGCGCAGCCACATACAGCCAGGGAAAGCTTTTAGGTCTTCAGATCACAAGAAAAAATGAAAGCAGCGCAGTTACAGGGCTGACTGTCAATACGGAACTTGGAAGCTTTCTGGTGGAAGGAGAATATGATGTGCGCCGTTTTCTGACGCCGGCTGGCTGTCAGATCACAGAGCAGGACGGGAGTGCTGTGACAGGTGGAACCCTGCTTCCAAGCGCCTATTTTACTATGGAGCAGGAGGCTGGTAATATGATCCGCATCCAGGGAAAAGGGTATGGCCATGGAGTGGGAATGAGCCAGAGTGGGGCAGATCAGATGGCTGAGGAAGGGTATACCTGCCAGGAGATCCTGGAATATTTTTTTAAGGATATTCAGATTACCAGAAGATAAATTGACTACAATTTTGGGGACTGACAACAGACAGGCAGGCTGCTTTTGGGATCCACAACCGGCTGGTGGCTGCTCTCTTGTCAGAATATGTATTTCATGATATGATACAAGAAAATCTTCAGGAGCCGATGTATGGATGAGAAAAAGGAAAAACAGAATATTCTGGGGCTGCTCTTAGGGTTTGTGGATCGGATCAATGGGGATCATGTGGGAGCCTATGCGGCACAGGCTGCGTATTTCCTGATCATGTCTTTTATTCCTTTTCTGCTTTTTTTAACAACTCTGATACAATATACACCACTGACTTACAATGTGGTCAGTGAAGCGATCCGTGGCTTTATGCCGGACAGTCTTCAGAATTTTGTGTTGATGATCGTAGCAGAGGTATATAACCGAAGTGCAGCAGTTGTGCCTATTTCCGCACTTCTGGCTTTGTGGTCTGCAGGAAAGGCCATGCAGTCCCTTACCAATGGACTGAACACTATTTATCATGTAAAAGAGACACGTAACTGGCTGCTGAACAGGATTTATGCAGTGCTTTATACCATGCTTTTCGGGGTGGCACTGATCGTGTCCCTGCTGCTTCTTGTTCTTGGCAATAAGATCCAGGCTGCAGCTTCAAAGTATATACCTGTACTTGGCAGGCTGATCGGAAGCATTATCGGGGCAAGGACCCTTCTTGTTTTTGTTGTGCTTTTTCTGGTATTTCTGTTTCTTTACAAGGTTCTTCCCAACAGACGGGCAACCATGAAAAGCCAGGCACCAGGAGCACTTATGATCGCTGTAGGATGGTCTGTTTTTTCATTTTTCTTTTCTCTTTATTTTGATATTTTTCCAAATGTAAGCAATATGTACGGAAGCCTGACAGCCCTGATCATGCTGATGCTGTGGCTGTACAGCTGTATGTATCTTGTACTGTGCGGTGCTGAGATCAATGCTTATTTTGAAAAGCAGTTTCGGAAGGCCCAGGCATCCATGCGGGAGATGCTGAACAGGGAAAAAACGGAAAATGATGCAGGAAAAGAGGAAGATCCCTCTTGACAGATGGGAGGGGCTGTGGCATAGTAAGAACTGATAAAAAGGCGTAGAAAGTGTTTCAGGAAATGATTTTCTTACAGAGAGAGGGAGTCACCGGCTGGAAGCCCCCTTAAGTTCAGATTATTTCTCAGTTTCCCACTGGAGCCGCATTTCTGAAGGATATTAAGTGATCGTAACTGATTTGCAGGGTATTGTATCCGGCAAGGGTAACGGACAGTTACATGTGATCACACAGTAGGAAGTGACGTAAGCTGTGCGTTAAACAGATCAGAGAGCCTGTTTATAACAGGAATCAGGGTGGTACCGCGGAAATATGCTCCGTCCCTTTTGGGATGGGGTTTTTTTTATGAAAAAATCCCCCCAAAGTGCTACAAAAACAACAAAGGAGATAGTGTTATGGATATGAAAGAAAGACTCCAGGAACTGGCTGAGAATGCCAGGAAAAGAATCGAAGATTCAGAGGGCCTGGACAGATTAAATGAAGTCAGAGTGGCATATCTTGGTAAAAAAGGTGAACTGACAGCGATTTTAAAGGGCATGAAGGATGTAAGCCCTGAGGAACGTCCAAAGGTAGGACAGCTTGTAAATGAAACAAGAAGCAAGATCGAGGCTCTTCTGGAAGAGTCCAAGCAGAAGCTGGAAGAAGCAGTCCGTGAAGAGAAAATGAAAGCAGAAGTGATCGATGTTACCCTTCCAGCCAAAAGAGCAAAGCTGGGACATCGTCATCCAAACTCCATTGCCCTGGAAGAGGTAGAGCGTATCTTTATCGGAATGGGCTATGAAGTAGTAGAGGGACCGGAAGTGGAGTATGCAGATTATAACTTTACAAAGCTGAATATCCCGGAAGACCATCCGGCAAGAGACGAACAGGATACTTTCTTTATCAATGATTCTATCCTGCTCAGATCCCAGACTTCACCGGTACAGGCTCGTACCATGGAGAAAGGCAAGCTGCCTATCCGTATGATCGCACCTGGACGGGTATTCCGTTCTGATGAAGTGGATGCGACCCATTCACCATCTTTCCATCAGATCGAAGGTCTTGTTGTAGATAAGAATATTACATTTGCTGACCTTAAGGGAACACTGGAAGAGTTTGCAAAAGAACTTTTCGGACCGGACACAAAGACAAAATTCCGTCCTCATCATTTCCCGTTTACAGAGCCAAGCGCAGAGGTGGATGTTTCCTGCTTTAAGTGCGGAGGCAAAGGCTGCCGTTTCTGTAAAGGATCCGGCTGGATCGAGATACTTGGCTGTGGTACAGTTCATCCTAATGTACTGCGTATGTGTGGCATTGATCCGGATGAATATACAGGCTTTGCATTTGGTGTAGGCCTTGAGCGTATCGCACTGCTGAAATATGAGATTGATGATATGCGTCTGCTGTATGAGAATGATATCCGATTCTTAAAACAGTTCTAAAAAGGGAAACCATAGTAAACGGAGGTTAATATACAGATGAATACTTCATTATCCTGGATAAAAATGTATGTGCCGGATCTGGATGTGACAGCACAGGAATATACAGATGCAATGACTCTTTCAGGAACAAAGGTAGAAGGCTTTGAAAAGCTGGATGCTGACCTGGATAAGATCGTGATCGGACAGATCACAAAGATTGACAAGCACCCGGATGCAGATAAACTGATCATCTGCCAGGTGAATATCGGCGAGGAAACCGTACAGATCGTTACCGGTGCTCCCAATGTAAAAGAAGGAGATAAGGTGCCGGTTGTTCTGGACGGAGGAAAGGTTGCAGGCGGCCACGATGGCAAGATGACTCCTGGCGGCATTAAGATCAAAAAGGGTAAGCTGCGCGGCGTAGAGTCCTGCGGTATGATGTGCTCCATCGAGGAGCTTGGCAGCAGCCGTGAGATGTATCCGGAAGCACCGGAATACGGTATCTATATTTTCCCTGAGGATGCAAAAGTAGGGGAAAGCGCAATCAAAGCACTTGGCCTTGATGATGTGGTTTTTGAATATGAGATCACATCCAACCGTGTGGACTGCTATGGAGTGCTGGGGATCGCAAGGGAAGCAGCAGCTACCTTTGATAAGAAATTCTGCCCTCCGGAAGTAAAGGCTACAGGCAATGAGGAAGATGCTTCTGATTATGTAAAAGTTACTGTACAGGATCCGGATCTTTGCACCAGATACTGTGCAAGAGTAGTTAAAAATGTTAAGATCGGACCTTCACCAAAATGGATGCAGAGATGTCTTGCTTCCAATGGTATCCGTCCTATCAATAATCTGGTAGACATTACAAACTATGTAATGGAAGAATATGGACAGCCAATGCATGCCTATGATCTTGATACCATTGAAGGCAGGGAGATCGTTGTACGCAGAGCTGGAAAAGACGAGAAATTCGTTACTCTGGACGGCCAGGAGCGCACCATGGACGAATCTGTACTGATGATCTGTGACGGCAAAAAGCCGGTAGGCATTGCTGGCATCATGGGTGGCGAGAATTCCATGATCACAGACAATGTACACACAGTTCTTTTTGAGGCAGCCTGCTTTAACGGAACAAACATCCGGCTTTCTTCCAAGAGGATCGGACTTCGTACAGATGCTTCCGGTAAATTCGAGAAAGGCCTGGATCCAAATAATGCAGAGGCAGCGATCAACCGTGCATGCCAGCTGATGGAAGAGCTGGGAGCAGGAGAGGTTGTAGGCGGTATGGTAGATGTATGCAATGAAGTACGTCTTCCTTCCAGAGTTAAATTTGAGCCTGACCGTATCAATGCACTTCTGGGCACCAACCTTACAAGCGAGGAAATGCTGGGCTACCTTGCAAAAGTAGAACTGACTTATGATGAGGCTACTGGTGAGATCGTAGCTCCTACTTTCCGTCAGGATATCCACTGCATGGCAGATGTGGCTGAGGAGGTTGCAAGATTCTTCGGATATGATAAGATCCCGACTACACTTCCTACAGGAGAGGCTACTACAGGGAGACTTCCGTTTAAGCTTCGTATTGAGAGTGTTGCAAGGGATATTGCAGAGTACTGTGGATTCTCCGAGGGAATGACCTATTCCTTTGAAAGTCCTAAGGTATTTGACAAACTGCGTCTGCCGGAAGATCATGTGCTTCGCAGTGCCATCACCATCAGCAATCCGCTGGGTGAGGATTACAGTATTATGCGTACCAGCACCTTAAACGGTATGCTGTCCTCTTTGGCAACCAATTATAACCGGAGAAATAAAGATGTAAGACTTTATGAGCTGGGTAATGTTTACCTGCCAAAGGCACTTCCTCTTACTGAGCTTCCAGATGAGCGTACACAGTTTACCCTTGGTATGTATGGTAAAGGTGACTTTTTCGATATGAAAGGTGTATGCGAGGAATTCTTTGAAAAAGTAGGCATGAAGGAAAGAGTAGAATATGATCCTACAGACAAGAAACCATACCTTCATCCAGGACGTCAGGCAGATATGCTTTACGAAGGCAAGAAAGTAGGTTATCTGGGTGAGGTACATCCTCTGACAGCAGATGCCTATGGTATTGGCGAGAGAGCTTATATTGCTGTGATCGATATTTTAAGTGTTCTGGAATTTGCAGGATTTAACCATAAATATACAGGTATTGCCAAATATCCGGCAGTATCTCGTGACTTAAGCCTTGTAGTGCCTCATGAGGTACTTGCAGGCCAGATCGAGAATGTGCTGATCCAGAGAGGTGGAAAGATCCTGGAAAGCTATCAGCTGTTCGATATTTATGAAGGCAGCCAGATCCAGAAGGGTTACAAGTCCATGGCATACTCTCTTGTATTCAGGGCAAATGACAAGACTCTGGAGGAAAGCGAGATCTCCGCAGCAATGAAGAAGATCCTGAACGGACTTGAGGATCTGGGGATCCAGCTGAGAAGCTGATGCTGATGTATATTATCCGCCATGGGGAAACAGAATGGAACCATCTTCACAAGATTCAGGGAAGCGCAGATATTTCCCTGAATGAAGCCGGGATTTCCCTGGCAAGGCGGACCGGGGAAGCACTGAAAGATGTGAAATTTGACCTTTGTTTTTCAAGCCCTCTCCTTCGTGCCAGACAGACCGCAGAGGCTGTCCTTGGAGAACGTAAGATTCCGATGATCCTGGATAAAAGGATCCAGGAGATTAATTTCGGCGTTCTTGAGGGTGTTGTATGGCTGGATAAAAACGGCCATGCAGTAAGTAAGGAGATGGAAGTATTTTTTGATGATCCTGCTCATTTCGGCAAGCCTGAAGGGGGAGAAAGCCTGAAGGAGGTGCTTGCCCGCACCAGGGAATTCTGGCTGGAAAAGACAAGTGATCCTGCCCTTTCTGACAAAACCATCCTTGTTTCTTCCCATGGATGTGCAGTGAGGGCTCTTTTGCAGAATCTGTACAAGGATCCGGAGCATTTCTGGCATGGGTGTGTACCGCCGAATTGCAGCATTAATCTGGTGGAAGTTAAGGACGGACAGGCCCGTTTTCTGGAAGAAGACAAGGTCTATGCCTGAGGGCAGAAATGAATAAATAAGCATAAGAATCATAGAAAAAGGAATTTTTGCCTGAAAAGGTAGAAATTCCTTTTTCCCTGTTATACCTTGTCCTGTTTTGAAATTTGTGCTATTATGATAAAAATGTGGTTAGTAGCATCTTTACCATAGAAAGCAGCCCAAAGGAGGTACAACATGGCAAAAAAGACGACAAATACACTTCTGTTTGCGCTGGTGTTCGCAGCGGCAGCCGGGATGACCGTCTACGTTGCAAAGGGAGCACCCAGCGTACTGATCTACAATTTTATTTTTCTTGGTACAATGACAGTGATCTATCTGATCGCATTGTTTGGCGGCATGTTCCGTATGGACAATCTGGGAGAAGCCTTTCACAGGGCAGCAGATGAGCTGACAAGTATATTCAAGACCCCTGGCAAGACAGATACCAAGAATCTGGCATACCTGGACGAACTGTTTGACGATCACTACCTTGACAAGAAGATGGGGAATTTCTCCGAGAGTATCAGCCAGAGCAAGGAAGGGATCGGCGATATTGAAGAATACATCAATGATGATGAACTGGATATCCATATACATAAAAGACTTCTGGAGATGGTGCCGGATATTTTTACCAGCCTTGGTATTTTAGGTACATTCATTGGTCTTGTATGGGGACTTAAGAATTTTGAGCCTACCAATTATGAGGCTATGACAACTTCCGTATCCTCCCTGGTAGATGGTATCAAGGTAGCGTTCCTTACCTCTATTTATGGTATTGCATTTTCCATTATTTATTCCTGGGGAATGAAGCGGGAGTATTCCTTTATGTCCCAGAACCTTCAGAATTTCCTTGAGAAATTCCATGCATATGTGATGCCTACTGCTGAGAATGAAGCAAGGAATCTTCTTCTTTCCAGTCAGAAGATGCAGACAAAGGCCATGGCACAGATGGCAGAGCAGTTTTCTGTACAGATGGCAGACAGCTTTGAGAAGGTGATCACACCTACCTTCCAGAAGATGAATGACTCTCTGGATATGCTGGTGGCTTCCGTGACAAGATGTCAGCAGGATGCTGTAAGGGATATCCTTCAGGAGTTCTTAAAGCAGATGCGTGGTTCCTTTGATACAGAGTTTGCGGGCTTTAATGAGGCGCTTGCCAGCCTGAAGCAGGCACAGAAGGAGAATACCGCTTATACAACTGCGCTTTACCAGACCATGAGCCAGCAGCTTGGCCAGTCCTATGAGAAACAGGAAAAGGCCATGCGTGATATGGTTACAGAGCTTGGCGGCATTTCCAGCCGTTACATGGATACAGCTTCAAGGATCACTCAGGAGAACAGGGAGATCCAGAAGATCCAGCAGCAGGATTACCAGCATGTGGTAGATTATCTGAAGGATGCAGAGAAGTCTGCAGCCAAGTTCTGGGTAGCATGTAACCAGGCAATGCAGAAATATGTGGAAACAGCAGCTTCTGGCATGGAGAAGGCTTCAGCCTCCAATCAGGCAGGCACGGATCTTCTGGCATCCAACAGCAGGCTTGTTGAGGAACTGGGCAGAGAGCTTCAGGAGTTTACCAGATACCAGCAGCAGTCTTATAAGACAATGGAGCAGGTACGCAGACTTCTTTCCGAGCTTTCCGCAGTAGGAGACAGAAGCGTTTATCTGATGAGCGGCGGCAGCAATCAGGAGTCTATGGACAGACTTGAGAAGCTGATGGAGCAGCAGGCGGCAGACCAGCAGGCAGTTCTGGAGGAGATCTCCAGGAATATCAAAGAACTTTCCAAAGGAGCACAGAAAGGAAAATTCGGTTTATTTAAATAAAGGAGAGAATCATGCACAAGAAAAGAAAATCTGAGGATGGAAGCTTTAATATCTGGCGTTCCTATTCCGATATGATGTGCGGTGTATTGCTTCTCTTCGTACTGATCATGTGCGTAACTCTTTTCCAGGCTCAGAAAAGCTATGATGAGAGCATTAAGGAGCAGGAAGAGAAGAATGAGATGCAGGCCAATTATATTGCCGAGATCACTGCACAGCAGAATACCCTGGATGACCAGGATGCAAAGCTGAAGACACAGGATGAGAAGCTGTCTGCCCTGGCACAGCAGCTGGCAGAACAGGCACAGAAGCTTAAGGAACAGGAAGCAGCTCTTGCACAGCAGCAGGTGGATCTGGATGAGAAAACCCAGCTGATCAACACCCAGCAGGCCAAGATCGATAATATCATCGGTGTAAAGGCAGAGGTTGTTGAGTCCCTGCAGCAGGAATTTGCCAAGAATAATCTGAATGTTAATATTGATTCCCAGACAGGAGCATTGACACTGGATGCCAGCGTTCTTTTTGCTTATGATGATGCAGAGCTTACTGAAGAGGGAAAAACAGCCCTTCGCAGTGTTCTGCCGATTTACTGCAAGGTGCTTCTGGAAGACAGCTACAAGTCTTATCTGGCAGAGATCATTATTGACGGTTACACAGATACAGATGGAGATTATGCTTATAACCTGGAGCTTTCACAGCGCAGATCCCTGGCAGTAGCCCAGTATCTGCTGGAAATACAGGGAGAATTCCTCACTTCTGACCAGACGGTTGATCTGCAGGATTACCTTACAGTCAATGGACATTCCATGGCGAATCCGATCCTGGATGCCGACGGTAATGTAGATAAAGATGCGTCCCGTCGTGTAGAGGTTAAGTTCCGTCTGAAGGATGATGAGATGATCGATGAACTGAGCAGTATTATGACTACAGACCAGACATCAGCAGACAGTGCCGCAGCGGGAATTGATTAAACAAACGAAAGATGCCGTACATGAGATTAAAGGAGAGTTATGGGTGTTCCCTCAATCTGTGTACAGCATCTTTTATTGTATATTATATGTAAAATTACTTTGCTATATTGTCATCTGGGTTATACTGCTATCTGGCGGTTAATCCAGTCTGGACAGCGCTTCCTGGGATACGATCTTTTTACGTACACACAGGAAGATGATCCCTGCGATAGAAGCTGCAGTGATATCGGAGATGGGTTCAGAATAATAGATACCCATAACTCCGAAGAATTTAGGAAGGATCAGAGCCAGCGGGATCAACAGGAATACCTTACGAAGCAGGGCAATGAACAGAGAAATCTTTGCCTGCCCAAGTCCCATAAATGTGGTCTGGCATCCCATCTGAAGACCAAACAGCCAGATTCCGGCCATAAATACAGGCATTACTTTTCCTACCAGACGGATCAGCTCTTTATCAGAAGTGAAGATCCCGGCAAAGACTGTTGGGAACAACAGGGTAAGTAAGCAACAGACAGTAGCTGCTGCAAAGGTAACACCAATGGTCAGCCGGTAAGTCTTTTTTACACGGTCGAATTTACCTGCTCCAAAGTTAAAGCTGATAATAGGCTGTACACCCTGGGTAAAGCCCTGGATAGGGATAACGATCAGCTGCATGACACTTTGAAGAATGGTCATGGAACCAACGTAAAGATCCCCTCCATAAATGGAAAGTCCCCGGTTCAGCACAATGTTAATGGCACTTTCTGTAGCCTGCATGATAAACGGAGAAATACCAAGAGCCATTACACTGCCGATCACGGAAAGTTCAGGCTTCATGTTGCTCTTTTTGATCCTCATAACAGACTTCTGGGACAGAAGGAAATGGATCACCCATGCAGCACTTACTGCCTGAGAAAAGATCGTTGCTAAAGCTGCACCTCTTACTCCCATACCAAAGGTAAAGATCAGGATGGGGTCAAGGATAATGTTCAACAATGCGCCGATCAGCACAGACATCATGGCGATCCCTGCCTGTCCCTGGCAGGAGATAAACATATTCAGTCCAAGGGCCAGCTGGACAAACACAGTACCAAGCAGATAAAGCTGTACATAATCCAGGGCATAGTCAATGGTCTGGCTGCTTGCCCCAAACATAAAAAGAAGGGGCCTTTTAAAGATCGTGAAGAAAACCGTAAGGATCAGGGAAAAGCAAAGCAATACAGTTACACCGTTGCCAAGGATCTTTTCTGCCTTATGTACATCCTTTTTTCCAAGGGCAATGGCTGCCAGAGGGGCACCGCCTGCGCCTATGAAAGCGCTGAATGCAGAAATGATCATCAGGATAGGGAAGGTAAGTCCTACTCCGGTAAGTGCAACAGAACCTACCTTTGGGATATGACCGATGTACATACGATCCACAATATTATATAGAGCATTGATCAGCTGGGCGATCACAGAAGGGATGGCAAGGCTGGCCATTAGTCTGGGAATAGGCATTGTGCCCAACTTTTCGTTACGACTCTCATTCATTACAAATTCCTCTTTTCTGTGGAAATACAGGAGTAGAGACAAGCTCCTGTTGTGAAGCTAAAAGTGTTGCTGCAGAAATCTTGTGAAGACAAGGCTCTATGGGAAGGGCAGAGCATACGGCGATCCGGTAATCCTTAAAAGCAAATTCACAGGCTTCATAAGTTTCTTCTTTGGAATGTATAGAAGAAGTACAAGTAAAAATCTGTTCACTTTCCAGATTGCCGGAAAGAGTGCCGGGCTGAACCTGAAAGGATTTCAGGGGAAGGGATAACCCCTCCTCTTTATATTTTACATAGCTTTCTTTTAATGCCCAGATCCGTGTAAACATGGCTTTTCCGTATTCCTGCACAAGGGCATTCTCAGACTCTGTAAAGAAAATACGTGCAATCCCGGAACGGTCTTCTTTTTCCTGCTGGATGTCGATCCCACAGGGAGCAGAGCCAAAAGCGCAGACTACGTATCCGCTGCTGTGGGACAGATTAAAATGAAAATCAGAACCATTTAGGAAAGGCTTGCCTTTCTCGGAAATAGAAAGTGCATCCAGTGGAAGGCCTTTTTGCAGCAAAAGACTACGGAGCAGAAGCCCTGCCCCAAGACTTTCCAGGCACCTCTCGGGGCGGCGCAGTCGGGAAATGTTTTCTTTTCGTTCTTTCCAGGAACCGGCATCAGGAAGAAGTGCCAGTCCTTTTTGAAATGTTTCGGGATTCTTAAAAGCCTCAACAAAAGTGATCAGGCATTGGATCTTCTCGCCCATTACCAGCAGATCACCTCACAGCCGGTGTCTGTTACCAGGACTGTGACTTCCCACTGGGCAGAAGGCTGACCGTCACAGGTACGTACTGTCCAGTCGTCGATCTCATCGGTGTACACCTCGTCAGATCCCATATTTACCATAGGCTCGATGGTGAACATCATGCCTGGCACCATCAGCACGCCGCTTCCTTCTTCGGAAGTATAACTTACCCATGGATCCTCATGGAATTCCAGGCCTACACCATGTCCGCCGATTTCCTTTACTACTGTGTAACCGTTTTCAAGTGCATGCTGATGAACGGCATGCCCCATATTTCCAATCGGAGTCCAGGGCTGTACCTTTGAGATACCGATCTCCACACACTCTTTAACAACCTTTACCAGTTTTTCTTTTTCTGGGCTTACACTTCCGATGCAGAACATACGGGAGGAGTCAGAAAAATATCCATTATAAATAGTGGAAACATCTACGTTGATAATGTCTCCTTCTTTCAGTACTACATCATCTGATGGGATTCCGTGGCATACCACCTGGTCAATGGAGGTGCATACGCTCTTTGGGAAGCCTTCGTAATTCAGTGGGGCAGGGATCCCGCCGTGACGTATGGTTTCTTCGTGTACCCAGTCGTCAATATCCTGGGTGGTAATACCAGGGCGGATATGCTCTGCCACATAATCCAGTACTGCAATGTTGATCTTGCAGCTTTCTTTGATCTTCTCAATCTGTTCAGGAGTTTTGATCATGCTGTGGTCAGGCACCGGGTAGCCTTTTTGCTTCATTTGTTCCAGTTTTTCATCAAATACCTCATGGCATTTTTTGTATTTTTTTCCGCTTCCGCACCAGCAGGGGTCATTTCTTCCTATTTTTAAAGACATTTCTCTCTCTCCTTATCCGTTTTTATATGTATTTATTTGTATATACTTTTCCAGAAGATAGAATAACACAATTTGGGGGTAAAGTAAAATCTCATAAGAGGGGAATTTTTATCTGTAGGGTGGGGGAGACGGGGATTGTGTTTTGTGTGGAATTTTATGTTGTATGGAGGGCAGGGGTGTGCTATACTTTAGGACGAACCAAGGGAGCTTGCGGGCGCAGGCTGAGAGGAAGCAATCACCGGAGAGGACATCCTGCTGGTGACCGGAGACTTCGACCTTTTAACTTGATTTGGATAATGCCAACGTAAGGAGGAAAAACAAATGATGGATTTTTTAGTAACTGCTGACGGTGGACTGACCACTGCCGGCTATGTAACATGTATTGCTGCCATGGTGATCCTGGTAGTGATCGCAGCTGTACTTTTCCATAAGAAAAGTTCTTCAGGCAAGCTGACTACACAGCAGCTTGTGACCTGTGCAGTGGCTCTGGCACTTGCATATGCCACTTCTTATCTTAAAGTATTTTCTCTGCCATTCGGTGGATCTGTAACCTTATGCAGCATGCTTTTTATCGTACTTATCGGATACTGGTACGGACCTAAGATCGGTATTCTGACAGGTCTGGTATATGGTATCTTCCAGTTCCTGCAGGAGCCATATGTACTTAGCTTTTTCCAGGTATGCTGTGATTATATCCTGGCTTTTGGTGCTATGGGTATTGCCGGATTTTTCTCAAAATCAAAGAAATACGGACTGCAGAAAGCATACGTGGCAGCTATCCTTGCAAGAGGTGCATTCCATGTTCTTGGTGGATATCTGTACTGGATGAGCTATATGCCTGAGAATTATCCGAAGTCATTATCTGCTATTTATCCTATTGTATACAATTACAGCTACATTCTTGCTGAGGGAGTTATTACACTGATCTTGATCTCTATTCCGGCTGTTTCAAAAGCGCTGGTTCAGGTTCGTAAGATGGTGACAGTACCGGGAGAAAAGAACGCATAATTAATGTATAATATTGAATCTATCCAAATCCACAACAGCCGTCGGAACCCTTGTCCGGCGGCTGTTTCATAGAATTAATTGGTTGCTGTGAACAGAAACACTAATTATTAATTCTTTGTGAAAATGGGAATTCTTGATTGACATATTAGGGGAAGGCAGATAATATAATATTAAAGACAGGCAACTTGAGTGTCTGCCAAGTGTTGAAGTAAAGTGTTGTGCCAGAAAGCAGTGCTTTACGAGCTTTATACGGGTTCGACATTTACCACAATCTGGCTAGAAACTATATGTTTTGAAAGAAAATGTCGGAGGCTCTGCCGTTTTTGGCAGAGTCTTTCTTTTTAGGAGGAATGGATTTTATGCGAAATATAAAAGACTGTGTAAATGCATTCCTTCCACTTTTGAATATTGAATACGAGATTGTATTAGGAAGAAAAGGAGTAGCTGTAACTCTAAGAACTACTTTTGACAAGAAAGATTGTTTTCATTTGATGGGATTACAGTACGGCAAATATGTATTCTATGATAGATGCCGATTATCTGATGAAAAATAATATGGAATCCAGGAATTTGTATTTGTTTTTATCTCATAACAAAGATGATAAGTATTTTTGCAGATCATTCTTTGCTGAAGGGAAAAAGGATTATACAAAAAATCAAGCATTTTGGACAATGTTATATAAAAAGAAATATAATTTGAAAACAGGTGAAGGGGTTATTTTGTATGACAGGCTGATAAAATAATATGGCACCGCAAAAAACTCTTGCAATAGCAGGTGTTCTATAGTATAATCAATCATGTTGTGAAAAAAGATGGTCCTCTGTTACCTCATGTGTATTAAGAACATCCAATAGAAGAATAGGAGAAAGAACATGAACGACATTATCAAAAACATCGAAGCAGAACAGTTAAAAGCAGATGTTCCTCAGTTCAATGTAGGTGATACTGTAAGAGTACACGCACTGATCAAAGAGGGAAACCGTGAGAGAATCCAGGTTTTCGAGGGAACAGTATTAAAGAAACAGGGCGGAAGCACAAGAGCAACTTTCACAGTAAGAAAGAGCTCCAATGGTGTTGGCGTTGAGAAAACATGGCCGCTTCATTCCCCACACGTAAAGAATGTAGAAGTTATCCGTCGTGGTAAAGTGCGTCGTGCAAAACTTAACTACTTAAGAGATCGTGTAGGTAAGGCTGCTAAAGTTAAAGAGCGTGTAAAATAATCCATACCTGACTATGAGAATGACTGCCATCGGATTGATTTCCGGAGGCAGTTATTTTTATGGATTCCTTGCTTCTACGGTTTAAAGTGTGTTATACTGTAACAGCTAATCGAAAAACAGGAGCATACAAATATGTTAAAGAATAGAAGAAAGAAACGCTCCAGGGAAAAATGGGAAAACTGGCGGGCTACCTGGAGAGAAAATAAATCCATAGCAGAAGCAAAAGAAAAACTGGAAGATAAGAAGGTTCGGGGCGTGGTGCGCCTCGTTTTTGAAATTATTGTGACTCTGGCTTTTGCAGCACTGGTAGGAATCGCCATGTTCCAGTCAGTGACCATGCAGGAAAGTTCCATGGAGCCTACGATCTCCGTTGGCGACCGGTATTTTATGAACCGTGTGATTTATCGTGTATCTTCCCCGAAAAGGGGAGATGTGATCGTTTTCCGTACAAATGCCAGTGATGATGCAGCTTTGCATATCCGCAGAGTGATCGGGCTTCCAGGGGAAACAGTACAGATCGTGGATGGCCAGATCCTGATCAATGGCGAAACATACAAAGAGGGGAAGGATTTCCCTGTGATCAGTAATCCTGGGATGGCTTCCAGTGCGATAACGCTGGAGGCAGGTGAATATTTTGTTCTGGGTGATAACCGGAATAACAGTGAGGACAGCCGATATGGCAGCATTGGGAAGGTAAATAAGAAATACATTACAGGAAAGCTGTGGTTTAAGATTTTCCCTGTGAAATCCCTTGGCTTTTTTGAATAAGAATACAGGTAATTGCCGTATAGGTAATAAGCTGCATGGCTGTTAAACAATACAGGCAATCATTTATATGGAAGAATGGAAGTGAAAAGAATGGATAATCGTGAAAATAGAATCAATATTAACTGGTATCCCGGTCATATGACCAAGGCAAAAAGACAGATGCAGGAGGATATCCGTCTGATCGATCTGATCATTGAGCTGGTGGATGCAAGAGTGCCTCTTTCCAGCAGGAATCCGGATATTGATGAACTGGGCAAGAATAAGGCAAGGCTGATCCTTCTGAATAAGGCTGATCTGGCAGACGACAGGCAGAATGAAAGATGGAAAGCCTATTTTCAGGAAAAAGGGTTTCATGTAGTAAAGGTGGATTCCAGGAACGGATCCGGGATCAAGGCTATTCAGGCAGTGATCCAGGAAGCCTGCAAGGAAAAGATCGAAAGAGACAGAAGGCGTGGGATCAAGAACCGCCCTATCCGCGCCATGGTGGCAGGCATCCCGAATGTAGGCAAATCTACATTTATCAATACTTTTGCGGGCAGAGCCTGTGCAAAGACTGGTAATAAGCCAGGTGTGACAAAGGGCAAGCAGTGGATCCGTCTGAATAAGGGCGTGGAGCTTTTGGATACACCAGGGATCCTGTGGCCTAAATTTGAAGATCCGGATACAGGGAAAAGACTGGCATTTGTAGGTTCCATTAAAGATGATATTTTGAATATGGAAGAGCTTTCCCTGGAACTGATCGGATTTTTGAGAGAGTATTATCCGGGGGCTATTAATAAGCGATACGATGTACCGGAAGAGGGAACCAACGTACAGGTTCTGGAGGCAATCGCAAGGGTACGTGGCTGCTTGAAAAAAGGCGAAGAACTGGATTACGGAAAAGCATCCGGCATTCTTTTTGATGACTTCCGGTCCGGCAAGCTGGGCAGGATCACAGTAGAGTGGCCGCCGATGAAAGAAGAAGCAAAAGAAGAGATAACAAAATAAGAAACAGCAAAAGAATAAGTATCTAAAGAGGAAAAAGCATGAGTTCTATCGGGGAGATCAAAGGGGAATTTGAAAATGCCAGGCAGCAGGACTGGGCGGAACTGTATGAAAAGTATGGAAGTGACAGCCGCAGCGGCGTGCAGAAGCTTCTGGAGCAGTACCGCAAAAAAGAAGCTGCATACCAGGCAGAGCTTGAGCGTACAGAGTCTCTGAAGGTATATGAGCATAAATATGAACATCTGGGGTATATCTGCGGGATCGATGAAGTAGGCAGGGGACCTTTGGCCGGGCCGGTAGTGGCTTGTGGGGTGATCCTTCCAAAGGACTGTCAGATCCTGTATCTGAATGATTCCAAGCAGCTTTCTGCAAAGAAAAGAGAGATCCTGTATCAGCAGATCCTAGATCAGGCAGTGGCAGTAGGGATTGGCATTGTAGGCCCGGCACGTATTGATGAGATCAATATACTGCAGGCCACATATGAAGCAATGCGCCAGGCCATCAGCAAGCTGTCCGTAAAGCCGCAGATCCTTCTGAATGATGCAGTAAGGATCCCGGGAGTGGAGATCCCTCAGGTTTCTATTATCAAGGGTGATGCCAAAAGTGTATCTATTGCAGCGGCAAGCATTGTGGCAAAAGTTACCAGGGATCGGATGATGGAAGAATACGATCCTGTGATGCCTGAGTATGGCTTTGCATCTAATAAGGGATATGGTTCACAGGCTCATATCCGGGCGCTGAAAAAGTACGGGCCGTCCCCTATACACAGGGCTACTTTTATTAAGAATTTTATCTGATATCAGGAGAATTTTTTATTGAAAAAATGTGTAAATCAAAGAGCAGTAGGCAGTTACTATGAAAAACTGGCTGCCGACTTTCTTACAGAGCATGGATTACACATAAGAGAAAGAAATTACAGATGCCGGATGGGAGAGGTGGATCTAATTGCCATGGACGGGAAATATCTGGTATTTGTGGAAGTGAAATACAGAAAAAACGGCAGCCATGGAAATCCGTTGGCTGCTGTAAATCTGCAGAAGCAGCGGACCCTGGGAAGAGTGGCAGAGTATTATCTGTTGACCCACAAATGGAGTGAAAATACGCCCTGCAGGTTTGATGTGGTCGGGATCCTGGACGGGCAGGTGCAGTGGATCCCCAATGCGTTTGAATTGTAAGTTGCACAAATCAGGTGGAGGAAGACATTTATGAAGATCCGGTGGCATAATGAACAACAGCCCAAAATGAAAATAAATGAAAAAGATGGGGTAACTTATCTTACCTGGCCGGAATTGGAGACACTTCCCTGGATCTGTCACGGTTTCAGCACCAGGCTGGGAGGAGTAAGCCAGGGCTGTCTTTCTTCTATGAATTTAAGCTTTTCCAGAGGGGATGATAAGGCTAATGTACTGGAGAATTACCGCAGGATCACAAAGGCCATGGGCTGCCAGATGGAGGATCTTGTTGTTTCCTATCAGACCCATACCACCAATGTACGGATTGTAACAGAAGAAGACAGGGGAAAAGGCATTTTGTATCCCAGGGATTATCAGGATGTGGACGGTCTGGTGACAGATGAACCAGGGGTAGTGCTTACTACATTTTATGCAGATTGTGTACCTTTGTATCTGATCGATCCAGTACATAAAGCAATCGGTTTGTCACATTCCGGATGGAGAGGGACAAAGGGCAGGATGGGACAGGCAACCATCTGCAAAATGACAGAGGTCTATGGGACGAACCCACAGGATCTGATCGCAGCCGTAGGACCATCCATCTGCCAGGACTGCTATGAGGTCAGTGAAGATGTGATCGAAGAATTTAAGAAGGCCTTTGATGGTAAACACTGGGAAAGCCTGTTCTATAAAAAGGATAAGCAGCTCTCAGAAGTTGCGGAAAAACGCTTAAGAGCCATAAAGGAATTCACAGAGTTTGGAAGCGGATTTAAGCGGGGTATTTACACATGGTGATAACATTGATTGAAAAGGTATACCAGTTTTTATGGGGAGATCTGGTATATATACCGCTTCCAGGCGGAGGCAGGCTTGGGATTTCACTTCTGATCTTTTTCCTGATTCCAGCTGGTATTTATTTTTCTGTGCGTACACGGCTTCTGCCGATCCGGTTATTTCCGGATATGGTGAAAGCCCTTACAGAGAAAAAGACCCATAAAAACAGTCTATCCTCGTTTCAGTCCCTGCTGATTTCCACGGCTACCAGAGTAGGAATGGGAAATTTGGTAGGTGTTGTGGCAGCTATTTCTGCTGGAGGTGCAGGCGCCGTATTCTGGATGTGGGTGACAGCGATCATTGGCTCATCCACTGCCTTTGTGGAGGCAACGCTGGCTCAGCTGTACAAAGAAAAGGATCCTCTTTACGGAGGGTACAGAGGCGGCCCAGCTTACTACATCCACAGTTATATTGAGAGAAAGCAGGGGAAAAAGAGAAAACATGTGGTGATCGCTACACTTTTTGCTATATCTGGACTGATCTGTTGGTGCGGGATCAGCCAGGTGATCAGCAATTCAGTGGTATCCTCTTTTAAAAATGCTTTTTCTGTACCACCCATCGTGACAACTGTTCTTCTGGTAGCCCTTGCGGCAGTGATCGTGCTTCGCAAAAATGCTACAGTAAAGGTTCTGGATCTGATGGTTCCTGTAATGGCAGTATGCTATTTTGCCATTACTGTTGTGATCATCCTGATGAATCTGGGAAGCCTTCCGGGAGTGTTTTCAAGGATCTTCCAGGAAGCTTTTGGTATCCGGCAGGTGGCAGCAGGTGGATTTGGCGCAGTGATCATGAACGGAGTAAAAAGAGGACTTTTTTCCAATGAGGCAGGCTCCGGATCGGCTCCCTGTGCAGCGGCTGCGGCAGAGTGCAGCAGTCCGGTAAAAGCAGGCCTGGTACAGGCGCTGGGCGTATTTATTGATACGATTGTAATCTGTAGCTGTACAGCAATGATCATGCTTCTTGCTCCTGAAGAACTGACTGCAGGTCTTGCAGGAATGGACCTTATGCAGAAAGCCATGGAGTATCACCTTGGCAGGTTTGGCGTGATCTTTATTGCAGTGACCCTTTTTCTTTTCAGTTTTTCTACATTCCTTGGGATCCTGTTTTATGCGAGAAGCAATGTATCCTATATTTTTGGAGACAAATGGTGCTGGCAGACGGCCTATAAGGTACTGGCACTGGTAATGCTTTTTATTGGCGGAATGGCGGCCTATACTTTTGTATGGGATCTGGGAGATGTGGGAATCGGACTGATGACTATCTTCAATATTATAGTGCTTTATCCCTTGGGTGGAGAAGCACTTGCAGAATTAAAAAAATATGAAAAAGAGAAAAGGGATGCAAAAAATAACTGAAATGTCTAAGACGATTAATCTATGTAAAATGCATTCTGAAAGAATTGCAAGAGTGAATGTAAAAAGCAAGGTATGAAATGCGTAAACCGGACATGGAATGGAAAGAAATAGGTATAATCTTGTGAATGTATCATAAAATATTTATGAACTGGTACGGGATAAGAATATTGCTAGGGTAAAGTTTTTGTAGGGAAATTAAATAAAGATAAAGAAAGCACCTTCTCCTTATGTTAGGATTAAGTCGACCAAAACAAAAATACCTTAAGGA